>NZ_JAVWXA010000048.1:0-28594 GCF_036662295.1 Stenotrophomonas sp.
CCCAGGGGGGGCTGCGCGCAAGCCCTCCCGCCGGTAGAGCCACCCCATGGGTGGCTGCGCGTAACGCCGGACCGAAGAGCAGCCACCCTTGGGGTGGCTCTACCACCGAATTCAATCGCCCGGACGTGACCACCGTCATACCAGCGCATCCGATCGCCCTGGACGTGACCACCGGTCGCACAAAAAAAGGCCGGGCAATGCCCGGCCTGTGTCCGTCCGCCGCGCCGGGGCGTGCCCGGCGCATGGGTCAGAAGATGTCGAAGGCGGCGTCGTCGGCCTGCGGGGTATGGGCCTCGAAGCTGAAGTCTTCGATCTTGTCCATGTCTTCCACCTTGACCCACTCGGTGGCGCCGTTGAGCGAGGCCTGGACCATGCCCGAGGGCGGGTCGTTCTTGGCCACCGGGGTGTCCTTGAGCGCCACGCGCATGTAGTCGATCCAGATCGGCAGGGCCGCCTTGCCGCCGTATTCGCGGTAGCCCAGCGAGCGGAAGTCGTCGCGGCCCACCCACACGGTGGTGGCATAGGGCCCGCCGAAGCCGGAGAACCAGGCGTCGCGGTGGTCATTGGTGGAACCGGTCTTGCCGCCCACGTCTTCGCGGCCCAGTATCTTGGCCGCGGTGCCGGTGCCGCGCTGGACCACGTCGCGCATCATCGAGACCAGCTGGTAGGCCGTGCGTGCATCGATCGCGCGCGGGGCGACCTTGCCATCCGGGTTGACGGGCTTCGGGGCTTCCGCCGGGGTCGGCGCGGCGGCCGTGGCAGCCGGCGCAGGCGCGGCGGCCGCACCGAAGTTGAAGCCATCCACCACCTGGCTGACCGGGGCGCCGCCGCTGGTGCCGGCGCAGTCGCGGCAGGCCATGGCCGGGTTTTCCTTGAACACCACGTTGCCGTCGCGGTCGGTCACCTGGTCGATCACCCAGGTGTCCACGCGCGAGCCGCCGTTGGCGAACACGGCATAGCCGCGCGCCACCGACAGCGGGGTGAGCGAGGCGGTGCCCAGCGACATCGACAGGTTGGGCGGCAGCTCGGCCTCGGCGAAGCCGAACTCGCTGATGTACTTGCGCGCGTAGTCCACGCCCATGCCGTCCAGCAGGCGCACCGAGACCAGGTTGCGCGACTGCACCAGCGCCTCGCGCAGGCGCATCGGGCCACGGAAGCCGCCGCCGTCGTTCTGCGGCGACCAGGTCTTGCCGCGGCGGTCGCGGAACACCACCGGGGCGTCGAGCACGATCGAGGCCGGGTTGAAGCCCTTGTCGAAGGCCGCCGCATAGATGAACGGCTTGAAGCTCGAGCCGGGCTGGCGGCGGGCCTGGGTGGCGCGGTTGAACTTGTTGCCGGAGAAGCTGAAACCGCCCACCAGGGCCTTCAGCGCACCGCTCTCGGCATCCAGCGAGACCAGCGCGGACTGGCCGCGCGGGATCTGGTCGATCAGCCACTCGCCTTCCTTCTCGCCAGCCCGCACGCGCACCAGGTCGCCACGGGTCAGCAGGGTGGCCGGGCTCTTGTTGACCCAGCGGCTGGCTGCCACCGGCAGCACCAGCTCGTTGCGGTTGGCCAGCACCACGGTGGCGCTGCCGTCGGCGGCGGTGGAGGCCACGATGGCCGGCAGCAGCCCGGACTGGGCCGGAATGCCGACCAGCTTGGCCGCCAGCGCCTTGGCATCGGCGTCGGCCGGCACCTCGAAGTGCTGCTCCACCCCGTGCCAGCCGTGGCGGTGGTCGTAGACCCGCAGGCCATCGCGCACGGCGATGTTGGCCGCGGTCTGCAGCTCGGCGTTGATGGTGGTGGTGACGTGGTAGCCCTTGTTGACCACGTCCCCGCCGAAGCGGGCGATCATCTCCTGGCGGACCAGCTCGGCCACGTACGGGGCGTCCACCTGCACCGGCGGCTCATGCGCGCTGGCGTGCATCGGCACCGCCTTGGCGGCGTCGGCCTCGGCCTGGCTGATGAAGCCCAGGCTGGCCATGCGCTGCAGCACGTAGAAGTCGCGGCGCTCGCGGGCGCGCTCGGGGTTGCTGATCGGGTTGCCCGAGGAGGGGAACTTGGGGATGCCGGCCAGCGAGGCCATCTCGTCCAGGTCCAGCTCGCCCAGCTTCTTGCCGTAGTAGAACTCGGCCGCCGCGGCCACGCCGTAGGCGCGGTTGCCGAAGAAACTCTTGTTCAGGTACAGCTCGAAGATCTCGTCCTTGCTCAGCTCGGACTCGATCTTGCGCGCCAGCAGGATCTCGGCCAGCTTGCGGGTGTAGCTGTATTCGGAGCTCAGGAAGAACTGGCGGGCCACCTGCTGGGTGATGGTCGAACCGCCCGGCACCCGCTTGTCGTTGGTGGTGGCCAGCAGCCAGACCGCGCGGCCGATGCCCTTGTAGTCCACCCCGCCATGCTCGTAGAACCGGGCATCCTCGGTGGCCAGGAAGGCCTGCTTGAGACGCTCGGGCACCTCCTTCATGGTGATCGGGACGCGCCGCGACTCGCCGAACACGGCCATCAGCTTGCCATCGCTGGCATAGACGTACATGGGCTCCTGCATCTCGATGTCGCGCAGGGTCTGCACGTCCGGGAGCTTGGAGGAAACAGCGTAGTAGAGGCCACCTGCGACGGCGGCGCCGATCAGGCCCAGGACCAGGAAGGCGACCAGCAACCAGCGCAGCCAGCGGCGAAAGCGTGTCATCAGTGACAGATTCCGATTGCGAATTTCGTGGCCGCAGAGTATAGATTACGCAAGGGAACGGCTGGGGCCGTTCCTGGGGAGAGCAGGTCGATCATCGTTTGGGGACGTGTGAAACGTGTCGCAGTGCACGTTTTGCCGCGAACGGTTGCGCTTTGCTAAAAAAACGTTATTAATGCGCGGGCGCAGGTTCTGCGTCCAAGTGCCCGTCGGCAGGGGAGAAACCGTGGGGCTTATCCCAAAAAGCCAGTCGCCGCTTATTGGCGTCGACATCAGCTCGACTGCAGTAAAGCTCTTGCAGCTTTCCCGCAGTGGCAATCGTTTCCGCGTGGAACATTACGCTGTGGAACCACTTCCGCCGAATGCGGTGGTGGAGAAGAACATCGTAGAGGTCGAGGCCGTCGGTGAAGCTATCCGACGTGCCGTGAACCGTTCCGGTACCAAGGCCCGGCACGCTGCCGCGGCTGTGGCCGGTTCGGCGGTGATCACCAAACTGATCCCGATGCCGGCCGACCTGGACGAGAACGACATGGAAGCCCAGGTCGAACTCGAAGCGGTCAACTACATCCCGTACCCGATCGAGGAAGTGAACCTCGACTTCGAAGTGCTGGGCGCCATCCCCAACAACCCGGAAATGGTCCAGGTGCTGTTGGCGGCGTCGCGGTCGGAGAACGTGGAGCTGCGCCAGTCGGCGCTGGAACTGGGCGGCCTGACCGCCAGGGTCATGGACGTGGAGGCCTTCGCGGTCGAAAACGCCTTTGCCCTGGTCGCCAGCGAGCTGCCCATCGCCAGCGATGGCGTGGTCGCCCTGGTGGACATCGGGGCCACCATGACCACCCTGAACGTCCTGCGCGGCGGCCGTAGCCTCTACAGCCGCGAGCAGGTGTTCGGCGGCAAGCAGTTGACCGACGAAGTGATGCGCCGCTATGGCCTCACCTACGAGGAAGCCGGCCTGGCCAAGCGCCAGGGCGGGCTGCCGGAAAGTTACGAGATGGAAGTGCTGGAGCCGTTCAAGGAAGCCACGGTCCAGCAGATCAGCCGCCTGCTGCAGTTCTTCTACGCCGGTAGCGAGTTCAACCGCGTGGATCACATCGTGCTGGCCGGCGGGTGCGCGGCGCTGGCCGGGCTGCCGGAGATGGTGGAGGAACAGCTGGGCGTGGCCACCGTGGTGGCCAATCCGCTGGCACAGATGACGCTGGGTCCGAAGGTGCAGGCGCATGCCCTGGCCCAGGACGCGCCGGCGCTGATGATTGCCACCGGTCTGGCGCTGAGGAGCTTCGACTGATGGCAAGAATCAATCTACTGCCGTGGCGCGCCGAGCGGCGCAAGCAGCGCCAGCGCGACTTCTACGGCATGCTGGGCTTTGCCGCCATCGGTGGCGTGCTGCTGTCGTTGATGATCTGGTTCTACTACGACCGTCAGGTCAGCGGGCAGGGGGAGCGCAACAGCTTCCTGACCGCCGAGATCGCCAAGGTCAAGGAGCAGAACAAGGAGATCGACCGCCTTGACCGCCAGAAGGACCGCCTGCTGGCGCGCAAGAAGGTGATCGAGGAACTGCAGTCCAAGCGCTCGCAGATGGTCCACCTGTTCGACGCGCTGGTGCGCACCATCCCCGACGGGGTGGTGTTGACCGCGCTGAAGCAGGAAGGGGACATCCTCACCCTGGAAGGCCGCACCCAGTCCAATGCCCGGGTCAGCGCGTACATGCGCAACCTGGAAAGCTCCGGCTGGATGAGCAAGCCGGAACTGTCGGTGATCGAGGCCAAGAAGCCGGACCAGAAGGCGGGCAGCGTGGGTCCGGTGACGGACATCAGCGCCCTGCCGTACATGTTCGTGGTCAAGGTGACGTTGCCGGCGCAGAGCGCACCGGTGGACGGCGTGGGTCCGGATGGCAGCGTGGTCCCGGCCGGCACCGCCGACCCGGCAGCGGCACCGGTGGCACCGTTGTCGCCGGCACCGGCAGGCGCTCCGGCACCGGCCGCCGCCCCGGCAGCGACCGATCCGGCCGCCGCGCCGGGCAAGCCGTCCGGCAGCCGTCTCGCCCCGCCCGCCGCACCGGCACAACCGGCTGCGTCCAGTACGCCGCAGAAGGGGGCCGCATGAGCCAGAAGATCAACCTCAAAGAGCTGGACTTCAACAACATCGGCAACTGGCCGCAGAAGGCCAAGGTGGTGTTCTGCGTGCTGCTGTCGGCGCTGATCGTGCTGCTGGCCTGGTTTGCCCTGATCAGCGGCAAGCGCGAACAGCTGCAGGGCCTGGAACGCACCGAAGTCGGCCTGCGTGCCGAGTTCGAGAAGGAACAGGGCCGCGCGGTCAACCTGGAGCCGCTCAAGCAGCAGCTCCTCCAGATGGAGCAGGTGCTGCAGCAGATGCTGCGCCAGCTGCCCAGCAAGACCGAAATGCCGGACCTGATCATCGACATCTCGCAGACCGCGCTGTCCAGCGGGCTGGTCAATGAGCTGTTCCAGCCCGGTGCCGAGCAGCCAAAGGAGTTCTACGCCGAGAAGCCGATCGCCCTGCGCATGGTGGGCAGCTACCACCAGTTCGGTGCCTTCGTCAGCGGCGTGGCCTCGTTGCCGCGCGTGGTCATCCTGACCATGCACGACATCAACCTGAAGCCCAAGGATCCCAAGACCGGCATCACCGCGCGCAGCGGTGCGCTGGAGCTGTCGGGCACGGTCAAGACCTACCGCTACCTGGACGAGCTTGAGATGGAAGCGCAGGAAAAGGCGGCCGCCGCCAAAGAAGCCAAAGACGCCAAGGGCAAGAAGTCCCGGTCCGGAGGCAAGAAATGAGCCTGGGAATGACCGCTAGGATCTGTGGGCTGCTGTTGCTGGCATTGCTGGCCGGTTGCGCGCGCGGGGTGAGCAGCACCCCGGGCGATGCGCCGAACCTGACCAAGTGGGTGGAGGACGTGCGCGCACGCCCGGCGCCGCCGCTGGAACCACTGCCGGTGATGCAGCAGTTCGAAACGTTTGAGTATTCCGCGCAGGGAATGCGCGATCCGTTCACCGACGCCTGGACCAATCCACAGGGCGGCTCGGGGCTTCGTCCCGATCCGAACCGTCGCAAGGAGCCGCTGGAAGCCTTCCCGCTGGATGCCTTGGACATGGTGGGTTCGATCGGCAACGGGGGCGGGCTGGTCGCGCTGGTGATGGCGCCGGACAAGGTCACCTATCGGGTGCGTCCAGGCGTGTACATGGGGCAGAGCGACGGCCGCGTGACCGGGGTCTTCGAAGACCGGATCGAACTGATTGAACTGGTGCCGGATGGCGCGGGCGGCTGGCTGGAACGGCCTGCTTCGCTTGCGCTTGAAGATCAATGATTGATTATGGGGATAGCACGATGACCTTTTCCAATGCCATGCGGCAGCGTCCCAACCGGCGCCCGAAGCTGATCCACCTGTGCGCGCTGGGAGTCGCGCTCATGGTGGCCAATGGCACGCTGCTGGCGGCAACGCCGGCGGCAGCACCCACGCCGGCCGCCGCGGCACCGGCCACCGCGCCGGCCTCGCTGTCGGTGTCCAAGATCGACTTCAAGCGCAGTGAAGACGGCGCGGGCCGGTTGATCCTGAAGTTCGACGGCCAGGGCGCCAGCCCGGACCTGCGAACCCAGGGCAACAACGTGGTCATCGACGTGGGCAACGTCCGCCTGCCGGAGAACCTGCAGAAGTCGATCAACGTGACCGACTTCGCCACGCCGGTGCAGCGCATCGATCCCAAGCCCTATGGCGGCGGCACCCAGCTGGTGCTCAACACCAACACCGCGTTCGAGTCGCTGGCCTACCAGACCGGCAACGAATACGTGGTGGAGATCAGCCCGCGCAAGGAAGCCCCGGCCACCGGCGCGATCAACGCCACCACGGTGACCCAGGCGGCAGCCGCCGTCGGCCAGCGCGGTTACAGTGGCAAGCCGGTGACCTTCAACTTCCAGGACGTGCCGGTGCGCACGGTGCTGCAGTTGATCGCCGAGGAGTCCAATCTCAACGTCGTGGCCTCCGACAGCGTCGAAGGCAACGTCACCCTGCGCCTGGTCAACGTGCCGTGGGACCAGGCGCTGGACATCGTGCTGCGGGCCAAGGGCCTGGACAAGCGTCGCGAAGGCGGCGTGGTGTGGGTCGCCCCGCAGCCGGAGCTGGCCAAGTTCGAGCAGGACAAGGAAGACGCGCGCATCGCGATCGAGAACCGCGAAGACCTGGTGACCGATTACATCCAGATCAACTACCACAACGCCGTGCAGATCTTCAAAGCCCTCACCGAAGCCAAGGGCATCGGCGGCGGCGGTGGTGGTGGTGCCGGTGGTGGCAGCAGCTCGCAGGAAGACAGCGGGTTCCTGTCCTCGCGCGGTCGCATCGTGGCCGACGAGCGCACCAACACGCTCATGATCAGCGACATCCCCAAGAAGCTGGCGCGCATGCGCGAGCTGATCAACGTCATCGACCGCCCGGTCGACCAGGTGCTGATCGAAAGCCGCATCGTGATCGCCACCGATACCTTCGCCCGCGAGCTGGGTGCGAAGTTCGGCATCAGCGGCAGCCGCGACAACGCCTACTTCAGCGGCAACCTGGCGGCCAATGCGGCCACCCGGCAGTCGCAGGTGGATTCGCAGAACGAGTACGCCAAGGCGGTGAACGAGTGGATCGCCGGTGGCAGCACCGGGCCGGCCCCGGTGCGCACCCCGTCCTCGATCACCCGTGGCCTGAACTGGAACCTGCCGGTGGCCGCGGCCAGCAACCCCGGTTCGCTGGCACTGTCCATCCTCAACGCCGGTTACCTGCTGGACGTGGAGCTGTCGGCCATGCAGCAGGAATCGCGTGGTGAAGTGATCTCCAACCCGCGCGTGGTCACCACCAACCAGCGTGAAGCCACCATCAAGCAGGGTAAGGAAATCGGCTACGTCACCATCAGCGGTGGCGGCGGCGTGGGCACGGTGGCCACCCCGAACGTGCAGTTCAAGGAAGTGCTGCTGGAACTGAAGGTCACCCCCACCATCACCAACGACAACCGCGTGTTCCTGAACATGGCGGTCAAGAAGGATGAAGTGGAGAGCTACATCGTGCTGGAAGGCTACGGCCAGGTCCCGACCATCAACCGCCGCGAAGTGAACACCGCGGTGCTGGTGGAAGACGGCCAGACGGTGGTCATCGGCGGCGTGTACGAGTTCACCGACCGCAACAGCGTCAACAAGGTGCCGTTCCTGGGCGATGTGCCCTTCCTGGGCAATCTGTTCAAGAAGCGCAGCCGCAACAAGGACAAGGCCGAACTGCTGGTCTTCGTCACCCCGAAGGTGCTGCGCGTGGCCCGCACCAACTGAGGTCGGCGCACCGCCTGCAGCGAAAGGGCCGCCTCGTGCGGCCCTTTTCGCGTTCAGGCAATCTTGATCCCGCAGCGGGGTCTGCCCTGCCATCATGTCGATGGAACCTTGCGCACCTCGCGCAGGTCACATGGACGCCATGAACCTGCCTCCCCCGATGCCCACCGACGATACCCACGCCCCGGCTGCCGCCGACATCGCCCACGACCGCCTGCACGATGGCTTCCGCGCGCTGCGCGATGCCCTCTCGGCCGAGATCGTCGGCCAGGCCGCGCTGGTCGACCGCCTGCTGATCGCCCTGCTGGCCGATGGCCACCTGCTGGTCGAAGGCGCGCCCGGCCTGGCCAAGACCACCGCGATCCGCGCCCTGGCCGCCCGCCTGGAAGCGGATTTCTCGCGCGTGCAGTTCACCCCCGACCTGCTCCCGGCCGACCTCACCGGCACCGAGATCTGGCGCCCGCAGGAAGGGCGCTTCGAGTTCGTGCCCGGCCCGATCTTCCACCCGATCCTGCTGGCCGATGAAATCAACCGGGCCCCGGCCAAGGTGCAGTCGGCGCTGCTGGAGGCGATGGGCGAGCGCCAGGTCACCGTGGGCCGGCACACCTATGCATTGCCGGCGTTGTTCCTGGTGATGGCCACGCAGAACCCGATCGAGCAGGAGGGCACCTTCCCGTTGCCCGAAGCGCAGCTGGATCGTTTCCTGATGCACGTGCGCATCGGCTACCCCGACTCGGATGCCGAGGCGGAGATCCTGCGCCTGGCCCGCGAGCGCGCGCGCGATGCGCTTGGCCCGCCGCCGCCGGCGCCGCCGCGGATGCCGCTGCAGGACGTGTTCGACGCGCGCAAGGCGGTGCTGTCGCTGCACATGGCCCCGGCACTGGAACGCTACCTGATCGAGATCGTATTGGCCTCGCGCGATGCCAGCCGCTACGACCCGGCCCTGGGCCGGCGGATCGCCTGGGGCGCCAGTCCGCGCGGGTCGATCGCGCTGGAGCGCTGCGCGCGTGCGCGCGCCTGGCTGGCCGGCCGCGATTTCGTCACCCCCGACGACGTGCGCAGCGTGGCACCGGACGTGCTGCGCCATCGCGTGCTGCCCAGCTACGAAGCCACGGCCGAAGGCTGGGAAGGCGACCGCCTGGTGGCCGAACTGCTGGCCCGCGTGCCGGCCCCCTGACCGCGATGCGATCGGACCGGGACACCACCGCCGGGGCGGCCGAGGGCGATGGCCTGCAGCCCCGCCTGGCCGAGCTGGTGGCGCTGCGGCGCAACGCGCACCGGTTGGCGCCGGCCCGGCGTGGCCGGCTTGGCCATGCCGGCAGCGCGCCGGCGCCAATGCGCGGGCGTGGCATGGAGTACGCCGAATCCCGCGAATACGTGGCCGGTGACGATGCGCGCCACATCGACTGGCGCGTCACCGCGCGCACCGGCCGCGCGCACACCAAGTTGTTCCAGGCCGAGCGCGAGCGCCTGACGCTGCTGGTCGCCGATACCCACCCGGTGCTGTATTTCGGCACCCGGGTCCGCTTCAAGTCGGTGCAGGCCGCGCGCGTCGGCGCGATCGCGGCGTGGCTGGCACAGCGGCAGGGCGATCGCCTGGCCGCCCTGCGGGGCAGTGCGCTGGAGGCGCCCCTGCCGCCGGCCGGTGGCACCCGTGGCGTGCTGCGCGTGCTGGACGCGTTGACCCGCTGGTACGCGCAGCCGCCGGCCGAGGATGCCGGCCTGGACCGCGCGCTCGAACAGGCCGCGCGCCTGCTGCGCCCCGGCGCGCGCGTGGTGGTGCTGGCCGACCCTGCCCAGGCCGCGTCGATCACGCCGTCGCGCTGGACCGCGCTGGCCATGCATCACGAGGTGGTGGTGATGCTGCTGGTGGACCCGCTGGAACTGGCGCCGCCCTCGGCACCGCTGGCCTTCCTCTCCGAAGGTCGGCGCGTGCTGCTCGACCTGGACCGCGCCGCCGTGCGCGAGCATTGGCGTGACCGCTTCGTGGCACCGCTGGAGGCGCTGCAGACCCGTCTGGCGGCGCGCCGCATCCAGGTGCACGTGGTGGCCACCGATGACGCCAGCGACTGCTGGTTGAGCCCGATGCCGTCGGCGGTGGTGGCATGACCGCGCCCACGGCGCTGCCGCTGCGCGATGTGCACCTGCCGCCTGCGCCATCGGTGTGGCCGCCCGCGCCGGGCTGGTGGCTGGTGGCGCTCGCGCTGCTGGCGCTGATCCTGCTGTGGTGGGCCTGGCGGGCGCGAGCCCGGCGCCGCGAGCAGCGCTGGATGCGCACCTTCGACGAGGCGCTGGCGCAGGCGCAGACCCCGGTCGAACAGGTGGCGGCCATCGCCGCGCTGCTGCGCCGGGCCGCGCGCGCACGCCGCCCCGGTGCCGAACTGCTGCAGGGCCCGGCGTGGCTGGCCTTCCTGGATGCCCCCGGCAGCCGTGCCTTCTCCGAAGGCGATGGCCGCTTGTTGCTGGACGGCGGCTACCGCCCACAGGTGGACCCCGAAGCGGTACAGCGCCTGCGGGTGCTGGCCCGGGCCCGTTTCCTGGCGCTGGTCGCCGGGCGGCGCCGATGATCGCGCTGGCGCTGCCGCAGGACATGCTGAGTGGCTGGCCAAGCTGGCTGTCCTGGTTGGCGCTGTTGGCCTGGCCGTGGATGCTGGCCGCGTTGCCGCTGCCCGTGCTGATGCTGGCCTGGCCCCGCCGCGTTGCCAACACCGCCGCCCTGCGGGTGCCGTACGCGGCTGCGCAGTTGCAGGCGCTGGGCGCAGGCGGCGCGGGGCGCAGCTTCGGCGTGGGCCGCCTGCTGCTGTGGCTGGCCTGGGCATGCCTGTGCCTGGCCGCCGCGCGGCCACAGGAGCTTGGCGAGGCGGTCAGCCCGCCGCAGCAGGGGCGACAGATGATGCTCGCCGTGGACGTGTCCGGCAGCATGCGCGAGCCGGACATGATGCTCGGCCACCAGCTGGTGGAACGCCTGACCGCGGCCAAGGCGGTGCTGGCCGACTTCCTGGATCGCCGCGCCGGCGACCGCGTGGGCCTGCTGATCTTCGGCGAGCGCGCCTACACCCTCACCCCGTTGACCAGCGACCTGGCCAGCGTGCGCCAGCAACTGGGCGACAGCGTGGTTGGCCTGGCCGGCAGCGAGACCGCCATCGGCGATGCGATCGCGCTGGCGGTCAAGCGCCTGCGCGAACAACCCAAGGGCCAGCGCGTGCTGATCCTGCTCACCGACGGCATCAGCAACGCCGGGGCGCTGGAGCCGCTGCGCGCGGCCGAGCTGGCCAAGGCCGAGGACGTGCGCGTGTACACCGTGGCCTTCGGGGGCGACGGCGGCTTCAGCATGTTCGGGATGCGGATAGCCGCCGGCGACGATCCGGTCGATGAGGCCACCCTGCAGAAGATCGCCACGTTGACCGGCGGGCGCGCGTTCCGGGCGCGCAATACCGATGAGCTGGCCGGCATCTATGCCGAGCTGCAGCGGCTGGAACCGGTCACCTCGGCCGGCCCGGCGGTGCGCCCGCGCATCGAGCGCTATGCCTGGCCGCTGGCGCTGGCCGTCCTCCTGGCCGCACTGGCCTGGCTGCTGCCGAGGCGCTGGGCATGAGCGCGGCCTGGACTGCCCTGCACCTGGTGCGCCCGCATGCGTTGTGGGCGTTGCTGGCGCTGCCGCTGATCGCCGCGCTGTGGTACTGGCGCCGCCGCCGTGGCACGGCCTGGCAGGGCGCGGTGGATGCGCACCTGCTGCGCCACCTGCTGGTGGCGGGCGGGCAGCGCGCGTGGGGCGGGCTGGTCCTGCTGCTGCTTGGCTGGACCCTGGCGGTGCTGGCCCTGGCCGGCCCGAGCTGGCGCCAGGTGGCCCAGCCGCTGTGGCAGTCACCATCGCCGCTGGTGGTGGCCCTGGACCTGTCTTCGCGGGTGACCGCGACCGACCTGCCGCCGTCGCGCCTGCTGCAGGCGCGGGCCAAGCTGGCCACCCTGCTGCGCGAGCGCCAGGGCGGGGAAGTGGCGCTGCTGGTCTACGCCGATGATGCCTACACCGTGGCGCCGCTGACCGCCGATACCGCCAACGTGGCGCTGTACCTGGATGCGCTGGGCCCGGACGTGATGCCGCGTGACGGCCAGCGCGCCGAGCGCGCGCTGGACGCGGCGGTCTTGCTGCTGCAGCAGTCCGGCGCGCGTGGCGGCGACATCCTGCTGATCACCGACCGCGCCGATGCCGCGGCCAGCAGCGCGGCGCGGGCCGCGCGCGGGCAGGGCTTCAAGGTCTCGGTGCTGGGCCTGGGCACGCCGGCCGGTGCGGCGTTCCGCAGCGGTGACGGCCAGATCGACCAGGCCCGGCTGGAGGAGGCGCCGCTGCGTGCGCTGGCCAGCGATGGTGGCGGCACCTATGCGCGCATTGCCAGCGACGATGCCGACCTCAAGCAACTGGGCGTGCTGACGCCGGGCGTCAGCCAGGACGACCGCCAGGACGGCAACGGGCTGGCCTGGCGCGACGAAGGGTTCTGGTTGTTGCCGCCGCTGATGCTGCTGGCCTTGTGGGCGTTCCGCCGGCGCAGCATGGCCATGGCACTGCTGCTGTGCACCACGCTGCCGCTGGCGCTGCCCGCGCCGGCGCAGGCCGCCGAGGGCGGTTGGTGGCAGCGCGCCGACCAGGCCGACCAGCAGCGGCTCGCGGCCGGCGTGGCGGCCTACCGCACGGGTGATTTCAAGGCGGCCCAGCAGCAGTTCGACGGCATCGACAGCGCCATCGGCCAGTACAACCTCGGCAATGCGCTGGCCCGTCAGGGCCAATACGACGCCGCCATCGCGGCCTACGACAAGGCGCTGAAACAGGCGCCGGGCATGGCCGATGCGGTCGCCAACCGTGCCGCGGTGGACGCGGCGCGCAAGCGCAAGCCGCCGCCCTCGCCGCAGGACCCGCAGGGGCCGCCACAGGCATCGCCGTCTGCCGGGCAGGACGGGAAGTCGGGCCAGTCAGGGCAGTCCGGCCAGCCAGGGCAGCCCTCACCCGGCCAGGCGGGCAAGCCGGAGAACGGCCAGGCACCGCCGTCATCGCCGGGCAAGCCGGAGCAGGGCCAGGGCCAGGGCCAGGCCAACCCAGCCGACGCGGCCGCGCAGGCGCAGGCCGATGCCGCCCAGCGCCAGCAGATGCAGCAGGCCCTGCAACGCCAGGGCCAGCCCGGCAAGGACGGGCAGGCCACCGCGGCCCAGCGCCAGGCCGCCGAAACCCCGCAGCAGCGTGAGCAGCGCCAGGCCGTGGAGGCCTGGATGCGCCGGGTGCCCGACGACCCGGGCAGCCTGTTGCGGGCCAAGTTCCAACTGGAAAACGAACGCAGGAAACGGGAAGGACGATGAGCATCCACACCACCACGCAACGCTGGTTGCAGATCGGCGGCTGGCTGCTGCTGGCGCTGGTGGGCACGGCGCAGGCCCAGACCCGCGCCTGGCTGGACCGCGCCCAGATCAGCGATGCCGAAACGGTCACCCTGAGCATCGAGAGCGATGCCGGCGGCACGCCCGATTACGCGCCGCTGCGCACCGACTTCGACCTCAGCGCGCAGACCAGCAGCCGCCAGATGCAGTGGGGCAGCGGTGGCAGCAGCGCGCGCAACCGGTTCTCGGTGGTGCTGGCGCCGCGCCGCGCCGGCACGTTGCTGATCCCGGCGTTGCAGGTCGGTGCGCAGCGCACCGCGCCGCTGCAGCTGCAGGTGGCGGCGGGCAGCGACGCAGCGGCCGTGCCCGGCAATGCCGCGGTGTTCATGCAGACCGAGGTGGACGATGCCACGCCCTACGTGCAGCAGAGCGTGGGCGTGGTCGTGCGCCTGTTCTACGCCTCGCAGCTGGTCTCCGGCGAGCTGGTGCTGGACGCGCCCGACGGCGCCTCGCTGCAGCGGGTGGGCGAGGACCGCAGCCTGGTGCGCGAGGTCAACGGCCGCCGCTACAACCTGGTGGAGCGGCGCTTCCTGCTGATCCCCGAACGCAGCGGGCCGCTGCAGTTGCCGGCGGCGCAGTTCAGCGGGCGCGCGGCCGGTGGCTTCTTCGACGACATGTTCGGCGGCGGCGACGGGCGGCTGCGCGCCAGTGCCCCGGCGCGCACCCTGCAGGTGCAGCCGCAACCGGCCGACGCGCCCCAGCCCTGGCTGCCGCTGCACGACCTGCGCCTGCGCTACACCCTCGCGCCCAGCACGGCACGCGCCGGCGAGGCGGCCACGGTGGTGGTGGAGGCGGTTGCCGACGGCGCTACCCGTGCCCAGTTCACCGACCTGCCGACGCTGTCGGCGGGCCCGGACGCACAGGTGTTCGCCGAGCCGGCCCAGTATGACGAGACCTTCAGCGCGGGCACCCCGCAGCTGAAGATGACCCGGCGCTACGCGATCGTGCCCCGTGTCCCCGGCACCCTGCAGGTGCCCGGGCCGCGCATGCCGTGGTGGGACGTCAAGGCCGGGCAGGCCCGCGAGGCCCGCCTGCCCGACCTGACCCTGGCCGTGGCGGCCGGCAGCGCCGGCACGCCCCCGGCCACGCCGCCGCCGGTGGATACCGGCTCGCCGCTGCCGGGCCAGGCGCCGGCCGTGTCCAACGCGCTGCCTTTCGCGCCGGCCGCGGCCACGGCGCGCCCGTGGGGCTGGATCGCCACGGCGGCCGGGTTTGCCCTGCTATGGCTGCTCACGCTGGCGTGGGGCTGGCACCGCGCGCGGCGGCGCGGCGCCCCCACACCGGCGACCGACGGCGTGGCGGCCCTGCCGGTGGCCTCGATCTCCCGCGCCGAGCTGCGCCGGGCGATGGAGAGCCAGGGCCTGGATGAGATCATCGCGCTGCTGGCGACGATGGGTGGGGTGCAGGGGCTGGACGCGCTGCTGGCGCGGCTGGCCGACCCGGCCCAGCGCGAGGCGCTGCTGACCATGCAGCGGGCGCGCTGGTCGGCCGACGGCGGCGACATGGTGGCCGCGCGGCAGGCCGTGCGCCGCGCCTTCCATGACGGACCGCACTGGCAGCCGCTGCCCGCGGCGGAGAACAATGGCCTGGCGCCGCTCTATCCCGTTCGATCCTGAGCCGCCGCCTGGCCGGCACGACCGGCTTTGCTAAGCTGATTTCACTTATTACAGGAAAGCCGTTACATGACTGAGGCTGCTGCGACCCGCAAGAAACTGCCCCTGCACTGGAAAATGGGCATTGGCTTCGCGCTGGGCCTGGTGCTTGGCCTGATCGTCCACGCCGCCGGACCGGGCGTGCCGGGCCTGACCGCGTTCGCCAAGGGCGTGATGGCCTGGGTGACCACGCCGCTGTCGGGGCTGTTCCTCAACCTGATCTTCATGCTGATCGTGCCGCTGATCTTCTCGGCGCTGATCATGGGCGTGTCGGAGATGGGCGACATCCGTGCGCTGGGCCGGATCGGCTGGAAGACGCTGGCCTACACGGTGCTGCTGTCGGGCATCGCGGTGGCCATCGGCCTGGTGCTGGTGAACGTGCTCAAGCCGGGCGCCGGCGTGGACCCGCAGGTGGCCGCGCAGATGCTCTCGGAGAACGCCGAGCGCAGCAAGGAGATCGTCGCCGGCATCCATGAAACGCCCAAGGGCATGGACATGCTGCTGTCCATCGTGCCCAGCAACGTGCTGCAGGCGGCCTCGGACAACGGCGCGATCCTGTCGCTGATGTTCTTCGCGCTGATGTTCGGCATCGGCATGGTGCTCAGCGACGAGGAGAAGGTGGCCCCGCTGCGCCGCGCGGTGGAAGGCGTGTTCGAAGTCTCGATGACGCTGATCAACCTGGTGATCCGGCTGGCGCCGTATGCGGTGGCCTGCTTCATGTTCAACCTGGCGGCGTTGTTCGGGTTCGACCTGATCATCCGGCTGGGGGCCTACGTGGGCGTGGTGGTGCTGGCGCTGGGGCTGCACATGGTGGTGACCTATGGCACGGCGGTGTGGCTGTCCGGGCGCTCGCCGCTGTCGTTCTTCCGCGATACCCAGGAGGCCACGGTGATGGCCTTCTCCACGGCTTCCAGCAACGCCACGCTGCCCACCGCGCTGCGGGTGGCCGACCAGATGGGGCTGCCGCAGAAGGTGTCGCGCTTCGTGCTGACGGTGGGCGCGACGGCGAACCAGAACGGGACGGCGCTGTTCGAGGGCGTGACGGTGATCTTCCTGGCGCAGTTCTTCGGCGTGGACCTGAGCATCGGCCAGCAGATCATGGTGATGGCGGTGTGCATCCTGGGCGGGATCGGCACCGCCGGTGTGCCGTCGGGCTCGCTGCCGGTGGTGGCGATGATCTGCGCCATGGTGGGGGTGAACCCGCTGGGGATCGGCCTGATCCTGGGCGTGAACCACTTCCTGGACATGTGCCGCACGGCGCTGAACGTCACCGGCGACCTGGCCCTGACCACGCTGGTGGCCAAGGGCGAGACCGACGACAGCCCGGTGCCGGTGCAGGTCAGCCGCGACTGACCACCCGGCGGGCGCGGACCGCCGCGCATCCGCTTGCAGAACGCCTCGGTTCCGTCAGGAATCGGGGCGTTCTTTTTTTACGAGCAATGGTGGGGAAGAGATGCGGCTTCGATGGGGTGGCACGCGCGCGTCCGGGCCCCTCCGCGACCGGCAGGCACCTGGCGCAAATGTCCCCCGGCCGCCAGCGCTGCCTCCTCCTTTATTTTGCCCAAGTGCCTGCCGGCCGCGGAGGGGCTGGCTTGCGGCAGGCAAAGATCGACGTGCCTCCGTCGGCGCCTAGGCCCGGCGGATAGGGGTGGGGTGCGCGTCGCCGCCTTCGATGAGAACAACCATCGACATCCGCTCTTGCATACCGCAAGCCGTGCCCCTTGGCGGCCGGCAGGCCCTTGGCAAAATAAAGGAGGAGGTCGCCGCAGGCGGCCGGGGGACACCGCACAAGGGTCCCCCGGCCGCCAAGGGGCCCCGGACGCGCGCGCCATGCCCAAACGAGGCGGCCCCCCACGTGAACACCACAGCACCCGCACAGCGCGATTTTCATTCAGAAAGCCGACGCACGGCCTGACCCCGCTGGAGGTCTGTGGGACAATGGCGCGCCCGCACGTTCGCGGCCGCCTCCCGATTCCGACAGAACCATGACGCAGCCTACCCGCCGCCAGTTGGCCAACGCCATCCGCTTCCTTGCCGCTGATGCGGTCGAAACTGCCAAGTCCGGGCATCCCGGCATGCCGATGGGCATGGCCGATATCGCCGAGGTCCTCTGGAACGATTATCTCCGTCACAACCCCAACAACCCCAAGTGGTTCAACCGCGACCGCTTCGTGCTCTCCAACGGCCACGGCTCGATGCTGCAGTACGCCCTGCTGCACCTGAGCGGCTACGACCTGCCCATCGAACAGCTCAAGCAGTTCCGCCAGCTGGGCAGCAAGACCGCCGGCCATCCCGAGCACCATGAAACTCCCGGCGTGGAAACCACCACCGGCCCGCTCGGCCAGGGCCTGGCCAACGCCGTCGGCTTTGCGCTTGCCGAAAAGCTGCTTGCCCAGCGCTACAACCGCCCCGAGCACGAGATCGTGGACCACCGCACCTGGGTGTTCCTGGGCGATGGCTGCCTGATGGAAGGCGTCTCCCACGAAGCCGCCTCGCTGGCCGGCACCTGGGGCCTGGGCAAGCTGGTCTGCTTCTGGGATGACAACCACATCTCCATCGACGGCAACACCGAAGGCTGGTTCACCGACAACACCCCCGAGCGTTTCGAAGCCTATGGCTGGAACGTGGTGCGCGGCGTCGACGGCCACGATCCGGACAGCATCAAGGCCGCCATCGACAGCGCCCTGGGCCAGTTCGACAAGCCCACCCTGATCTGCTGCCGCACCACCATCGGTTTCGGCTCGCCGGGCAAGGCCGGCAAGGAATCCAGCCACGGCGCACCGCTGGGCAAGGACGAGCTCGAGGCTACCCGCAAGCAGCTGGGCTGGAACTACGGCCCGTTCGAGATCCCCGAGGAGATCTACGCCGGCTGGCGTGCCGGTGGTACCGGCACCCTGCGCCAGGCCGAGTGGGAACAGCAGTTCGACAAGTATGCCAAGCAGTTCCCGGCCGAAGCCGATGAACTGACCCGCCGTTCGCACGGCGAGCTGCCGGAAGACTTCATCGCCCAGGCCGATGCCTACATCGCCAAGGTGCAGGAAGAAGGCCAGACCATCGCTTCGCGCAAGGCCTCGCAGCTGGCCATCGAAGCCTTCGCGCCGCTGCTGCCGGAACTGATCGGTGGCTCGGCCGACCTGGCCCATTCCAACCTGACCCTGTGGAAGGCCAGCAAGTCGGTCGCCACCGACGACCCCAACGCCAACTACGTGTACTACGGCGTGCGCGAGTTCGGCATGACCGCCATCGCCAATGGCCTGGCCCTGCACGGTGGCTTCATTCCCTTCGACGCCACCTTCCTGGTCTTCAGCGATTACGCCCGCAACGGCGTGCGCATGAGCGCGCTGATCCCGGCCCATGCCATCCACGTGTACACCCACGACTCGATCGGCCTCGGCGAAGACGGCCCCACCCACCAGCCGGTGGAGCACCTGGCCTCGCTGCGCTACATCCCCAACAACGATGTGTGGCGCCCGTGCGATGCGGTGGAATCGGCGGTCAGCTGGAAGGCGGCCATCACCCGTACCGACGGCCCGAGCTGCCTGGTGTTCAGCCGCCAGAACCTGCCGCACCAGCCGCGCGATGCTGCGCAGGTTGCCCAGATCGCGCGCGGTGGCTACGTGCTGGCCGACGCCGAAGGCGGCGTGCCGGACGTGATCCTGATCGGGACCGGCTCCGAAGTGGGCCTGGCCGTGGCCGCCAAGGCAGAGCTGGACGCGGCGGGGATCAAGGCCCGCGTGGTGTCCATGCCGTCCACCGATGTGTTCGAGCGCCAGGATGCGGCTTACCGCGAGTCCGTGCTGCCCAACGCCGTGCGCAACCGCGTGGCCGTGGAAGCCGGCGTGACCGGCTTCTGGCGCCAGTACGTGGGCCTGGACGGTGCGGTGATCGGTATCGACACCTTCGGTGCGTCGGCGCCGGCCGAGGCGCTGTACAAGCACTTCGGCATCACCACCGAGGCGGTGGTGGCGGCCGCCAAGGCGATGTCGGCCAACTGATTGCCATCAGCCGCCGGGCCTGGCCCGGCGGTGCGGCGATCGCCCGCCAAGCCCTCTAGCAACACCGCAGAAGGCCGGGGATTTCCCCGGCCTTCTGCATTGCTGTCAGGCGGGCGAGCGGTGCTCGCCCAGCAGGCGTGCGCGGACCTCCATCAGCGCAAACCCCAGCAGGTTCAATCCGCGCCAGTTCGCCGGCACCTGCACGTCGGGGTCATCCTTGGCCAGGCCGATGCCCCAGATGAAATCCACCGGGCTGGTTTCCACCAGCACCTGGCCGGCGGTGGCGCGCAGGAAATCGCCCAGCGCGGCGTTCTGGCTGAACTTGGCCATGTTGCCGTCCACCACCAGCGCGTAGCGCGCCTGGGTCCAGCGCGCTTCATCGAAACCGACGATCTTGCGGCCCATGGCCTTGGCCTTGTCGGGCGTGCGCGCGGCCAGCACCTCCGCCAGGATGGCGGTGTCGCCGAACAGACGCGCCTTGCCGGCCATCATGTAGTGCTCGGCGGTGGGGTAGTACTGGCCGTCGATGCTGAAGCCGGCGTCATACCACTGGCTGAAGCACGAGGAGGACACGCCGGTGCGCGGTGGCTGATGGCCCCAGAAGCACAGATAGCGCAACGGTTCGCCGGCCGCGGCACGGCGCTGCAGGTCGAGCAGGAAACGGGAATCGTCTGTCATGCGCACAGGATAACGCACGCATACAGCGCGCCCGGCCTGCGCGTGCAGCGCGCCGGCCGGGTACATCCTGTGGGCGTCAGGCCGTGGCCGTTCGCGCCAGCGCCAGCCGCAGCAGCCGCGCCTGGATGCGATCGCCGAGATCTTTCGGTGCGTCCAGGCCCATGCGCTGCAGGTACACGGCATCGCCATCGCCGGCCGGCTGGGCCAGCGCGGCCAGCACCGTGCGCAGCGTGCTGCCGCGGGTCTGGGTGTGCTGCTTGAGCCAGCCCAGCGCCTTGACCAGGTGCTGCTCGACCTCGGTGAAGTCACTGCCCAGCGGGTAGTCCGGCAACAGGCCGGACTGCCGGAACGGGGCCAGCGCCGCGCTGACCGCCGCGGCCGTGTTGCGCCGTTGCCAGTGCTCGGGCGCGGCAAAGGCGGTATCGAGTTTCTTCGACACCTTGGCCGTCTGCAGCAGCCCCGCCTGGAAGGCGGCATCGGTGATCGCGGCCATGCCGATCACGCAGTCCTCGTCGGTGAGGTTGCGCAGGTCGGCGATGCCGTACTCGTTGATGTAGATGTCGCGCAGGTGGCGCGGGATGGTGGCGTGGCCGTAGTTCCAGCGCACGTTGGATTGCAGCTGGCCCTTGTCCTCGCGCACCGCGCGGAACATCAACGCGCTGCGCGCCTCGGGCAGCGCATGCGCCATCGCCACGAAGTTGTACTGGCCGCCCACGCCGGAGACCACGCGGCCGTCCTCCAGCGCATCGGACACCGCCGCGCCCAGCGCGGTGGCGATCATGCACGAATTGAAGAAGCGCGCATGGCGTCGCTGCAGGCGCTCCAGCACCTCGTTGCCACCGTACAGCTGGTTGATCTCGCTGATCCGGCGCATGCCGATCGCGCGGCGCTCGTCGTCGGGCAGGTCACGCAGCCACTGGTAGAACTCCGGCGAGCCCAGGTAGAACGCGCCATGCAGGTATTCGCCTTCGGCGGCGAGGGTGGCGTGGTCGATGGTGAGCGTGCTGCCGTTCTCGATGCGCTGCATCAGCGCCACGTCATCGTGCACCTTGCGCCGGATCACGCCGGTCTGCACCAGCCGGCGGAAGCCTTCGTTGAGCATTTCGCTGCAGCCGTACAGGCCCACTTCGAACGGCGCCAGGCCACCGCACTCGAGCACCGTGGGGTGGCTGGCCAGGGTGGGGTCGAGTGCATGCAGCAGCTGGCGGTAGCGTGCGTTGTCGGTGTGACGCAGCACCAGCGCGTGGCTGATCGCATCGGCCAGGGTGCCGATGCCGATCTGCAGCGTGCCGCCGTCGCGCACCAGCGCACTGGCATACAGGCCGATGGCGTAGTCGGCGTCGCTGACCGGCTGGCGCGGCAGCCCGAACAGCGCCGGGTAGGGCGGCGGCGGGCTGATCACCAGGTCGAAGAAGCTCACATCCACCGTGGCCGAGCCGGCCAGGTAGGGCAGCTGCGGGTCGATCTCGGCGATCATCAGCGGCCGCGGCAACCCGCGCGCGACCATGGCATCGAGGGTGTCCTGGGTGATGTCGTTGTTGCACGACAGCGACAGCCGCCGGTCATCCGGGCGCACCGCCACCTTCTGCACGATCGCGTGCGGCGCGCGCTGGGCCACCGCATCGGCGGCATGGGTGTAGTTGAGGCTGGTGTAGGCGCGCTGGGCCTGCGAGGACCCCAGCAGCGCGCCGGACTGCATGTAGAACTCCTCCACCTGCACGTGCGCGGGCAGGCGGTCGCGGGCCACGGCATCGGCATAGGCCAGGCGCGGGAAATCCTCGCCGAAATGACGCGCGGCGAACGGGGCCATGAAGCGCGCTTCCAGCCCGTTGCCGGCCGCCTTGTGCGGATTCAACGACAACGCGGTGTAGATCTGCAGCGGCCGCGACGGATCGTTTTCCACCCGGGCATACAGGGCATTGAGCAGCCGGTGCGGCTTGCCCAGCGCCAACGGTGCGCCGATGCGCAACGGGCCATCGACGCGTTGCAGCAGCCAGTCGATCGCGGCGTCGAGGTCGGTGAGGTGTTCGGTCATCCAGCGCCATCCTGCAGGGTCATGCGCACCATTACAGCATTTCAGGCTTGAACAGACGGCGACGCGAGACCTCCTCGCCGGACAGCATGAACTGGCCATCGCCGCGGTAGTGCACGGTTTTCGGTCGCTTGGGCGCCTTGGCCACGTGCGCCTTCACCACTTCCCAGATGAAGAAACCATGCCGTTTGACCTGGCCGGCATCGTGCAACCGGCACTCGAAACTGGCCGGACACTGCGCCAGCAACGGGGCCTGGACCTCGCTGGCCGCCGTGGTGTCCAACCCGAACCGGGCGAACTTGTCCACTTGCGCACCGCTGCAGTTGCCGATGCCCACCACGGTATCGAGCAGGTCCGGGCCGGGCAGGTTGATCACGCATTGGCGGCTGCGCCGGATCAGCTCGAAGCTGTGGTTGCCGCTGGAGATCATCGTGCCCACCAGCGACGGGCTGAAGGCCAGCACCGTGTGCCAGCCCAGTGTCATCACGTTGCGCTCGCCCTTGAAGGCCGAGCTGACCAGCACGATCGGGCCGGGTTCGAGGAAGCGGCGCACCTGGTCCACCGGAAAGTCGTACTTGCGATAGCGTTTCATCCAGGCCTCCACCGTGCAGGCCACCATGCTTGCAATGGCGGCATGAACCGGCCGTCGAGGGGTTGACAGGGTTTGCGATTACGTGCGTAATTGAATTGTCGATTACGGATGTAAATGATGACCCAGATCAGCGAAGCCGAAGCCGTGGTGATGGACGTGTTGTGGCGCGAACATCCGTTGGGGGCCGATGAGGTGGTGGCGGCCCTGGCCGGGCGCGACTGGGCCGAGCCGACCATCAAGACCCTGCTCAACCGGCTGCTGACCAAGGGCGCGATCAGTGCCAGCCGCGATGGCCGCCGCTACCTGTACTCGCCGGTGCTGCAGCGGCAGGCGTGGGTGGCCGAGCAGAGCAGCGGGCTGCTGGACAAGCTGTTCGAGGGCCGCGTGGCACCGCTGGTGGCCCATTTCAGCCAGCGCGGGCAACTGAGCGCGCAGGACATCGCCGAACTGAAGGCGCTCATCGAGGGCCTGGACCATGACTGAGCTGCTCAACGGCCTGCTGCAGGCCAGCGTCTGGCTGGCGATCACCGTGCTGCTGCTGGGCGTGTTGCGCCCGCTGCTGCTGCGCCTGGGCGGGGCGGCGCTGGTCTACCGCAGCTGGTGGTGCGTGCCGGCGCTGCTGCTGGCACTGCGCTTGCCACTGCCGCTTGCGCCGGTAGGCGAGGCGCTGCCGATGCTGGCCGCCGCCGCGGCGTGGACCGCGCCGGTGGTGGCCTCGCCCGCGTCCGCCTGGCCGTGGCTGCTGCTGGTGGCCTGGGCGGCCGGCGCGCTGGGCATGGGCCTGGCCAGCTGGCGCGCCCAGCAGCGTTTCGAGCGGGCGTTGGGCCACCTGCAGCCGCGGGGGGATGGCAGTTGGCGGGCCAGTGCCGATCCCGGCCTGCCGGCGCTGGTGGGGCTGTGGTCGCCGCGCATCGTGGTCGGCCCCCGTTTCGAACAGGACTTCAGCCCCGCCGAGCAGGACCTGATCCTGCAGCACGAACACAGCCATCGGCGCCACGGCGACCCGTGGGCCAATGCCGCACTGGCGGCGCTGCGCTGCGTGTTCTGGTTCCACCCGTTGCTGCCGTGGGCCGCGCGCGCCTTCCTGCGCGACCAGGAACTGGCCTGCGATGCGCGCACCGTCGATCCACACCCGGCCCTGCGCCGGCTCTACGCCAACGCGCTGCTGAAGGCGCAGTTGGTCCACCCGGTTGCGCCGATGGCCTGCCACTGGCGCAGCCAACCGATGTTGAAGGAGCGTATTGCCATGTTGAAGGAACACAAGCGGAAAGCACTGCCGTGGATAGCCGGCCAGGTGCTGGTGGTAGGGGTGAGCGTCGGGCTGGCGGCAGTGGCCTGGGCCAGCCAGGGCGGGGCGGTCACGCCCTCGATCAGCGCCGAACCGGCGGCCGGCACGAGCGCGCCGGGCAAGGCCGCCGATGTCGATGTGCCGGCCAAGGCGCGTGACATGGCCCCGCCGACGTATCCGCGCGGCGCGTTCGAGCAGGGCCTGTCGGGCCAGGTGGTGCTGCGCGTGGAGATCGGTGCCGACGGACGGCCCAGCGAGGTGCGCGTGCTCAGTTCCACCCCGGCCGGCGTATTCGACGAGGCGTCGGTTGCGGCCGCCCAGCGATGGACCTTCGAGCCGGCGCGCAAGGACGGCAAGGCGGTCGCCTCGGCGCTGAAGATCCCGATGACGTTCGAATTGAACGAATCCAAGCCGGCGCCATGAGGCAGGCGCTGACCCTGCTGGCGGCGGTACTGGTGGCCGGCTGTGCCGGCCACCCCACGCAGACCACCGTGGACACCCGCAGCGAGAACGTCGCATTGCAGCGGCTGCATGCCGATGGCGGCGGCGGGAGCGGCCAGGTGCAGGCGTACACGCTGCAGCCTCGCGAGGGCTACCGCATGCCGCAGTTGTATGCCGCGCCGGACCCGGTGGTGGGGGCCAGCGATCCGCGCCGCGAACTGGCGCCGACCGTGGTCTGCCTGCAGGTGGTGGTGACCGCCGAGGGCAGGGTCGAGCGCAGCGTGGCGTTGACCGATCGGCCCGAGTGCAGCGCCGGTGCAGCAGCGGAGAACGCACCGCTGCTGCGCGCCGCACAGGCCGCCGTCGCGCAATGGCGCTACACCCCGGCGGCGGTATGCCGCTACGCGGTGGGGCAGGTGCCCGATGCCAGCGGGGATTGCCGGGGCGCCGAGCAGGTGCAGCCGGTCGCGGTGAGCCTGTTGTATGCCTTCACGTTTGAAATCGTGCACGGCCAGCACGTGGTGCGCCGGCAGGGCCGCTGATCAACCCGGCGGCCGTGGGGGCTGCCGGTCAGTCGCGTCGGTCCGGCGTGGGCCCGCCCTGCAAGTTGGCCTTGACCGACGGATGCATCAGCTTCGGCTCGGCCAGCGTGGCATCGCGTGCCTGGCGGGTGGCGATGAACTCGGCTTCGCCCACCCCGTCGCGCAGGTGGATGTTGTGCGCGCGCTGCGCGCCGATGGTGGTCTGGTTGGCGACCGCACGCCCGCCGGGGCCGTAGTCGTGGCAGATGAACACGCGGGTGGCATCGGGCAGGGCCAGCAGCCGCTGGATGGAGCGGTACAACTGGCCCGCGTCCCCGCCGGGGAAGTCACAACGCGCGGTGCCGCCATCGGGCATGAACAGCGAATCGCCAGTGAACACCGCATCGCCGATGCGGTAGGCCACGCTGTCGCTGGTGTGCCCGGGCACGGCGATCACCTCCGCGGCGATCTCGCCCAGTGCGAAGTGCTCACCGTCGGCGAACAGGTGGTCGAACTGCGAGCCGTCGGTGGGCACGGCCAGCGCATAGCGCGGGGCGAAGGTGCGCTGCACCTGCACGATGCCGCTGCCCATGGCCAGGGTGGCCTGCGGCCAGGCCGCCTTGAGCCAGCGGCCGGCACTGACGTGGTCGGCGTGGGCATGGGTTTCCAGCAGCCAGCGCACCGCCAGCTTCGCTTCGTGCACGTGTGCCAGCAAGGGCTGCAGCGGCCCGGCACCCAGCGCGTCGGTGTCCGGGTCGTAGTCCAGCACCGGGTCGATCACTGCCGCCTGCCGCGTCGCCGGGTCGTGCACCACGTAGCTGAAGGTATGGCTGTCGGGGTGGAAGAAGCTGGCGACGTGCAGTGACATGGTCTGGCCTCAGCGTTTGCCCAGGGTGGCGTTGAGCAGCACCGCCAGGCGCTCGCCGGCCAGGCGCAGTTCCTGCTCGGCGATGGGGCGGTAGGTGGCGGTGTAGTCGGCACCCAGCGTACGCTTGGGCGGGTAAACGCCAGGTGCGATGGCGATACGGCAGCTGGCCTCGGCCCACTGCACCGCATCGGTGCCGATGCTGGAGCGCTTGCCCACCTTGGGCGCCGGCAGCGCGAGCAGGCGTGCCAGGTAGCGGTCATCGTCCAGGCCGAGCTCGTTGAGCATGCCGCTGTCCCACAGCGAATGCAGGTTGGTGCCGCGGTTGTTGAACTGGACCTGGAAGTCGTTGCCGCCCTTGTCGTGGCCGTAGCCGGCGTGCATCGGCTGGTGGATGTCGCCGGTGAAGTGCACCACGAACTTCAGCGCCTGGGCGCGCTCGGCGTCCGGGCGGCTGCGGTCGCCGAGGATGGCGGTCTGCGCCTTGAGCGCCTCGACCACGCAGTTGCCGCCCTTGCAGTGCTTCTGCACCGTGTAGTGGCAATCGTCCTCGCCGATGTTGACGTAGTGCCAGCCGGCCGAGCGCCGGCCCAGGCCGGGGTCCTTGGCGCGCAGCTGGTCGGCCCACGGCGCGATCGCCGACAGGGTCGGATCCGGCTCGCTGGCCAGCAGGCGGTCCACCTCGGCCTGTGCGGCCGGGGTGAGGCGGGTTTGGGCGATACGGGCGACCAGGCGGTGGCCTTGCGCGCCCCAGGCCAGTGCATCGGTGGAAACCAGGGTGAGGGCCAGCGCCAGGGCGGTGGCCGGAAGCAGGGAAGCGATTTTCATCGTCCGCATTCTAGCCCGCTGCCCGCGGGGTGGCTTGCCCGGATCTGGCTGGCGGCTGCGCGGGGCGCTAGGCTGGCCGGACATCATCAAGGGGAGTGGGGCCGTGCAGAAGGTACTGGGCCTGATCGGCGGGATGAGCTGGGAGAGTTCGGCGCAGTACTACCGGATGATCAACGAGCAGGTGCGCGACGCCCTGGGGCCGATGCATTCGGCGCGGCTGCTGCTGTGGTCCTTCGACTTCGCCGATATCGAAGCCCTGCAGCGCGCCGGCGACTGGGCCGCGGCCACCGAGGCCATGGTCGCGGTGGCGCGACGGCTGGAAGCGGCTGGCGCCACCGCACTGGTGATCTGCACCAACACCATGCACCTGATGGCCGAAGAGGTGCAGGCCGCGGTCGGCGTGCCGCTGCTGCACATCGCCGACCCGGTGGGCGAGGCCATCCGCGCACGCGGGCTGACCCGGGTGGGGCTGCTCGGCACTGCGTTCACCATGGAGCAGGATTTCTACCGGGTGCGGCTGGCGCAGCGGCACGGGCTTGAGGTGCTGGTGCCCGACGCCGACGACCGCGCGCAGGTGCACCGGATCATCTACGAGGAACTGGTGCGGGGGCAGGTGCATGACGCATCCCGGCAGGTCTATCGCCAGGTCATGCAGCGCCTGGTCGAGCAGGGCGCACAGGCGATCATCCTTGGTTGTACGGAAATCATGCTGCTGGTCGGCGACAACGATGCCGAGGTGCCCTTGTTCGATACCGCCGCGTTGCATGCGCAGGCGGCGGCAATGCATCTTCTTTCGCCTGGGTAGAGCCACCCCATTGGGGGCTGCCTCCGGTCGTGCATCGCGTGCAGCCACCCATGGGGTGGCTCTACCTGACGGGGTGCATCGCGTGCAGCCGCCCATGGGGTGGCTCTAC
Organism: Stenotrophomonas sp.; assembly: GCF_036662295.1. GTDB lineage: Bacteria > Pseudomonadota > Gammaproteobacteria > Xanthomonadales > Xanthomonadaceae > Stenotrophomonas. The sequence goes on from NZ_JAVWXA010000048.1 coordinate 27,206, forward strand.
CCGCTGCGGGGACGCGGGATAAAAAAATCCCCGGCCGAGGCCGGGGATGAACGCGTGCTGCGAGGGGTGTTGCGCTTGTCAGTCCTGATCCGCCGATCAGAACTTGAACACGTAGGACACGCCGTAGGCCAGCGGGTCGATGTTGACGGTGCCGATCTTTTCGCCGTTGAGCTTCACCTTGCTGTCGATGTCCATCCAGCGCACGTCCACGCGCAGTGCGCCCTTGTCGCTGATCGCGAAATCCACGCCCGCGTGTGCGGCCAGGCCCCACGAATCTTCCAGCTTCAACGTGTTGCCCGCCAGCGCACCGCCGGTCTTCTCGCTGAAAAAGGTGGTGTAGTTGATGCCGGCACCCACGAACGGGGACACCTTGCCCTTGCCGTTGAAGTGGTACTGCAGCGAAATCACCGGCGGCAGGTGCTTGGTGCTGCCCACGTTGCCCAGGCCGCCGATGTTGATGTCGTGCTTGAACGGCAGTGCCGCCAGCAGCTCGATCCCCAAGTTGTCGGCGATGAAGTACTCACCGGTGATCGTCGGCTTGATGTCCTTGTCGACATCCACCTTCAGGGTGCCGCCGGCCAGCGTGCCGTTGTTGGACTTGGGGGCGACCTGGTGCACGCCGGCACCGAGCGTCCAGTCGCCCTTGGACTGGGCCATGGCCGGCGCGGTGGCCAGGGCGAGGGCGGCGGCCAGGGGGGCCAGCAGGAGGGGGGAGGTCTTGCGCATGAGGCGGTCTCGTTGCGGGTGGAATGGGGCCAGTTTTCCCGCCGCGTGCCCGCCGCGCCTTGATCCGGATCAATCTGCTCATTTCAGCCGTGTAACCGCTTCCCATCGGCCCCGCGCCGGCCCGGCCCGGTTCGGCCCTGCTAGAATGGGGATCCCTTTCCATCGGCGCCGCACCGTCGCGGCTGCAGGAGCGTGTGAACATGGCAATCAAGGTTGGCATCAACGGTTTCGGTCGCATCGGTCGCAATGTGCTTCGCTCGGCCGTGCTGAATTTCGGCAATGACATCGAAATCGTCGCCATCAACGATCTGCTGGAGCCGGACTACCTGGCCTACATGCTGAAGTACGACTCGGTGCATGGCCGCTTCAAGGCCGACGTCGAGGTCGCCGGCAGCGACCTGCTGGTCAATGGCAAGAAGATCCGCCTGACCCAGGAACGCGATCCGGCCAACCTGAAGTGGGACGAAGTCGGCGTGGACGTGGTGATCGAATCCACCGGCCTGTTCCTGACCAAGGACACCGCGCAGAAGCACATCGATGCGGGCGCGAAGAAGGTGATCCTGTCGGCCCCGTCCAAGGACGACACCCCGATGTTCGTCTTCGGCGTCAACGACAAGACCTACGCCGGCCAGGCCATCGTCTCCAACGCCTCGTGCACCACCA
>NZ_JAVWXA010000049.1:0-21288 GCF_036662295.1 Stenotrophomonas sp.
GCCGCATTGACGCCGATACGCTGGGCCGATTTATCGCCTCCTACCAGTCCATTGCGCCCCTGAGCCTGGGCGAACTGTGGGCCGTTCCCATCATGCTCCGCCTGGCGCTATTGGAGAATCTGAGGCGGATGGCGGCGCGGGTGATGCGCGATGGGACCGATCGCCGCCTGGCGGCACAATGGGCTGACAACCTCAATCTTGCCGCGTCCGACACCCCGACCGATGTGGTCCTGGTGGTGGCCGACATGGCGCGCTCCTCGCCGCCCCTGACCGGGGCGTTCATCGCCGAGCTGACGCGCTCGCTGCACGGGCGCGGCGGTGCGTGGGCCATGCCCCTGGCCTGGCTGGAACAGTGGGCGGCAGCGGCCGGGCAGCGCATCGATGAACTGGTGGCCGCCGAAGGGCAGCAGCAGGCGGCCGATCAGGTCTCCATCGGCAACAGCATCAGCAGCCTGCGCTTCCTCTCCACCATGGATTGGCGCACCTTTGTCGAAGACATGAGTGTGGTCGAGCAACGGCTGCGGGATGACCCCATGGGCGTCTATGCCCAGATGGATTTCGGCACCCGCGACGCCTATCGGCATGTGGTGGAGAAGATCGCGCGCGGCAGCCGCGTAGCCGAGGAACGCGTTGCGACCATCGCACTGGACCTGGCACGGGCGGCGCCGCTGGAGGGGCCACGCACGCACGTTGGCTACTGGCTGGTCGGCGAAGGCCTGCACGCCACCATCGACGCGGTTGCCGCAGTGGCACCGCGCCAGCGCAAGGCACGGCGACTGGCGCATCGCGTGCCGCTGGCGGTCTACCTGCTGCCGATCATCCTGCTGGCGGTGCTGGCCACCCAGGGCCTGCTGGAAACCGGCGGGGGTCTGGTACCGGTCTGGTTGACCGCGCTGCTCGGGCTGCTGGTGTTCAGTGAGCTGGGCATCGTCCTGGTGAACTGGACCGCCACCGTGCTGGTCACCCCCAGGCCGCTTCCCAAGCTGGACTTCAGCGAGGGCATCCCTGCCGCTTGCGCCACCGTGGTTGCGGTGCCGTCGATGCTGTCCAGCACCGACGGCATCGACGTGCTGGTGGAAGCGCTGGAGGTCCGCTTCCTGGCCAATCGCGATCCGCAGCTGCGCTTTGTGCTGCTCACCGACTTTCTCGATGCCGCCGCTGCCCAGGCGCCGATGGACGACGCACTTCTCGCGCATGCGGTGGCGCGGATCGAGGGATTGAACCGTCGCTACGCGTCCGGGCACGGCGATCGCTTCTACCTGCTGCACCGGCCCCGGCAGTGGAACCCGGGCGAAGGGGTGTGGATGGGACACGAGCGCAAGCGCGGCAAGCTCGCAGCGCTCAATGCCCTGCTCCGTCGAGGCGATGCGACCGCGTTCATGCGCACGGTCGGCGACGTGGCCGCGCTGATCGGCATCCGCTACGTCATCACCCTGGATGCGGACACCCAGCTCCCGCGCGATGCGGCGCGGGCATTCGTCGCCACCCTGGCGCACCCGCTGAACCGACCGCGCTTCGATCTGGCGCTGCAACGCGTGGTGGAGGGCTACGGCATCCTGCAGCCCAGCGTCGGCACCAGCCTGGGCAGGCGCCGTACCTCGCGTTTTGCCAGGATGTTCGGCAGCGAGCCGGGCATCGACCCGTACACACGGATGGTGTCGGATGTCTACCAGGATCTATTCGACGAAGGCTCGTTCGTCGGCAAAGGCATCTATGACGTGGAAGCATTCGAGCACGCGCTCGACGGCCGCCTGCCCGAGAACCGCATCCTCAGCCACGACCTGCTGGAAGGCTGCTACGCCCGCGCAGGCCTGGTCAGCGACGTGCGCCTGTACGAGGACTATCCCGAGCGTTATGCCGCCGACGCCAAGCGCCGTGCGCGCTGGATACGGGGTGACTGGCAGCTGCTACCGTGGCTGTTGCCCTGGACACCAGCCGCGGGATCAGGCTGGGAACGCAACCGGCTCAACATGCTGGCGCGCGGCAAGTTGCTGGACAACCTGCGCCGCAGCCTGGTACCCATCGCGGCCCTGGTGTTGCTGGTGGCCGGTTGGCTGTTTGCCCAGCGCCCCACCGCATGGACGGCATGGGTACTGGCGCTGTGGTTCGCGCCGCCGCTGATCGGCATGCTCCGCGACGCGCTGAGCGTTCCCGAAGACACACCGCTGGAAGCGCATTACATCAAGGTCGGGCGCGGCACGCTGCAGTCGTTGCTGCGCGCGTCCACCCAGGTGGCCTGTCTGCCTTTCGAGGCGTTGCTGGCCGGCGGCGCGGTCCTGCGCACGCTCTGGCGCATGGCCATCACCCGCCGTCACCTGCTGCAGTGGAACCCCTCCAGCGAGGTCGAACGCCGCCTGGGCGGTGACCGCGGCGCGGAATGGCGGGTGATGGCGCCGGCGTCGCTGCTGGCGCTCGTGCTGGTCGTTGTCGTGGCCAGCCTGCGTCCGCAGGCGTTGCCGCTTGCCCTGCCGATGCTGCTGGCGTGGACCTTCGCGCCGGGGCTGATGGCGTGGCTGGGCCGACCGCCGGCCGCGAGCGTGGCCGAACTGTCGGTGACCCAGCGTGCGTTCCTGGGCCGGCTGGCACGGCGCACCTGGTCGTTCTTCCAGGCCTGGGTGCGCGAGCAGGATCATTGGCTGCCGCCAGACAACATCCAGGAGCACCCGTCGCTGGTGGTCGCGCGGCGCACCTCGCCGACCAACATCGGCCTTTCCCTGTTGGCCAATCTCTCTGCGTGGGACTTCGGCTATCTGCAGCAGCGCGCCGTCGCGCAACGTACTGCGCTCACGTTCGATACGCTGGACAAGCTGCCGCGCCATCGTGGTCACTTCCTGAACTGGTACGACACCGAGACCCTGGCGCCGCTTCCGCCGCGTTACGTCTCCACCGTGGACAGCGGCAACCTGGCCGGCCACCTGCTCACCCTGCGCCAGGGGCTGCTCGCGCTGGTGGACGCGCCGGTGCTGGCACCGCATACCTTCGACGGCTTGGCCGATACGCTCGGCGTGCTGGACGAAGAGCGGCAGCGCCATCGCCCTGGCGACGCGCCACTGGACGATGCGCTCAACGCCCTTCGCCAGTGCCTGGCATCCGCGCGCATCGACCGCCCCCACGGGACGGAACAGATACGTGCCCGGCTGCAGGCGCTGGTCGCTCTGGCCGACACCGTACTGGCGCAGTGGCCGGCAACGCCCTCACCGGAAGACGGTGACCTGCACTGGCCGACGCTGTTCGCTGCCGAATGCCACGCCGCGCATGCGGCGCTCGTCGAGATCCCTGCAGATACCGGCGCGGACGGTGATATGCCGGTGCCCAGCCTTCGCCAGCTGGCTGGCCTGCCGGGCGAGGTCGGCGCGCACGCGCGGGCGCGTATCGCGCAGTTGCAGGACCTGGCGCACCGCGCCGGGCAGTTCTCGCTGATGGAATACGGGTTCCTGTTCTATCGGTCCCGCAACCTGCTCTCCATCGGCTACAACGTGGACGAACACCGCCTCGACAACAGCTTCTACGACCTGCTGGCCTCCGAGGCACGGCTATGTGCGTTCGTGGCCATCGCTCAGGGCGAGTTGGCGCAGGAGAGCTGGTTCGCGCTCGGCCGGCTGCTCACCGAGGTCAACGGCACGCCCACGCTGCTGTCATGGAGTGGCTCGATGTTCGAGTACCTCATGCCGCAGCTGGTGATGCCCAGCTATCCGGACACGCTCCTGGACCAGACCGCGCGCCACGCGGTGGAGGCGCAGATTGTCTACGGTCGCAGCCTGGACCTGCCGTGGGGGGTGTCCGAGTCTGGCTATAACGCGGTCGATGCCCGCCTCAACTACCAGTATCGGGCGTTCGGCGTGCCGGGACTGGGGCTGAAGCGCGGTCTGGGCCAGGACCGGGTCATTGCGCCCTATGCCAGCATGATGGCGCTGATGGTGGCGCCGGAAGCGGCCTGCCAGAACCTGCAGGCGCTTGAAGACCTGGGGTTCTCCGGGCGTTTTGGCATGTACGAGGCGATCGATTACACCCCCGCCCGGGTGCCGCCGGGGCAGGACCACGTGCTGCTGCGTTCGTTCATGGCCCACCACCAGGGCATGGGCCTGCTGTCGCTGGATTACCTGTTGCGCGACCAGCCGATGCAGCGCCGCTTCGTGGCCGATGTCGAGTTCCAGGCCACCTTGCTGCTGCTGCAGGAGCGCATCCCGCGCATCGGCATCTTCCATCCGCACGAGGTCGAATCCTTGGGCGAGCACTCCCCGCTGGCCCAGGACGAGACGTCGCTGCGCGTGCTGCGAGACCCCGCGGGCCCGCGCCCGGAAGTGCAGTTGCTGTCCAATGGCCGCTACCACGGCATGCTCACTCATGCGGGCGGCGGCTACAGCCGCCACGGCGAGGTGTCACTCACCCGCTGGCGCGAAGACGGCACCACCGATGCCTGGGGCTCGTTCTGCTACCTGCGTGACGTGGACAGCGGCGAGTTCTGGTCCGCCGCCTACCAGCCCACCTGCGTGGCGGTGGACAACTACGAGGCGATCTTCTCTGACGCCAAGGCCGAATTCCGCGGCACGCACCGCGGCTGCGAGAGCCACCTGCAGGTGGCCATCTCTGCCGAGGATGATATCGAGCTGCGGCGGCTTCGCCTGACCAACCGCAGCCGCCGCCCGCGCACGGTGGAGATCACCACCTATGCCGAAGTGGTGCTTGCACCGGCCGCGTCCGACGAGGCGCACCCGGCCTTCAGCAATCTGTTCGTGCAGAGCGAGATCCTGGCCGCCAAGCAGGCCGTGCTATGCACGCGCCGGGCCCGCTCGCACGACGAGACGCCGCCGTGGATGTTCCATCTGGTCGCGGTGCATGACGCCGACGTGGCGGCGATCTCCTACGAGACCGACCGGGCGCGCTTCCTGGGACGCGGCAACACGCCGCGCAGCCCGCAGGCGCTGACCACCGATAGCGCCCTCTCCGGTACGGAGGGTTCGGTGCTCGACCCGATCGTGGCCATCCGCGTGCGCGTGGTGCTTGAGCCTGAGCAGACCGTACAGCTGGACATGATCTATGGCATCAGCGCCGACCGCCCCGGGTGCGAGGCACTGCTGGACAAATACCGTGATCGGCGCCTGGCTGACCGCGTCTTCGACCTGGCCTGGACCCACAGCCAGGTGGTGCGTCGGCAGATCAACGCTACCCAGGCCGAGGCACAGCTCTACGAGCGCCTGGCCAGCCACGTGCTGTATGCCAACCCGTTGCTGCGCGCCAACGACGGCGTCCTGCAGCAGAACCAGCGCGGCCAATCCGGGCTGTGGGGCCACGCCATCTCGGGCGACCTGCCCATCGTGCTGCTCAAGGTCACCGACGCGGAGAACGTGGAACTGGTCCGGCAGTTGGTGCAGGCGCATGCGTACTGGCGACAAAAAGGACTCAACACCGACCTGGTGATCTGGAACGACAGCAAGGCCGGCTACCGGCAGGAGCTGCAGGACCAGATCCTGGGGATGGTGGCGGCCAGTTCGGAGACCGGCCTGCTTGATCGCCCTGGCGGCATTTTCGTGCGGCCGGTGCAGAACATGAGCCACGAGGACCGCATCCTGTTGCAGGCGGTGGCGCGCGCGGTGATCAGCGACGAGGACGGCACGCTGGCCGCGCAGGTCGGCCGCCAGCCGTTGCCGGTACGACGGATCCCGGCGCTGGTGCCATTGGAGGTGCCGCAGGAGCAGGCGCGGGCGATGGACGACACGCCAGGGCTGGCCATCGTCGCCGACCCGGGACCTGAACCCGGCATCCCCCCGCGCGGCGAGCACGACGAAGACATCGATGACCCGTGGCCGTTCCTGCCGTATCGCGGCACCGGCCAGTTCAACAACGGCACCGGCAGCTTCAGCGAGGACGGCCGCGAATACGTGGTGGTGCTGCGCGACGGTGCCCCGACGCCGGCGCCGTGGGCCAATGTGATCGCCAACGCGCGCCTGGGCACGGTGGTCAGCGAGAGTGCGCCGGGCTACACCTGGTTCGAGAACGCGCACGAATTCCGCCTGACGCCCTGGCTCAATGACCCGGTATCCGATACAGGCGGTGAGGCCTTCTACGTGCGCGACGAAGACACCGGCCGTGTGTGGTCGCCCATGCCACTGCCGTGCAGGGGCACCGGGGCGTACCGTACCCGCCATGGATTCGGCTACACGGTCTACGAGCATGTCGAGGACGGCATCGCCAGCGAACTGTGGGTCTTTGTCGACGTCACCGCGCCGCTGAAGTTCTCGGTCCTGCGCCTGCACAACCTGTCGGGCGTGCCACGGCGGCTGTCGGCCATCGGCTACGTTGAATGGGTCATGGGTGACCTGCGGCCAAAGTCGCGCATGCACGTGGTCACCGAACGCGACCCGCCGTCCGGCGCACTGCTGGCCCGCAACACCTACAACACCGATTTCGGTGGCCGGATGGCCTTCTTCGACACCGATGCCGAGGGCGGCGGGTGGACCTGTGATCGCCTGGAGTTCATCGGCCGCAACGGCGGCCTGCACGCACCGGCGGCGTTGCGTCGCCAACGGCTGGATGCACGCGTGGGTGCCGGTCTGGACCCCTGCGCGGCGATCCAGGTACCGGTCGAGCTGGCGCCAGGCGAGCGCAGCGAAACGACGTTCCGCCTCGGCGCCGGGCGCGACCGCGAGGAAACGCTCGCGTTGGCGCGCGATGGCAGAGGCGCGCAGCAGGCCAACGATGCGCTGGACGCCGTGCGTATCCACTGGCGTCATGTGCTGGCTACCGTGCAGGTGCGTACCCCGGACCCGGCGCTGGACGCACTCGCCAACGGCTGGCTGGTCTACCAGACCCTGGGCTGCCGCTACCTGGCGCGCAGTGGCTACTACCAGTCCGGCGGTGCATTCGGCTTCCGTGACCAGTTGCAGGACACGCTCGCGTTGGTCCATGCGCGCCCGGATCTCGCCCGCGAACACCTGCTGCTGTGCGCCGCACACCAGTTCGCCGAGGGCGACGTGATGCACTGGTGGCACCCGCCGCAAGGTCGCGGCGTGCGCACCCGCTGCTCGGATGATTACCTGTGGTTGCCCCAAGGCGCATGCCGCTACCTGGAGGTCACCGGCGACGCGAGCGTGCTGGACGAAGTGGTCGGCTTCATCGAGGGGCGCGCGGTGACGGCCGAAGAGGAAGGGTATTACGACATGCCAACGCCTTCGGCACTGCGCGGCACCCTGTATGCGCATTGCGTCGTCGCACTCGAACGCGGCTGCCGGTTGCTTGGCGAACGCGGTCTTCCGTTGATGGGCAGCGGCGACTGGAATGACGGCATGAACCGCGTCGGCGACCAGCAGCGCGGGGAAAGTGTGTGGCTGGGCTTCTTCCTGCATGACACGCTTCGCCGCTTCATCGTGCTGGCCGATGCGCGTGGCGATGAAACCCGTGCGCAGTGGTGCCGACAGCAGGCCGACAGCCTGCGCCAGAACCTGGAGCAGCATGCCTGGGACGGGGCGTGGTATCGCCGCGCGTGGTTCGACAACGGCAGTCCCCTGGGCTCGACACAGAGCCAGGAATGCCGCATCGACTCGATTTCCCAGAGCTGGTCGGTGCTTTCAGGCGTTGCCGGTCCCGAGCGCGCCCAGCAGGCACTGGACTCGCTCTATACGCACCTGGTGCGCCGGGATGCCAAGTTGATCCAGCTGCTGGACCCGCCGTTCGACACGACCACCGAGGACCCCGGCTACATTCGCGGCTATGTACCTGGCGTGCGCGAGAATGGTGGCCAGTACACCCATGCGGCCGTGTGGGCGGCGATGGCATTTGCCGAGCACGGCGATGCGGCGCGCGCCTGGGAGCTGGCCGGCATGATAAATCCGCTCAACCACACGCTGGATGCAGAAGCGATCCAGACCTACCGTGTCGAACCCTATGTGCTGGCGGCCGATGTCTACGCGGTGGCGCCCCACGTGGGCCGTGGCGGCTGGACCTGGTACACCGGCTCGGCCGGCTGGATGTACCGGCTGCTGGTGGAATCGCTGCTGGGCATACGACGGCAGGGCGATCGGCTGTCGCTTGCGCCGTGCCTGCCCGATCACTGGCCGTCATTTGAACTGAGCTACCGCTTCGGCCGCAGCCGCTATGCGTTCGTGGTAACCCGCACTGCGCAGGGCCAGCCAACCCTGCATGTGGATGGCATCCTGCAGCCGGACCTCAGCGTCGCGCTGCACGACGACGGTCATCACTACCGTGTCGTGCTTGATCTGGCTGCGCTGCCGCAATGAACGTGCGTCCGGACATTCAGGCACAGCTGGACGGCCTGGCCGACATGCTCGCCCACTGGTTGGCGCAGGTGCGCCATCCAGCGCAGTTCTGGCCGCAGTTTGAACACCTGGCGGCAGAGATCCTGGATCAATGCACGCCGACCGAGAAGGAGCAGGCGCACGCGTGCATCCAGGCCATGCTCAAACGCCACGCGCTGGTGCTACCGCCCCAGCACGCGCGTGACGGCGGCGTGGCGCCGCAGCAACCAGGCAAGTGATCGCGGCGACCTCAGCGCGAGCAGGCCACCAGCATCGAGCGCGTCGCCATCTGCGTGGAAGTGAAACCATTCTTGTTGCCTACCGCGATCGCATTGCCATCGTCGCCGTCCTTGCTGAAGACCACGTAGCCGTCGGGGCACATCTGGCCGGCTTTCTCGTAACAGCCACTCCAGGAGCTGGAGCCGCTGCAATCGATGGACACGCCGCGGCGCCCATCCGGGGTGACGGTCATTTTTGCGGTAGTGCAGCCGGTGAGGGTGGCAAGCAGGAGCAGGGAAACGCACAACTTCATGGTGACTCCAGTGGAGGTGAAGGGAAATGAACAGGACAGCAGCCTGGGCGTGACCGATTGCGCCAACCTTGCACACCCGCGGCCGCCCTGCCCGCCCCGGGACGCCCTGCCCGACGACGCCAGCTCCACGCAATGTTGGCGTAGTAAGGTGGCATCGGCTGTCGATCCCCTCCTGCGGCACCCTCCTGTTGAAGCCCCTGATGCACATCCTGCTGATCGAAGATGAAACCGAACTGGCCACCACGCTGCGGGCGGCCCTGCAGCGCGTGCGCCATGTGGTGGACGTGGCCGGCACCCTGGCCCTGGCACGCGAGGCGGCGCAGTGTGGCCTGCACGATATCGTGCTGCTCGACCGCACCCTGCCCGATGGCGATGGGCTGTCGCTGATCGCGCCGCTGCGCGCTCGCAATCCTGGGGTGCCGATCATCGTGCTGAGCGCGCTGGGCCAGCTGCCCGACCGGGTTGCAGGGCTGGATGAGGGCGCCGACGACTACCTGGCCAAACCCTTTGCGCTTGAAGAGCTGTTCGCCCGCATCCGGGCTGCCGGCCGTCGGCCGGGGGCGTTGCAGGTGGAGACCATCAGCATCGGCCGGCTGCTGTTCGATCCGGTCTCTGGCGAGGCCAGCGTGAACGGGCAGCGGCTCGACCTGCCGCGCCGCGAAATCCGCGTACTGGCCTCGCTGGCGCGGCGGCTGGGCCGCACCGTGCTGCGCGAATCCATCGAAATGGCCGTGTACGGCTTCGACGACTGCATCCACTCCAATACGCTGGATTCGCACATCTCGCGCCTGCGACGCAAACTGGCCGATGCCGATGCCGGGGTTGAAATCCATGCCATCCGTGGGGTCGGCTACCTGATGCGGGAGACCCGCTGATGGCACGCCGTCCCTCGTTGAAGCGGCCGCTGATCGTCAAGACCCTGATCTACCAGCTGCTGGCGTTGTTGATCGCGTTCTTCGCCCTGCTGATGGTGCTGGTGCGCGCCGACAGTGGCGGCTACTACACCATCCAGACCTTCGCCCCGGTGGCGGCCGACGCGGTCCAGCGCGATCGCAACGGCGATCTCTACGTGCAGCAGACCCCGGCGCTTGCCGAAGTGCTGAAGATCGCCCCGGGCGCCTGGTTCATCGCCGAGGACGCGCGCGGCCACCACGTTTCATTCGGCCCGGTGCCGCCGGCGTATGCTTCGCTGGTGGGGGCGCTGGATGGCATCCCTTACGGCGACCTGCGCGGGCGCACCCGCAATGATGGCCTGGCCGTGGCGGTTCGCCAGCACACCGGACCGGCCGGCAAGCTGACCATCATGGCCCATGGCGAAGTCGATTCGCTGACCTGGCAGATGGCGCTGGCCGCACACATCATCACCCTGCCGATCTTTCTGCTGCTGGCCCTGGCGACCCTCATCCTGACCCCCATGATCGTGCGCCGTGCGCTGGCCGGGGTGGAGCGCATCGCCAATGAAGCACGCAACATCTCCGCCAGCCGCCGCGGCATCCGCCTGACCGAAGCGGCCGTGCCGGTCGAAATTGCCCCGCTGGTGAACGCCGTCAACGACGCACTGGAGCGGCTGGATGAGGGACACGAACGCCAGCGCCGCTTCATCGCTGCGGCAGCTCACGAGCTGCGCACGCCGATTGCGATCCTGCGGGTGAAGATCGACGCCGCCGACGATGCCACCTCCCATAGCCTGGCACTGGAAGTGACGCGCCTGGCCACGCTGGCCGAACAGCTGCTGGACCTTCACCGCATGGACGATGACGGCGGCAAGGAAACCCTCGACCTGGCCCAGCTGGCCAAGCGGGTGGTCGCCGATCTGGCGCCGCTGCTGATTCAGTCCGGGAAGGCGGTGGCGGTGGTGGTGGAGCCCCACCATCCGGTGCAGGGCGAAGTCGGTGCAATCGAGCGGGTGCTGTCCAACCTGGTCCTGAACGCCGCCGAGCACGGCGGGCAACGCATCCTCGTGCGGGTACAGGGCAGCAGCATCGAGGTGGAGGACGACGGCACCGGCATCCCCATGGCCGAGCGCGAGCGCGTGTTCGAACCCTTCCAGCGCCTGCGGCCGCGGCAGACTGGTGCGGGCCTGGGCCTGAATCTGGTGCATCAGGTGATCGAGCGCCACGCAGGCCAGGTCACGATCCTCGACGCACCGGGGGGCGGTGCCCTGATCCGGATCCAGTTCCCGGCGCACCCGGACGCCAGCGGCACGCCTGCGGCCCCCTGAGCAACGCGCACCACCGCGCAAGGTTCACGCAACCGGCGGCAACCAGACTCGACGACCCGCCTGCCTGCAGGCGTGCCCCGTCATTTCTGTTGCAAGGATTCCGTCGATGCCCCCTCTCTCCTGGATGCCACACTCGTGAGCGCCGTCCCTCGCAAACGCCGCTTGATCATCATCGCGGCCGTCGTTCTCTGCGTCACGATTGCGCTCTACACGTGGTTGGCGCCGGCGCCGCCCCCGGCGCTGCAGCTGGCCCCGGTGCTACGCGCCGACATCGAGCAGGTCGTCGAGGCCACCGGCACACTCAAACCGTCCCAGCTGGTGAGCGTGGGCGCGCAGGTGTCGGGCCGCATCGACGTGCTGTACGTCAAGCTCGGTGACAAGGTAAAGGCGGGCGACCCCATCGCCGATATCGATTCGCGCACCCAGCGCAATGCCCTGTTGCGAGCACAGGCCGCGCAGCGCAGCGCCCGTGCCACCCGGGATGCCCTGGCCACCGACCTGCGCCAGCACGCGCTGACCCTGCAGCGGCTGCAACAGCTGCTGCAGGGCCAGTTGGTCGCACGCGCCGACGTCGATGCCGCCAGGGCCAGGGTGGATGCCACCAGCGAACAGATCGCCGCGCTTGATGGCGAAGTGGTGCAGCGGCGGACCGATGTGGATGTGGCGCAGACCAACCTGGAGTACACCCGCATCACCGCCCCCACCGATGGCACGGTGCTGGCCGTGGTGGCGCGGCAGGGGCAGACGGTGAACGCGGTACAGAGCGCACCGACCATCGTCATGCTCGGCAACCAGGACGTGATGACCGTGTACGCCGAGATCTCCGAGGCCGACGTGGTGCACACCGCGCTTGGCCAGGAAGCCTTCTTCACCATCCTTGGCGACAGCGGCCGACGTTACAGCAGCACCCTGCGCGACATCGCGCCCGCGCCGGAGTCGATCACCAACGAAGACACCTCCGCCCTGGCCTCGCCGTCACTGTCGGCGGGCAGCCGCACCGCGATGTACTACAACGGCCAGTTCGACGTGGACAATGCCGATGGCCGCCTGCGTAGCTACATGACCGCCCAGGTTCGCATCGTGCTGGGCCGGGCCCGCCATGTCCTCACCATTCCGTCTGCGGCGCTGGGCGCACGCGCGGCCGATGGCAGCTACAGCGTGCAGGTCCCCGGGTCCGACGGGCAGCCGCTGGCGCGGCGCATCACCATCGGCCTGGATGACCAGATCCGGGTGGAAGTGCGCAGCGGGCTTGAGGAGGGCGAGCAGGTCGTGCTGGTGCAGGCCAACGAGGAGGCTGCCACCCCGGCAGCGCAACCGCAATGAGCCCGGCCAAGGCTGAGCCCCTGCTTCGCGTGCGCGGTATCCGCCGCGCGTTCGCTGCGGGTGATCAGACGCTGGTGGTACTGGACGGCATCGATCTGGACATCCGTGCCGGCGAGCTGGTCGCCATCGTCGGCCAGTCCGGCTCGGGCAAATCCACGCTGATGAACATCCTGGGGTGCCTGGACCGACCCTCCGCCGGCACCTATGCGATGGCCGGTCGTGAGACCGCCCGGATGTCACCTGACGAACTGGCCGAACTTCGGCGCGAGCGCTTCGGCTTCATCTTCCAGCGTTACCACCTGCTGTCGGACTTGAGCGCACTCAGCAACGTGGAAGTACCGGCCATCTACGCCGGCCTGCCCGCCGCCGCACGGCACGCACGGGCCACCGCACTGCTGACCCGCCTGGGCCTTGGCGAACGCCTGCAGCACCTGCCGGGTGAACTGTCCGGCGGCCAGCAGCAACGGGTCTCGATCGCGCGCGCCCTGATGAACGGCGGCGCGGTCATCTTCGCCGACGAGCCCACCGGCGCACTGGATACCCAATCGGGCAAGGAGGTGATGAAGATCCTCGGCGAACTGCATGCTGAAGGCCATACCGTGGTGCTGGTCACCCACGACATGGCGGTCGCCGAACACGCGCAACGCATCATCGAGATCCGCGATGGCCGCATCGTGGCCGACCGCCCTACCCGTGCGGCCCCGCTGGCGGCCGCCCCCGCGCCTGCGGACCCGGCAGCAGGCAGCGATCGCAGCGGCTGGCAGGCCCTGCGCGACCGCTTCACCGAGGCCTTCCGCATGGCCCTGCGGGCGATGAACGCCCATCGCACGCGCACCTTCCTGACCATGCTCGGCATCATCATCGGCATCGCCTCGGTGGTATCAGTCGTCGCGCTGGGCACCGGCGCCCGCCAGGCCATCCTGTCCAACATCGCCTCGTTGGGCACAAGCACCATCGAGATCTACCCCGGCGCCGGCTTCGGCGACCTGCACTCGGCCCAGGTGGAAACGCTGACTCCTGGCGACAGCGTGGCCCTTGCCGCGCAGCCGTTCGTCGACAGCGCCACCCCCGGCGTGGCCACCAGCGCCACCGCACTGCGCGGCAATCGCTCGGCCAGCGTGCAGGTGCAGGGCGTGAGCGAGCAGTACTTCCGGGTGCACGGCATGAAGCTGGGGCAAGGCCAGTTCTTCGGCCAGCCTGCGGTAGCTGGCTACCAGCAGGTGGTGGTGATCGACGCCAATACCCGTGCGCGCTTTTTTGCCGCTCAGGATGACCCCATCGGGCAGACCCTGCTGCTGGGCAGCGTGCCGGTGCGTGTGGTGGGCGTGGTCAAGAAGGATGCCGCAGCCGCCGGCGACACCTCGCTGCTGCGGGTATGGACGCCCTACACCACCGCCATGGCCCGCCTGCTGGGCCAGCGCCATGTGTCCAGCATCACCGTGCGCGTGGACGATGCGGTGAGCATGAAGGCGGCCGAACAGGACATCACCCGGCTGCTTGCACGTCGTCATGGCCGCAGCGATTTCTACATGAGCAACAACGCGCAGATCCGCCAGTCGATCGAACAGACCACCGGCATCCTGACCATGATGATCAGCTCGATTGCCGCCATCGCGCTGGTCGTGGGCGGCATCGGCGTGATGAACATCATGCTGGTCTCGGTGACCGAGCGCACCCGCGAGATTGGCGTGCGTATGGCGGTGGGCGCCCGGCGCAGTGACATCCTGCAGCAGTTCCTGATCGAATCGGTGCTGGTGTGTCTGCTCGGCGGCTTGTTGGGCATCGGCCTGGCACTGGCACTGGGTGCTGTACTGGCCTTGGCCGACGTGGGATTCAGCCTGGTGTTCTCGGCCAATTCGATCATCGCCGCGTTCGCCTGTTCCAGCCTGATCGGGATCGGCTTTGGCTTCCTGCCCGCACGGCGGGCGGCGCAGTTGGACCCGGTGGACGCGCTGGTTCACTGAACGGTGCACGAGCCGCCGCGGCAACGGCAGGTTCACGCAACGTCGGCGCGCTGTACTGGCTGCTCCCACCGATACCGGTACAGGAGCAGCACGATGTTATTCAAGACAGCACGCATGGCACTGCAGCTGGGCATGGCCGCCCAGCTGCTGCTGATGATGCCGCACGCCGCGCAGGCACAGTCCTACGACGGCAATCGCGCGGGCTGGGCCCAGGACGCGCGCGACCTTCGCCACAACAATTGGGACCATCGTGAGCGCGAGCGCGAAAGAGAGCGCGATCGTGATCGCCGCGACAACGACAAGGCCAAAGTCGTGGTGGGCGTGGTAGGCGCGGCCGTGGTGGCCGGTGTGATCGCCGCGGCGGCCAAACGCGAGCGCGAGACCCGTGAGCGCGCCGACTACTGCATGAACCGCTACGGCAACTACGACCGCCGCACCGACAGCTATCGCGACCGCGATGGCTACAGCTACCCCTGCCGCTGAACGCCTCCCTCATTCAAGGAAACAAACGTATGAAACACACCGCTCTGATGCTGGCGCTTTTCGCGCTTCCGTTGTTCGCCCAGGCTGCCGCGGCCGATCCGAAGCAGGCTTATATCGATGCGACCTTCGCGGCGATGGACAGCAACAAGGATGGCCGCGTGGACAAGGCCGAGTTCACCGCGTACCAGCAGTCACGTTTCAGCAAGCAGGCCACCTCGATTGATGTGGCGTTCAAGGAAATGGACAAGAACAAGGACGGCAAGATCAGCAAGGAAGAGGCGGCCGTGGTGCCGGAGATCGCGAAGTACTTCACCGGGCTGGACGCCGACGGCGATGGCTATCTGTCGCTGAAGGAAATGCAGCAGGCCATGGTGGCCGCGCAGACGGCGGATGCGCCGGGGAAATGAGGAAGGCGGCGGGTCATGGGAGTAACCATGACCCGCCCCTGCCCTGAACGCGCCTTGTTTCAAGCACACAGCGCAGGGCAACGCTGGGCACCTCAGATGCGCCAGCGCGGCGTTATCTACGCGACCTGCCAATGATTCCTTGCAGGGCCAGGTCATTACCCCATCCCGAACGGAAGGTAACGCCAGCCGTGGTGCCGCTGCGCCATCGCGTCCGCATCGCGGTCTGCGCCTGCTGCGTCAAGGCCATTCCCTGCGCCTCGTATGACTGTGAATGACGGAACGCCCTGGCGTAACGGTGACGCGTAGGAGGACGGGATGCACCCAACCGCTGGGGTGAAACCTATATGTAGACCAGTGACCCCGGGTATTGCCGTCCCAGTGCCCGCCTCTTGACGGCTATTGGACAAAGCCGAAAAATGCTGCAGCTGCTGCACCGCATGCAGCCCGGCAGTTCGCGCTCGAAGAGGTTCCCACTGATCCACATGGAGGTTGGCACAGCATGAAGAAAGCAGCCCGATTTTTCACCCTCAGCCTCGCACTCGCCATGTTCGGGTCGACCGCGCAGGCGTACGAGAGCACGGCTCAGGTCATCAAACGTCAAGCGCCTGCAGGCATCACCACTGGGTTCTATGGCTGCATCGAGGATGCGGGATCAGACAGCATCGCACTTGCTGCATGCCAATCTGCAGAAAAAGAACGCCAAGACGCTCGATTGAATGCCGCTTACAAAGCGCTGCTCAGCACGCAGCGCGGCACGGGCAAGGACACGCTGGTCCGCGCCGAGCGCGCCTGGTTGGATTTCCACAGCAGCAGCAACGCCTTTGAGTCGTCACTCTATGGCAGCGAAACGGTGAGCAGCTTTCAAGTGATGCAGAATGAGATTTTTCGCCTCTGCGAACGCGCCAATGCTCTGGAAGCCTATCTTCCGATCGCAAAGGATCAGTAATTGCGACGTGTAACGCTGCGGCGCTTTTGCAGTTGCGCGTGATGCGGGGTAAACCCGCCGGCAGCGGAGAGGTCATCGCCTGACAACGATCGCCTGGCTATTCGAAGAGAGAAACGGAGAGGGCGGCGAGTTGTAGTCGCCCTCTCCGTTCGATACACGTCTTGTCGGCAGCCGAGCTCCAGCATCGTCGCCGTGCTGATGATTCCGCCGGTCGCCATCGACCACGAGCGCGCGCGGGTTGCCCTCCCCTGGGCAGGACGCGGCTGCGCCGGCCTCGATCCGCCTTCTGCTGCAGAACCGCACGTTGCTCGTCCTGTCCGCCTGCTGCGCCCTGTTCCACCTGGCCAACGCGGCGATGCTGCCATTGGTGGGCCATAAGCTGTCCCAGACCAGCCCCGCGCTGGCCACCACGCTTACTGCCGCGTGCATCGTTGCCGCCCAACTGGTGATGGTGCCAGCCGCGCTGCTGGTGGGGTCCCGGGCCGACGCCTGGGGACGCCGGCCGCTGCTGCTGGCGGCGTTCGCCATCCTGCCGCTCCGTGGGGTGCTGTACCTGCTGTCCGACGCGCCCGCCTGGCTGCTCGGCGTGCAGCTGCTCGACGGTGTTGGCGCTGGCATCTTCGGCGCCCTGCTGCCGGTCATTGTCAGCGACCTCACCCAGGGCACCGGTCGCTTCAATGTCACGCTGGGCGCGGTGTCCACCGCATTCGGGCTCGGCGCCGCCTTCAGTCCGGGGCTGGCCGGGATGATCGTCCAGTTCGCTGGGTATGATGTCGCGTTCCTGACCCTGGCAGCGATCGCAGTGCTCGCCTTCGTCCTGGCCATGGCCCTGCCGGAGACCCGGCCCCGGGCCCGCGATGCGAACGCTCCCGCTACACCGCCGTCCAACGCCCGCCTTTGAGTTTCCCCGAGCAACCGATGCAGATCCCCACCGCGTCCCTGATCATCTGGACGGTCACCGTCGTCGCCACCTGCGGTGTCATCTTTCGTCCCTGGCGCGTTCCCGAGTACGCCTGGGCACTGGGTGCAGCCGCGCTGCTGACCGTCACCGGCCTGTTGCCGTTGAACACGGCGGTGGCCGCCGTGGCCGAAGGCGGCGATGTGTACCTGTTCCTGATCGGCATGATGCTACTGGCCGAACTGGCGCGGCAGGAGGGGCTGTTCGACTGGCTGGCCGCGTATGCGGTGCAGCACGCCAAGGGTTCGGGGCAACGCCTGTTCGACCTGGTGTTCCTGGTGGGCACGCTGGTCACGATTTTCCTGTCCAACGACGCCACCGCCGTAGTGCTCACGCCAGCGGTGTACGCCGCCTGCAAGGCCGCCCGGGCCAACCCGCTGCCTTATCTGTTCGTGTGTGCCTTCGTGGCCAACGCCGCCAGCTTCGTCCTGCCCATTTCCAACCCAGCCAACCTGGTGGTCTTCGGCGATCACATGCCCTCCCTGCCCGATTGGCTGCGCCAGTTCACCTTGCCCTCGCTGGCCGCCATCGGCATGACCTACCTGGTGCTGCGGCTGGCCCATCGCCGCCAGATCGCACAGCCCCTGGTGGCGCTGGCGGAGCAGCCGCCGCTGTCCGAGGGCGGCCGCCTGTGCGCGCTCGGCGTGGGCGTGACCGGCGGCGTGCTGCTGGTCACCTCGGCGATGAACGGGCCGCTGGGCCTGGCCACCTTCTGCGCCGGTGCGGCCACCCTGGCCGCCATCCGCCTGCGCCAACGCCGCAGCCCGCTGCCGATCCTGCGCCATGTGTCCTGGGGCGTGCTGCCGTTGGTGGCCGGGCTGTTCGTGCTGGGGGAAGCGGTGGCACGCACCGGCGTGATCCGCATCGCTGCCGCCGCCCTGGAAGCCCTTGCCCGCACAGCGCCCGGCGAAGCCAGCTGGCTGGCCGGTGGCGCGGCCGCTATGCTGAGCAACCTGGCCAACAACCTGCCGATCGGCCTGGTGGCCGGCTCGGTGGGCCAGATGGCCGACCTGCCGACGCAGACCCGCGCTGCCCTGCTGATTGGCGTGGATCTCGGGCCCAACCTGTCGGTGACCGGCTCGCTGGCCACCATGCTCTGGCTGGTCGCGCTTCGACGCGAAGGCGAGCACGTCAGTGCGCTGCACTTCCTGAGGTTGGGCGTCCTGGTGATGCCGCCGGCCTTGATTGTCGCGCTCTGGCTTCTATAGCCATCGCATGGTGACCGCGCGACCGCAGCCGTTGCCGGCCTGCTTGGCTACAGCAGCACCTGCCGGGTGCTGCGAAGATACTGATGGATCTCGTCTTCGACCGCTTCATCGATCATGTAGACCGGACGCTGGCCATTGGGACAGCGCAGGCGCGGGGTCGTGCCGAACAACCGGCAGATCAGCGGCCGCTCGGCGTAGATCTCGCAGCCCTGTTTACCCAGGTAGGGGCAACTGAGCTCGGCCAGCGCGGCGGCATGCTCGGCCTCGCTCTT
The DNA here is from genome assembly GCF_036662295.1 of Stenotrophomonas sp. Classification (GTDB taxonomy): domain Bacteria; phylum Pseudomonadota; class Gammaproteobacteria; order Xanthomonadales; family Xanthomonadaceae; genus Stenotrophomonas. The sequence goes on from NZ_JAVWXA010000049.1 coordinate 18,567, forward strand.
TACCGGCAGGCGCGCCATCTCCTCGCTCGATACCGTGACGGGGCCACAGCAGTCGTGGCACCCGACGATGCACCGGAAAGACGGGATCTGATCACGCAGCCGCTGAAGTCTGTCGCTGTTCCTGTAGGGCATTGCGGTGCGCCTCTGGCACGGATCAACGGTGGCGCACTTTACTCCCCCGCCATCGTGGCGTCAGATCGAGGGGGGGGGGGCGGCCATGCATGGGGCAAGCGACGCCTGCTGGCGCGGCATGCGTGGTTACCAGATCGCCGTCTCGGCCGGCCTTGAAACGACCGGAGGACGAACAGCATCGGCAGTCAGCGAGGCTGCGTGCGTGGAGCCCATCCCGGTCTGACCTTCCCCCTCCTGCACCGACGCAAGCAACCGGCTGGCACGGCGAACAGCGTTGCCCAAGGCCGGGTCCAGCCCCACGAGGTACACCAGGCAGCCGTCGTAGTTCGCAGAGGCCGTCTCCAGGCCCTCTGTACAGGCCATTTCGCGCTTTAGCGCCTTGAACCAGCGCCTGGGTGGCTCGGCGTCCAGCTCGATCACGACGGCGGCTTCGCCCAAGCCCAGCGGCATCGCTTCGATCCTCACCACCTTGGGATTTGACGGGGTCTTTTGACTGGCGACCATTGCCCTTCTCCTCTGGAACAATGACGGAAAAGTACCCGCAGCAGGCGCCAAGAACGCGTCAAGATCCGCTGACCGCCAGCGCGATCTTCTTTGCGACGCCCTGCGGGAGCGTCAGGGCGCGGCGCCGGCTGACAGGCGCGCCAGCACATCCGCCCGGCAGGCATCCAGAAGCTCGTCCGCCAGCGCCGAATCGTCCGGACAGGAACGGGACAGCACCATGGCCCCAACCACCTGCGCCATCAAGGCGATCCGCCGCGCGCGCGCCTGTTCGGCGGTGGCGCCTTCGTCCTGCGCTTCCGGTGTGGAAGACACCGCCAATTGCGCCTCGATACCGGCTGCAAAGGCCGCCTTGACCGCCGCCGGCTGACGCGCCGCGTCGGTGCACAACGTAGCCATGGTGCAGCCCTGGCCTGGCGCGTCCCGGTGCTCGCGGGAGAGGTAGTACCGCACGAAGCTCTCTCGATCCGTGCCGGCCGCCGCTTCGGCTGATTTGGCCAAGCCGCAGCTTGCCGCCTCTGCCATCAGGTCCGCCTTCGACCCGAAGTGCTTGTAGAAGCCGCCGTGGGTGAACCCGGCGGCCGCCATCAGATCGGCCACGCCCACGCCGTCGTAGCCCCGCTCCCGGAACAGCGTGGCGGCCGTCTCGACGATGTGCGCGCGGTTGGCCTGCGCCTGCGCCTTGGTGACCTTCATGACCCGGTCTCTCTTCACGCTCTGCCTTGGTGCAGCGCACTTTACCACGATAGATGACCATCATCATCAAACCGTTGACATTTAAGATGACGGTCATCATCATTGCTCCACACCGTCAGCCGCCGCCACGGCGGGGCGGGCCTTCCTCCTCAACAATCACGACCCCGCACCCACCATGACCCCCTCCCCGCTCTTCCAGCCCTACCCCCTCGGCCCGCTGACCCTGGCCAACCGCATCGTGATGGCACCGCTGACGCGCAACCGCGCCGGTGCCGGCCTGGTGCCCAGCCCGCTTGCCGCTACCTACTACGCCCAGCGCGCCTCGGCCGGCCTGATCATCACCGAGGCCACCCAGATCTCGGCGCAGGCCCAGGGCTACCAGGACACGCCCGGCCTCTACACCCAGGACCAGATCGACGGCTGGCGCGCGGTCACCGATGCCGTGCACGCCCGCGGCGGGCGCATCTTCGTGCAGCTGTGGCACGTGGGCCGCATCTCGCACGTGGATCTGCAGCCCGGCAATGCCGCGCCCGTCTCCGCCTCGGCCATCCGCGCGCAGACCAAGACCTTCGTCCACAACGGCTTTGTCGATGTGTCCGAACCGCGCGCATTGGAGATCGACGAGTTGCCCGCCATCGTCAACGACTTCCGCCAGGCCGCTGCCAATGCCATCGCCGCCGGTTTTGACGGCGTGGAAATCCACGGCGCCAACGGCTACCTGCTCGAACAGTTCATCAAGGACGGCGCCAACCAGCGCACCGACGCCTACGGCGGCTCCATCGAGAACCGCGCGCGCCTGCTGCTGGAGGTCACCGCCGCCGTCGCCGAAGAGATCGGCGCAGACCGCACCGGCGTGCGCATTTCCCCGGTTTCGCCGGCCAATGCCATCGCCACGGTCAGCGACCCGCAGCCGCAGTACGACTACATCGTGGACCAGCTCAGCGCGCTGGGCATCGTCTACCTGCACGTGGTCGAAGGCGCGACCGGCGGCCCGCGCGACGTGGCGCCCTTCGACTTCGATGGGCTGCGCGCCCGCTTCAAGGGGACCTATCTGGCCAACAACGGCTACGACCTGGATCTGGCCAGCGCACGCCTCGCCGAAGGCAAGGCAGACCTCATCGCGTTTGGCCGCGCCTTCATCAGCAATCCCGACCTGGTGGAACGCCTGAAGACCGGCGCGCCCTTGAACGCCTTGAACCCCGCCACGTTGTACGGCGGCGGCACGGAAGGCTACACCGACTACCCCGCATTGACCGATACGACGCCGCAGTAAGCCTTCAACAGCTCCCTGCCGCCCCCCCCCCGAACCCCCCCCCCAGCCCCCCGGCACACCCACGTGCCGCGTCCCCCCCGCCGCAACCCCCGCGCCGCCCGCGGCCACCGCCCCAGACAC
>NZ_JAVWXA010000049.1:21298-27293 GCF_036662295.1 Stenotrophomonas sp.
GCTTCCCACCGTCCTCATCACCGGCGCCTCCAGCGGCATCGGCACCGTCTACGCCGAACGCTTCGCCCGCCGCGGCCACGACCTGGTGCTGGTCGCGCGCGACACGGCGCGCCTGGAAACCCTGGCCGCCCGCCTGCGCCAGGACACCGGGGTCGCCGTAGACGTCCTGCCGGCCGACCTCACCCAGCGCGCCGATCTGGCCACCGTGGAAACCCGCCTGCGCGACGATGCCCGCATCGGCATCCTGATCAACAATGCGGGCGTGGCCCAGTCTGGCGGCTTCACCGACCAGTCGGCCGACAGCATCGAACACCTGGTCACCCTCAACACCCTCGCCCTGACGCGCCTGGCCGCGGCCATCGCCCCGCGCCTGGCCAACGCCGGCGAAGGCGCAATCGTCAACATCGGCTCGGTGGTCGGCCTGGCGCCCGAGTTCGGCATGTCCGTCTACGGTGCGACCAAGGCGTTCGTCCTGTTCCTGTCGCAGGGGCTCAGCCTGGAGCTGTCGCCCAAGGGCGTCTACGTGCAGGCCGTGCTGCCCGCCGCCACCCGTACCGAGATCTGGGAGCGTGCCGGCATCGACATCAACACCTTGCCGGAAGTGATGGATGTCGGCGAGCTGGTCGATGCCGCGCTGGTCGGCTTCGATCGCCGCGAGACCGTGACCATTCCGCCGTTGCATGTGGCCGCACGCTGGGACACGGTGGAAGCATCGCGCCAGGGCCTGCTCTCGGACATCCGCCAGGCGCAGGCAGCGGAGCGCTATCGCCCATGAAAGCCTTCCTCATCGACCGCTATGGCAAGAAGGAAGCGGGCCACATCGATGATGTGCCAACGCCAGCGCTGCGCGACGGCGATGTGCTCATCCGCGTGCACGCGGCCAGCGTCAACGCGCTGGACCCCAAGATCCGGCGTGGCGAATTCAAGGTGATCCTGCCGTATCGCCTGCCGCTGATTCTGGGCAACGACCTGGCCGGTACGGTGGAGCGCGTGGGCGCCGGCGTTTCCCAGTTCAAACCGGGCGATGAGGTCTATGCACGTCCCGACGATGACCGCATCGGCGCGTTCGCCGAGTTCATCGCCGTCAACGCCGCCTCCGTGGCCCTCAAGCCCGCCAACCTGACCATGGTGGAAGCCGCCTCGCTGCCCTTGGTCGCCCTGACCGCGTGGCAGGCGCTGGTCGAAACCGCCCAGCTCAAGCCCGGGCAGAAGGTCTTCATCCAGGCGGGCTCCGGCGGGGTTGGCACCGTGACGATCCAGCTGGCCAAACACCTTGGCGCGTTCGTTGCCACCACTACCAGCACGCCCAACGTGGCGTGGGTGAAGGCGCTGGGCGCGGATGTGGTCATTGACTACAGGCAGCAGGATTTCGCCACGGCACTGCGCGACTACGACGTGGTGCTCAACAGCCTGGGCAAGGATGAACTGGAGCGCTCGCTGCAGATCCTCAAGCCGGGTGGCCACCTCATCTCCATCTCGGGCCCGCCCACACCCGCCTTCGCCGCCGCGCGCGGGCTGGCCTGGCCGCTGAAGCAGGTCATGCGCCTGCTCAGCCTTGGCATCCGCAGGAAGGCCAAGCAGAAGGGCGTGGCCTATACCTTTGTCTTCATGCGGGCCGATGGGGCGCAACTGAGTGCGATCACCTCGCTTGTTGAGGCTGGTGCAATCGTTCCCGTGATTGACCGGGTGTTTCCGTTCGAGGGCACCGGGGACGCGCTGGCGTATGTGGAGAGCGGGCGGGCGAAAGGGAAAGTGGTGGTGAAGCTGCAATAAGGGTGGGCGCAGACTGCGCCCTATGACCGATACGGCGTCGCGCCAACCTTGGCGCGTCTCGATGCTGCACGTGTGCGCCCAAGGCGCGTCGAGCCTCGCCCTGTGTTCACGGGCACGCGTTGCGGGGGCCCGCGGACACAAAGCGGATGGATGCAGGTGCGCGGGGGCATGCGAACACGCGTGGACCCGCGCTACGCAGAGCGTAAGTCACGCAGGCCATAGCCCCGCTTGACCAACCAGCGGCCTTGCCGTCGCACGCAGGGAACGACCTACTGGCTGCCGCATTCCTCGCCGATCCGATCAACCCCATGGAGATTCATGCGGCGGATCGGATGGCGCTTGTGGCGCCCGACTTTGTTAAATACAATATTTTTGCTATTAAGACGAACTTTTAGCATAAAACGCCAACATATTGCTTGTCATGGGCGATCTTTGGTAGACTGTCAAGCCAGGAGGCCCTCCGTGAAGTTCAGCCTTGCAAGCCCCAAGGAAATTGCGACCGAGCTTGCCGAGCGCATCCGGCTTGCCCGTATCGCGCGCCGCATGACCCAGCCGGAATTGGCCGAGCGCGTCGGCGTGTCCGTGGGCACCATTCGCAATCTGGAGCGAACCGGCGACTGTGCCTTCAGCACCATCATCAAAGTGGCCCAGGCACTGACCCTGGAAGATGGCCTGGAAAACCTCTTCGCGCCTGGCGTGACCTCCATTGATGCCCTGCTCGACATGAACCGCGCAAAGCGCACCGTGCGCAAACGCGCCAGCAGATAAGGCCTGAACCATGCGCCTGTTGGATATCGTCTATGAGGGATGGGGTGAGCAGTGGCGCATCGGTCGGCTGGCCCATGACGGCCAGCACCTGCTGTTTGAATATGGCAAGGACGCGTTTGACCATGGGCTGGCGCTGTCGCCCAACCTGCCGCTGCAGCCAGGCGCCTTTCAGGGCTATGGAGAGCACCAGTTCGGCCTCCCAGGTGCGATTGCCGACGCCCTGCCCGATGGCTGGGGGCTGCTGGTCATGGACCGGTTGTTCCGCAAGTGCGGGAAAGACCCCCGCCGCTTATCGCCTCTCGACCGACTGGCCTTCATTGGCGATCGCGGCATGGGCGCCCTGACCTTTCGCCCCGACGAAGGCATGGCGCTGTCCACCGACGACCTGAGCCTGCTGGAATTGGCCGCTGAGGTTCGCCAGGTGGTGCACGACAAGGACACCGCAGCACTCCCGACGTTGGCCAGGCTGGGCGGCTCGCCGCAGGGTGCGCGCCCCAAGGCGTTGGTGAACTTCAATCCGGAGAGCGGCATGGTCAGCACGCAGGCGCTGCCGGGTGGAGAACCGTGGCTGGTCAAATTCCAGGCCGGGAACGAGCACCCGGAAGTGTGTGCGGTGGAGACGCTGTATGCGAACCTGGCGGAAGCGTGTGGCATCGAGATGCCGCAGACCCGCCTGTTCGAACTGGGTGCAAAGCTGTCGGCCTTCGGCATCAAACGTTTTGACCGGCACGCGGGAATGCGGGTGCCGACGCTTACCGCGGCAGGCGCCATCGACCTCAACTTCCGACTTCCCCAGATGGACTACGCAGACCTGCTCCGGCTTACCCGGGCGTTGACGCGCAGCCAGGCCGAAGTGAACCACGCGTTCCGGCGTGCGGTGTTCAACGTGGTCTTCAACAATCGTGACGACCACAGCAAGAACGTTTCCTATCGACTGGATCGGCAGGGCGCCTGGAAGCTTGCGCCCGGCTACGACCTGACGTTTTCCGATGGTCCGGGCGGCGAGCATCACATGGATGTGTACGGCGAAGCGCGCCACATCGGGCGCGCGCTGTTGCTGCGGTTGGCAGCCGAGCATGACGTCCCGACCCGTCTGGCCACAGGCATCATTGAACAGGCCTGCGACGTAGCGTCGGGGTTTGCTGGTGCGGCAGCGGACTACCCCATTCGAAAGGCCACGCGCCAGGGGATTGCCGGGCGTCTCAAGGAGAACCTGGCGCGCATGGGGTCAGATGGCTGAGGTTGCAGACCGTCAGGCAGATGTACCAAGGATGGCTGCCTCCAGAGCAGTAATCTGAATAGGGTGGCCGTCAACGACTAAAGCTTGTCAGCAGGATGCTGAAATAACTCCGCCGCACAAGCGCCGCGAGGCAGCCAGGATCTTCAGTGATACGAACAAACAGAACCTCATCGATCATGCTCAGCGGCAGAGGACCTGGGTAGCCAGCTTCGACATACGGAACAATATTCTGTGAGAGGTCGCCAGAGATCGACCACTCCGTCCAAGGCAGCAACTCTTGGTAGCTCTCCGGCTTGAGCATGAGAATCGCGATTCCGGCACCACCAGGCCGAGCAGCTTGAAATGGATAGCAGCGTCTGCGGTACTCAGCGATGCCAGCCACCTCATGGTTCCTATAGTCGAACACGCTGACGCAGCCGTTTAGCCTGAAGAATGAGTTAGCGGATGAGCCAAAGGTCGTCTCCAAATGCCCATCAGCGTTCGGCAACAGTGCGCCAGAGCAAATGATTGCCTCCATGTGCTGCCGCTTGGTTACATGGAAGACACGCCCCTCAAGCATCGCCTCAAGATCGCGGAAGGGCTGGGATTCAGCCTGAACAAAATCTCTCTCTCGCATCGTTATTAACCCCACGCTCTTCGGCGAACGATTAGCTTCATTGGTTCGACCATATTGGTCATATACTGCCGATAGCTGAGCTGACAGATACTGCCACACTGACAAGGCAGCCCACTCCAACGCGCCGGGCGCCTTCGATTCCGATGATGCCGATACCACTACTCCCCGGCATCGGCACAGGGCATCGGAAGGCGCCCGCCATCAGGAAAACGCTGCGGAAGTTCCATCGCTGTAGATGACGTTCGAAGCAACGAGCCTGATCTGCATGTCACTGAGATCGGTGCTCAGCATCCATTGGTGCTCCGGCATGAACTGATTGAAGGTGAACCCGATACCCGGATTCGCAAGCGGACGTCCCGGAGAAAGAGGATCGTTCACGGTCAATTGCAGCCGGAACCGCACCTCTCCGAACAAGTCCATGAACTCGATCGCCCCCTTGAGTGCGCGGGTAGGCTTCGAGTGTTGGGAGAGCGTGTAGACACAGTCAAACCAAATGTGGTCTTCGTAGTCGCCGTGGTCATATCGCTTGTTCGATACGGAAACGGAAACCACTTGCTCTTCTGCCGCGCCCCGAGCGGGCACGACGCCCTGTGAAGCTGGCAGGCCCCTGTCTCGAGCCTCGAGCAAGGCAAGTCGCCGCTCAACGTCCGCAAGCCGTTCTTCCATGCTGCTCATGCTGACTCCTATCTGACCCATCCTTCCAAAGCCGAAACCCGGTCTCGGCTTAACCGTTGTTCCGGTGGCCCGCATCCCCGCGACCCAGCCGTTGCAGACCCATGTTAGACACGCCGAGTTCGTCCAGCAAGGCGAAGATAAGGGATTAATCTCTCGACTAGTGCGTTGAGAGGCTCCCCAGTAAATCGGGACGGACTCCGCATTCCATGAAAAGATCTAATGTGTCCCGCCCTGGCAGTGCCGAGCAGCGCCGCTGATTCATCGGCAAAGTGGTCACTCACCGGTAGAAGCAAGCGAAGAACATCTGTGTGCCCCAGCCTTGCTGCCTTCGATAGCGCCAGCGACTCCTCATCCAGTGGGTTACACAGCGGAGTTAGCTTGGCGACCGCATGTGCCACCCCCTACCTGGCGTCGTTGACCAGCGGGCGGGCGCTATTGACGGACACGAGAATTGGCAGAAGCGCATCGAAGATGTCCAATCGCTCCGTGTAGATCGCCTCCCTAAGCGCATCCCATGCTATGCCCGGCCCGTCCATGGACGTTCCGATAAGATCACGTGTGTCCTGCGTATTGCCCAGCTTAACCGTCTCCGCTAGCCACCTGTGCTCTTCCATCAGTACTCCTACCCCGAAAGAAGATGAAGGTAAGGCGGAGGCGCCCCAAGTCAAGCAAAAGAGCACAGCCCTCACCGTTGGAGGTTACGCAAGCGCAGCGGCTGCTGAAGGCCCTTTCTTGCGAGCACCTTCGGTCACCACAGACCGCGCATTCACCTCTTTGATGAAGCTATCAAACGCAAGGACGTCCGCCAGGAGCTCCTCCGGGTCCGGCAGCGCTAGCCCTGCGATTTCCGGGCGGTCATGAGCATAGTTTGAATCGCCCAGGGTTCCGTAGACACCTCGCAGCCATAAACTATGGCTTACGCG
>NZ_JAVWXA010000050.1:0-27068 GCF_036662295.1 Stenotrophomonas sp.
GTGTGGGGCCAGGCGCGCGTGACCCGGTTGATCCTGGCCCGCGCCGGGCAGGGCTGCTGGCAGGTGGATGACCTGATCACCAACGCCGGGCAGTCGCAGCGCCAATGGTTGTCCGCGCCGATGTGAGGCGCCGGCACGCCTCGCTCAACGGGCGTGCCCGAACACCAGCTCGATCACGAACTGGCTGCCGAAGAAGGCCAGCAGCAGCAGGGCCATCGCGGTCAGCGTCCAGTGCACCGCCTTGGCGCCGCGCCAGCCATAGCGGCGGCGACCGATCAGCAGCGTGCCGAACACGATCCAGGACAGCACGCTGAGCACGGTCTTGTGCACCAGCTTCTGGGCCAGCAGGTCATCCACGAACAGCACCCCGGTGAGCAGGGTCAGGGTGAGCAGGGCAAAGCCCACGGCGATCACCCGGAACAGCAGCGATTCCAGGTCGGCCAGCGGCGGCAGCGCGCGCAGCCACGGGCGGAAGTCACGGCGACGCAGCGCACGCTCCTGCAGCCACAGCATGATCGCCAGCAGCGCGGCCACGCTCAGCGTGGCGTAGGCCAGCAGCGCCAGCCAGGCGTGGGTGGCCAGCTGCCAGCCCAGCGGCTTGCTCGGTTCGTGGCCGTAGGCGTGGTAGACACACAGCACCGCCGCCGCCATCGGGAACACCAGCACGCCCAATGCCGCCATGCGCCCGCGCGCGGCCACCAGCGAGGTCAGCCAGGCCATGCCGAGGCCGACCAGCGACAGCGCCGCGAAGAAATGCATGTCCGGCCCGCCGTTGGTGCGCATCGCCACCAGCACGTGGTAGCCGCCATGCAGCAGCATCGCCGGCAGCGCCGGCCACAGCCACGCCGGCGAACCGATCGCGTCATCGCGGCTGACCGCGCGCACCAGCAGGGCGGTGGCGGTGAGGTACAGCAGGGTGGCGATGAGAACGATTGTCATCGTGGCAGTTTCGCATACCCCCGGGGTGCTGGCGATGCCTGCGGCCACGGGCCGCAGGCGGGGTCCGGGGGGCTTGGTGGACCGGCTATACTGTGCGTCTCTCTGTCTTTCGTTCTGAACAGGTTGCCTCCATGTTCGAGTCCCTGACCCAGCGCCTCTCCGGCACCATCGAGCGGCTGCGTGGCCGCGGTCGCCTCACCGAGGAAAACATCCGCGAGGCCACCCGCGAAGTCCGCATCGCGCTGCTGGAAGCCGATGTCGCCCTGCCGGTCGTGCAGGCGCTGGTCGAGCGCATCAAGGTGCGCGCGGTCGGCCAGGAAGTGCTCAAGTCGCTCACCCCCGGCCAGGCGCTGATCAAGGTCGTGCGCGACGAGCTGGCCACGGTGATGGGCGCGGCCGCCTCGGACCTCAACCTCAACGTGCCGGCGCCGGCGATCATCCTGATGGCCGGCCTGCAGGGTGCGGGCAAGACCACCACGGTGGGCAAGCTGGCCAAGCACCTCAAAGACAAGCGCAAGAAGAAGGTGATGGTGGTGTCGGCCGACGTCTACCGTCCGGCCGCGATCGAGCAGCTCAAGACCCTGGCCGACCAGGTCGGCGTGCTGTTCTTCCCCTCCAGCGCCGACCAGAAGCCGGAAGCCATCGTGCGCGCGGCCATCGACGATGCCCGCAAGTCGTTCGTGGACGTGCTGATCGTCGATACCGCCGGCCGCCTGGCCATCGACGAAGCGATGATGGCCGAGATCAAGGCCCTGCACGCGGCGGTCAACCCGGCCGAAACGCTGTTCGTGGTCGATGCCATGACCGGCCAGGACGCGGCCAACACCGCCAAGGCCTTCGGTGAGGCGCTGCCGCTGACCGGCGTGGTGCTGACCAAGACCGACGGCGACGCCCGTGGCGGTGCCGCGCTGAGCGTGCGCTACATCACCGGCAAGCCGATCAAGTTTGTCGGCGTCAGCGAAAAGCCCGACGGCCTGGACGTGTTCCACCCCGACCGTATCGCCAGCCGCATCCTGGACATGGGCGACGTGCTGTCGCTGGTGGAGCAGGTCGAGCAGCAGGTGGACAAGGACAAGGCCCAGAAGCTGGCCGAGAAGGTCGCCAAGGGCAAGAAGTTCGATCTGAACGACATGCGCGACCAGCTCGAGCAGATGCAGAACATGGGCGGCATCGGCGGGCTGATGGACAAGCTGCCGGGCCTGGGCAACATCCCCGAGCACCTCAAGCAGCAGGTCAGCCAGGGCAAGGAAGTGCCGCGCATGATCGCCATCATCAACTCGATGACCAAGAAGGAACGCCGCAACCCGGGCCTGCTCAACGGCTCGCGTCGTGCCCGCATCGCGCGCGGTTCCGGCCTCACCCCGGCCGACGTCAACAAGCTCATGAAGCAGTTCCAGCAGATGGAAAAGATGATGAGCAAGATGGCCGGCGGCGGCATGAAGGGCATGATGCGCAGCATGAAGGGGATGATGGGCGCCATGGGCGGCCGCGGCGGCCTGCCGTTCCGCTGATCCCGTACCGGTGGCCGGCGCCGCGCCGGCCATGACGTTCCAGAATGCGGTGCCAACGTCGCGGGGCACTGACGCACCCGCTGTCGCTCTCAACAAAGGAATGCACATGAACAAGTCGATCGTGGTGATGGTGATGGCGCTGGCCCTGGCGTTGACCGCCTGCAAGGACGACACCTCGATGTCGCAGAAGGCCGGCAGCGCGATCAGCGGCACCGCCGCCGATTTCGTGGCCGGGCTGGGCGAGGGCGTGGACAAGAAAATGAACGTGACCCTGCAGGGCGACCCGAGCCTGGCCGCGCGCGGCCTCACCGTGACGCTGGGCAAGAGCCGCGGCATGGGCTCCAAGGACGCGGCGGTGTACGTGGTGGCCGACAAGGCGTTCAAGGGCAAGCTGGTCGCCCGCGCGCTGGACGGGGAGGGCACCGAGATCGGCCGTGCCGTGGTCGAGGAGGAATTCGCCGCCGACGACGCGCGCTATGTGACCTTCACCTTCAATGAAGAGATGGACAGCCAGCTGGTCCGCACCTACGCGGTGCTGGCACGCTGATCCGCCGCGGCGTGCATGCCGGGGTGGGGCGGGGCGGCGTATGCTGGCCGCGTCAGACCCCACAGGTGCGCCGATCGTGAGCCAGTCCATCATCCTTGAACGCGCCGACAGCTTCTGTCGGCGTTTTGCCTTGCAGGCCCCGGTCCTGCTCGCGCCGATGGCCGGCGCCTGCCCGGTGCCGTTGTCGGCCGCGTTGGCCAATGCCGGCAGCATGGGCGCGATGGGCGCGGTGCTGTCCCAGCCGCAGGACATCGAGGCGTGGATGACCGATTTCCGCGCCCAGTCCAGCGGCCCGGCGCAGGTCAACGTGTGGATCCCCGATCCGCTGCCCCAGCGCGATGCCGACGCCGAAGCGGCCAGCCGTCGCTTCCTGGCCCAGTGGGGCCCGGCGGTGCCGGCCAGTGCGGGGGATGCGGGCCCGGCCGATTTCGATGCCCAGTTCGATGCGCTGGTCCGCGCGCGCCCGGCGGTGGCCTCCACCATCATGGGCGTGTTCTCGGCCGCGCAGGTGCAGCGCCTGAAGGACGTGGGCATCGCCTGGATCGCCTGCGCCACCACCCTGGCCGAAGCCCGCGCGGCGCAGGCCGCCGGTGCCGATGCGGTGGTCGCGCAGGGGTTTGAAGCCGGTGGCCATCGCGGTGCCTTCGATCCGGACGCGGCCGAGCGCCAGCTGGTCGGCTTGTTCGCGCTGCTGCCGCGGCTGGCCGATCAGCTGGAGATCCCGGTGATCGCCGCTGGCGGCATCGCCGATGGGCGTGGCATCGCCGCCGCGCTCACGCTCGGGGCCAGCGCGGTGCAGATCGGGACCGCCTTCCTGCGCACGCCCGAGTGCGCGTTGAACCCGGCCTGGTCGCAGGCCCTGGCCGAGGCCGAGCCCGAAGATACCTGGCCCACCCGCGCCTTCAGTGGCCGGCTCGGCCGTGGCCTGGCCACCGCGTACGTGCGCGCGGCGGCCGCGCCCGATGCGCCGCCGCCGCGCCCGTATCCGGTGCAGCGCGGGCTGACCGCGCCGATGCGCACCCAGGCCAGCGGCGAGAACAACGTCGATGCCATGCAGGCCTGGGCCGGGCAGTCGGCGTGGATGGCGCCCGCGCGGCCTGCCGCCGAGGTGCTGGCGCAGATGTGGTCCGATGCCAGGGCGCTGCTGCGATGACCCATTACTGCAATGGCCAGCGTGCCAGCGCCGAGGATCTGGCCGGCGCACTCACCAACTATGGCCACTTCACCTCCATGCAGGTGCGCGGCGGGGCGGTGCAGGGCCTGGACCTGCACCTGCAGCGGCTGTCGCAGGGCACCGAGGCGTTGTTCGGCTGTGTGCTGGACACCGCGCAGGTGCAGGCCTGGATGCAGCACGCCCTGCAGGCCGAACCGCGTCGCGACGCCTCGCTGCGGGTCACCGTGTTCTCGCGCCGGTTCGATTTCCGCCAGCCGTTGCAGCCGGTCGCGCTGGACGTGCTGGTGGCCGTGGCTGTGCCGGTGCACATGCCGGCCGACCCGCGCCGCCTGTGCTCGGTGGCCTATCAGCGCGATCTGCCGCACCTCAAGCATGTCGGCACCTTCCCGTTGTTCGAGCATCGCCGGCGGGCGCAGCAGGGCGGATTCGACGATGCGCTGTTCGTCGATGGCAGTGGCCAGATCAGCGAGGGCAGCACCTGGAACATCGCCTTCCAGCAGGGCCCGCAGATCGTGTGGCCGCAGGCCCCGGCCCTGCGCGGCACCCATGAGCGGCTGCTGCAGGCCGGGTTCGCCCCGGAGCGGCAGCAGGTTCGCCCGGTGTCGTTGGCCGAGCTGGCCGGCTTCGACGGGGCCATCGCCTGCAATGCGGCCGGTGTCTGGCCGGTGGCGGCCATCGATGCCGTGGCGTTTGCCGCCTCCGAGGCGTTCTGCCAGCAGGCCCGCGGGGTGCTGGAAATGGCGCCGTGGCAACCGATCGGTGGGCCGGACCCACGTCGGTAGGCCCTGTTCAGCTTTGCCGGCGGCCCACGGCTTGGAATGACCGGCGCGCGCCGCTATAATCGCCGGCTTACCGCGCCATCCTGGCGACTGGGCAATTGAGGAAACAACACCATGGTCAAGATTCGACTGACCCGCGGCGGCGCCAAGAAGCGTCCGTTCTACCACATCATCGTGACCGACTCGCGCAGCGCCCGTGATGGCCGCAACATCGAGCGCGTCGGTTACTACAACCCGGTCGCCCAGGGTGCCGAGTCCCGCATCGTGCTGGACCTGCCGCTGGTGGACAAGTGGGTCGCCAACGGCGCCCAGATGACCGACAAGGTCCGCAACCTGTACAAGGAAGCGACCAAGGCCCAGACCGCCCCGGCGGCCTGATCCTGACGGGCCGCGCCTGGCGCGGCCCATCTGGTCTATTCAGATGAAAGATACCGAGCGCCGGATCCTGCTGGGCAGGATTGTCGGCGCTTTTGGTGTGCGAGGCGAGATCAAGCTCGAGTCCTGGACCGAGCCGCGTACCGCCATCTTCAACTATCAGCCCTGGATCCTGCGCACGCCCGCCGGCCAGGAGAGCACCCTCAAGGGCGCGCGCGGACGCCAGTCCGGCAAGCACCTGATCGCGGTGTTTCCCGATATCACCGACCGCGACGTGGTCGAGTCGATGTACGGCACCGAAGTCTATGTCGCCCGCAGCGCGCTGCCGCCGCCCAAGCCCGATGAGTATTACTGGGTGGACCTGGAAGGCCTGCAGGTGCGCACCGTGGACGGCGTCGAACTGGGACGGGCCTCGCACCTGTTCTCGACCGGCTCCAACGACGTCCTGGTCGTGCAGGGTGACCGCGAGCGGATGATTCCGTTCGTGCAGCCCGAGTTCGTGGTGTCGGTGGATTTCGAGGCCAACCTGATCGTGGTCGATTGGGATCCGGAGTTCTAGGCCGGATGCGCATCGACGTCATCACCTTGTTCCCCGAGTTCATGGCGCAGTCGGCCGCGCTGGGCGTGGTTGGCCGTGCCGCCGAGCGCGGCCTGCTCGACCTGCAGGGCTGGAACCCGCGTGACTACGCCGAGGGCAACTACCGCCGGGTGGACGATCGTCCGTTCGGCGGTGGCCCGGGCATGGTCATGCTGATCGAGCCGCTGCGGGCCTGCCTGGCCGCGGCGAAGGCGGCCGACCCGGCGCCGGCGCCGGTGATCTACCTCAGCCCGCAGGGGGCGCCGTTGACCCAGGCCAAGGTGCGCCAACTGGCGGCCTTGCCACGCATGATCCTGCTGTGCGGGCGTTATGAGGGGATCGACGAACGTTTCCTGGCGGCCGAGGTAACCGAGGAAATCTCGATCGGCGATTACGTGCTGTCCGGCGGCGAGCTGGGCGCGGCGGTGATCGTCGATGCGGTGACCCGGCTGCAGGAGGGCGCCCTGGGCGACGCCGAATCGGCGGTGCAGGACAGTTTCGAGGGCCCGCTGGGGCTGCTGGACTGCCCGCATTTCAGTCACCCGGCTCAGCATGAATGGGGCACGGTCCCCGATGTGCTGAGATCGGGCAACCATGCTGCGATCGCGCGCTGGCGGCGCCAGCAGTCGCTGCTGCGGACCTGGCTGCGGCGGCCGGACCTGCTGGACCCGGCCACGCTGTCCAAGGCCGACCGGCTACTGCTGGAGCAGGCGCGGCAGGCCCTGGCCGAGGATCCAACCCCCTAGCGCGGGGGCGTAATCTTGTTTACAATCCGGGATTGCCATCGGCCTTTTGGGGCCCGGTGGTAGGAATCCCTACAAAAAACGTGCAGCACAGTCCGGTGACTGCATGAGCCCACGTTGTCGAACGACACGATCACCCGAACACTATCGGTGCACCCATGAGCAAGCTGAACAAATCCATCCTTGCGGACTTCGAATCCGCCCAGATCACCCGCGAGCTGCCGAAGTTCAGCCAGGGTGACACCGTGGTCGTCAACGTGAAGGTCAAGGAAGGCAACCGTGAGCGCGTGCAGGCTTACGAAGGCGTCGTGATCGGCACCAAGAACGCCGGCCTGAACTCCGCCTTCACCGTGCGCAAGATCTCGCACGGCTACGGCGTCGAGCGCGTCTTCCAGACCCACAGCGCCATCATCGACTCGGTCGAAGTGAAGCGTCGTGGTAAGGTCCGCGCCGGCAAGCTGTACTACCTGCGTGGCCTGGAAGGCAAGGCTGCCCGCATCAAGGAAGATCTGGCCGCCGCTGCGCAGGCCAAGCAGGCCCGCCTGGCTGCTGCCAAGGCTGCCCAGTAAGACCGCGCCGACAACCTCGGTTGTCGCGCAACAAACGGCCACCTTCGGGTGGCCGTTTGCGTTTGTGGCGCAGGTAAGCGGCAGTGGCATGATCGGCAGGGCCGGCGGTAGTCGCCCCGCCGGCCACGCGACGATTGCAGCAACTCCCCCACGCTCAGGTCAGGATGACGATGCCCCATTACCCCGCCAAGGTCCGCGCCGCATTGCAGCTCATGCAAGACGCCGGTGTCCCGCAGGCGCTGCGCGCCCCGCCCCTGCACCGCCTGTTGTGGCGGCTGGGCATCGCGGTACCGCCGCCGCTGCTGGCCGGCTTTGCCGCCAACGCGCTGTTGATGGGCGTGTTCTTCGGCGTTGGCTGGGGTCTGCTGATGCGGCCCGTGTTCGGGCTGCTGGTTCCCCTGACCACCTGGGCGATGGTGGGGGGTGCCGGCCTCGCTGGCTTGCTGTTCGGCACGATCATGGGGCTGATCATGCGTGCGCAGCAGCAGCGCTACCGGTTGCCGGCGTGGCGCCACCTGCCGGATGGCAGCGCGGCTTAACCGGCGCGGGTTGGCGCCGGCTTAGGTGCGGCCGTGGGCGGTGCGTCCGGGTTGAGGTCGGCCACCGGCGAGGGCGGCATGGCCGGCACTTCGGCCGGGGCCGCCAGTTCTTCGTGGTGGGTGGGCAGCATCGTCGCCTTGCGCCAGCCGCCCCAGCGGTAATAGGCCAGCGACATCAACATCGCGCAGAACGAGCTGACCGGGAAGCTCCACCACACCGCGTCAGCGCCCCACTGCGCCTGCAGCAGTTCGGCGAAGGGCACGCGGATGCCCCACAGCGAGGCGGCCAGGATCAGCAGCGGCGGAATCACCGCGCCGGTGGAGCGCACCACGCCGGAGATCACGAAGTTCACGCCGAAGAACAGGAACGACCACACCGCGATGTGGTTGAGGTGGCGCGCCGCTTCCAGCGCCTGGCTGCCGTCGGGCAGGAACAGTGCCAGCGTGTAGCGGTCCAGCAGGATCAGCGGCAGGATCAACACCCCGGTGAGCAGGAAGTTGTACATCACCCCGCTGCGCGCGGTGCCGCGCACCCGGTTCCAGTTGCCGGCACCCACGTTCTGCGCGGCCATCGACGAACACGCCGCGCCGATCGCCATGGCCGGCATCTGCACGTAGGTCCACAGCTGCAGCGAGGCGCCGTAGGCGGCGGCCGTGTCGGTGCCGTAGCCGTTGACCATGCTCATCATCAGGATCATCGACAGCGAGATCAACACCATCTGCAGGCCCATCGGCACGCCCTTGACCACCAGCGCGCGCAGGATCTCCAGGTCGATCTTGAACAGCGCCATGTCCCTGCGCCCCAGCCACAGCACGTGCCGCTTGTTGCGCATGTACCAGAGCAGGCCGATCAGCGAGAGGGTCTGGGCGATCAGCGTGGCCCACGCCGCACCGGCGATGCCCAGCTGCGGGAACGGGCCGATGCCGAAGATCAGCAGCGGGTTGAAGCCGATATCCAGCACCACCGACAACAGCAGGAAGCGGAACGGCGTGCGCGAATCGCCCACGCCGCGCAGCGCCGAGCTCAGGAACGCGAACGCATACAGCGTGGGCATCGCCAGGAAGATGATGCGCAGGTAGGCCTCGGCCAGCGGCAGCGATTCAGCCGGCGTGCCCATCGCCGCCAGCAGCGGGTGCGACAGCCACCAGCCGGCAATGGCGATCACCACCGACAGGCCGATGAAGAACGTGGCGCTGGTGCCCATCACGCGCCGCGCCTGGGCGGTATCGCGCGCGCCCATGGCCTGGCCGATCAGGATGGTGGCGGCCATGCCGATGCCGAACACCGACCCGATCAGGAAGAACATGATGTTGTTGGCGTTGGCCGTGGCCGTCAGCGCGGCCTCGCCCAGGAACCGGCCGACCCAGATCGCATTCACCGAGCCATTGAGCGACTGGGCGATGTTGCCGGCCAGGATCGGCAGCGCGAACAGGAACAGGTTGCGCCCGATGGGGCCGGTGGTCAGGTCAAGCGGCGCCTTGGCCATGTGCGGTGGAGATCGGGCTCTGGGAGGGGCACACTAGCATCCAGCCCGTCAGGGAGATATCGCGATGCAGATGCTCACCCGCAGCAGGCGCCCGCGCCCCGCGCTGGCTGACCGGTTCATGCCCGCGCTGGCAGCGCTCTTGATTGCCGCGGTGCTGCCCGCATGTTCTTCGGGTAGGGACCGCCTCGGCGATGCGCAGGTGCGGCCCATGGACCGACCGGAATGCCAGGTCGGCAGCGAGCGCCGGGATCTGGACGCGGGGGTGCCCGTGCTGATCGGCGGTACCGGCTGCCGCGGCAACCCGGCGGCGCCGCAACCCTTGAACCGACGACCGGCGCAGCCGGGGAGCTGAACTACCCGCATGATCGAAGCAACGCCGTTGGCCGCCGTGCGGCTGGACGTGTGGCTGTGGGCCGCACGTTTCTTCAAGACCCGCAGCCTGGCCAAGCAGGCCGTGGAGACGGGCAAGGTGGACGTGGCCGGGCAGCGGCCCAAATCCTCGCGCGCGGTGCGCGTGGGCGAGCAGCTGCAGATCAGCCGGGGCGATGACGTCTACGAGGTGCAGGTGCGTGGCCTGAGCGAGCTGCGTGGCCCGGCACCGGTGGCGCAACAACTCTATGAAGAAAGCGAAGCCTCGCGCGCGCGCCGCGCCGAGGTGCGGGCACAGCGCGCAGCGGCGGCCAACGGGTACCAGGCCCCGGAGCATCGGCCCGACAAACGCGCACGCCGGCTGATCCGCGCGCTGGGGGATCTCGACGCGCTGTAAGGCCGCTCATGCGGTGACGCATCCGCCCCGAAGGCGGTGAAGCGCGGTGCCGGTCACGGCGCGCTCAAGCAGGGTGGGTCAGGCTCGCGGGTCTGTCGAAGGAGCCTGCCATGCGTTGGATGCTGTTGATCGTGTTGTCATTGGTGTTGATGTCACCCGCCCATGCGCAGGCACCGCCCGATGCGTTCTGGGCGCAGCCGCAACGCGGCGGCAACAGTTTCAACCAGGCACCGCCGGATCGGGCGTACTTCGATGCGTTGCGCGCCACCGGCGCCACCTGGGTGCGGCTGACGCCGGACAAATGGCCCTCCGCCGGCGGTCGCGATTTCCTGATGGGCGATGCCGATCGGTACCAGGGGCTGGTCGGCGACGACCTGGCCACCCTGCGTCGCGTCCTCGATGACGCCCACGCGGCCGGGCTGAAGGTGGTGCTGGTGCCGCTGTCACTGCCGCTGCTGCGCTGGAAGCAGAAAAACGGCGGCGTGGTCGATCAGCGGCTATGGCAGTCCGATGCCAATCACGCCCCCGCGCAGGCGTTCTGGCGCGATCTGGCGCGGGCACTCAAGGGGCATCCCGGCCTGGTGGCCTACAACCTCATCAACGAGCCCGCCCCGGAATACGGCACCGCACTGGCCGAGCACGCCGATGCCGCCGCGATGCGCGCGTGGTATGCCACCGTCAAGGGCGGCCCGCGCGACCTGCCGCGCTTCTACACCGCGTTGATCGCCGCCGTGCGCGAGGTGGATGCGGACATGCCGCTGATGCTCGACCCCGGCTGGTATGCCGCCGCCGATGCGCTGGCCTACTGGCCGGCAGCGCTGGACGATCCGCACCTGCTTTACAGCGTGCACATGTACGAACCGTACGCCGCCACCAGCGCCCCCAACCAGACGCGGGCCAGGCCCTATCGCTATCCGGCGGCAGTGCCGTTTGCCGGGGGCATGCCGCGCTGGGATGCCGCGCACGTGGCCCGCTACCTGCAACAACCCATGGACTGGGCCGACCAGCATGGCGTGGCGCGGCAGCGCATGGTGGTGGGCGAGTTCGGCTGCATGCGCCGATGGCCCGATTGCCGGACCTATCTCGAAGACGTGCTGCGCGTGCTGGAGGCCGGCAAGGTGCACTGGGCGTTCTATGCCTTCCGCGAAGACGGCTGGGACGGCATGGACTACGAACTGGGCACCACGCCGCTGCCGTGGTCGTACTGGCAGGCAGTGGAGGCCGGCCGGACGCCGACGGCGCCGCGGGCGGACACGCCCCTGTTCGCCCCGATCCTGCAGCGCCTGCGGGCAGGCAACAGGTAAGGGAGCATCACCGCTGAAACGCCGGCACCGCAGGACGCGGTGCCGGCGTGGGCGATCAGGCGTGCAGGTCGTAGCGGTCCAGTTCCATCACCCGCGTCCAGGCGGCGACGAAATCCTGCACCAGCTTCTTCTCGCCATCGGCGCTGGCGTACACCTCGGCCAGGGCACGCAGTACCGCGTTGGAGCCAAACACCAGGTCGGCGCGGCTGCCGGTCCAGCGCTTGCGCCCGCTGCTCTCATAGCCATCGCCGTTGGCTTTCCACTGCGTGCCCATGTCCAGCAGGTTGACGAAGAAGTCGTTGCTCAACGTGCCGGGGCGATCGGTCAGCACGCCCTGTGCATTGCCGTCGACAGTGGCGCCGAGCACGCGCAGGCCGCCGACCAGCGCGGTCAGTTCCGGCGCGGTGAGGGTGAGCAGTTGCGCCCGGTCGATCAGCAGTACTTCGGCCGGCACGCTGTAGCGGCCCTTGACGTAGTTGCGGAAGCCATCGGCATACGGCTCGAGCACCGCAAACGAGTCCACGTCGGTCTGTTCCTGGCTGGCATCGGTGCGGCCCGGGGTGAACGGTACGCTGATGTCGTGACCACCGGCCTTGGCCGCCTGCTCGATGCCCACGCCGCCGGCCAGCACGATCAGGTCGGCCAGCGACACCTGCTTGCCACCGGTGCCGCCGTTGAAGCCGGCCTGCACCTGCGTCAGCGCCGCCAACACCTTGGACAGCTGCGCAGGCTGGTTGACCGCCCAGTCCTTCTGCGGGGCCAGGCGGAGGCGGGCGCCATTGGCACCGCCGCGCTTGTCCGAACCGCGGAAGGTGGAGGCCGACGCCCAGGCGGTGGTGACCAGCTCGGCCACGCTCAGGCCGGTGGCGGCGATCTGCTGCTTGAGCGCGGCGATGTCGCGGGCATCGATCAACGGATGGGTCGGCTCGGGCACCGGGTCCTGCCAGATGAAATGCTCGGCCGGCACTTCCGGGCCCAGGTAACGCGAGCGCGGGCCCATGTCGCGATGGGTGAGCTTGAACCAGGCGCGCGCGAACGCGTCGGCGAACGCCTGCGGCTCGGCCAGGAAGCGGCGCGAGATCTTCTCGTAAGCCGGGTCCATGCGCAGCGCCAGGTCGGTGGTGAGCATGCTGGGGCGATGCATGCGGCCCGGATCGTGCGCATCGGGAATGACCGCCTCGCTGTCCTTGGCCACCCACTGGTGGGCGCCGGCCGGGCTCTTGGTCAGCTCCCACTCGTGCTTGAACAACAGCTCGAAGAAGTCGTGGCTCCACTGCGCCGGGGTGCGCGTCCAGGTCACTTCCAGGCCGCTGGTGATGGTGTCCCCGCCCTTGCCGCTGCCGTAGGCGTTGGCCCAGCCCAGGCCCTGGCTTTCCAGCCCGGCCGCTTCGGGTTCGGCACCGACGTTGTCGGCCGGGCCGGCGCCGTGGGTCTT
Source organism: Stenotrophomonas sp. (assembly GCF_036662295.1). GTDB lineage: Bacteria > Pseudomonadota > Gammaproteobacteria > Xanthomonadales > Xanthomonadaceae > Stenotrophomonas. The sequence continues at coordinate 12,746 of NZ_JAVWXA010000050.1, forward strand.
GCCGAAGCTGTGCCCGCCGGCGATCAGCGCCACCGTTTCCTCATCGTCCATGGCCATGCGGCCGAACGTGTCGCGGATGTCGAAGGCGGCCTTGAGCGGGTCCGGGTTGCCGTCCGGGCCTTCGGGGTTCACGTAGATCAGGCCCATCTGCACGGCCGCCAGCGGGTTTTCCAGCGTGCGCGAATGGATGTCGCCATCGGCGTCGTCATCGGACACCAGCACGCCGTGGTCTTCCACCACGCCTTCAGAGCCATGTGCGTAACGCACGTCGCCGCCGAGCCAGGTGGTCTCGCGGCCCCAGTAAACGTCCTGGTCCGGCTCCCACGTATCGGGGCGGCCGCCGGCAAAGCCCAGCGTCTTGAAGCCCATCGATTCCAGGGCCACGTTGCCGGTGAGGATCAGCAGGTCGGCCCAGGAGATGGCCTGGCCGTATTTCTGCTTGATCGGCCACAGCAGGCGCCGCGCCTTGTCCAGGCTGACGTTGTCCGGCCAGCTGTTGAGCGGGGCGAAGCGCTGCTGGCCGCGGCCGCCACCACCGCGGCCGTCGCCGATGCGGTAGGTGCCGGCGCTGTGCCAGGCCATGCGGATGAACAGGCCGCCGTAGTGGCCGAAGTCGGCCGGCCACCAGTCCTGCGAATCGGTCATCAGCGCGGTGAGGTCGGCCTTGAGCGCGGCGTAGTCCAGGCCCTTGAAGGCGGTGGCGTAGTCGAAGCCCGCATCCAGCGGATTGGAGCGCGCGGAGTGCTGGTTGAGCAGGTCCACGCGCAGCTGGTTGGGCCACCAGTCGCGGTTGGTGGTGGCATCGCCGACCAGGGAGTGGTTGAAGGGGCACTTGGCTTCGCTTTTCATGGGTCGTTACCTGTGTACTTGCGAATGGAGGCACCTGCCGCGGGCGGGCAGGGCAATCAAAACGGGCGACCCGCTCAGGGCGGGAAGCATCCGGCACGGTCCGGCGGCAGGGATTGGACGCGCGTGCGCGATGGGGGCAATCGATGCATCCGAGGATCTCCTGCGGGAATGCCACCACGTTAAGCAGGTTCAGGCATTCGGTAAATTCGAACGAATCAACCGATTAGATAGTCGGCGCCTATGGCCATGCCCGACGGTAGTGCCGGCCGCTGGCCGGCTCCCCTCAGCCCTTGACCACCGGCTTCGACTTTCAGCGCTTGCCGAGCAACCCACCGCCCAGCTTGAGCAGGTCACCAATGCCCAGTTGACCATCGCCGTCCTGGTCGAGCACCGAGGTCAGCAGCCCGCCGTTGCCGGCCGCCTGTGCCTCCTGGCCCAGGGCCTGGCTGAGCTGGGCCGGGTTGCCGCCGCCGGCGAAACGCTGGGCCAGGTAGGACATCACGATCGGGGCGAGGATGGCCAGCAGCTGGCTGGTCTTGCTGCTGTCCAGGCCGGTGGCCTGGCTCAGGCCCTGCGCGGCGCGATCGCTGTTGCCGCCGAACACATGGCCCAGGATGCCGGCGCCGTTGGTGGCGTTGCTGCCACCGCCCCCACCGAGGACGCTGCCGAGCAGGCCGCCGAGGTCGAAGCCGCCGGCCGCGGCCGGGGCGTGGTCACGCTGCAGCGCCCCCAGCAGGGCCTCGGCCCCCTGCGGCTGCTGGGCGTTGCGGCCCATTGCGCCGAGCAGCAACGGCAGGGCCGCGCCGACCGCGCCGCTGGCCTGCTGGGGGTCGATGCCGAGCTGCTGGGAGACCTGCTGCAGGCCTTGGCCCTGCTGCAGTTGCTGGAAGAGGGAAGCGGCAAGCGATTCGGTGTTCACGGCGGACTCCACGGCAGGGATGGGAACCGCCCGAGCATAGCGCCGCCAGGGGCACGGCATTGCGAAAGGCACACCCGACCAGCGGTCGGGTGCTGCCGGGTGTGGAGGGGTTTCCGCGCGCCGGCCGAAGGCCGACCGTTGCCGGGGAGGGCACGACTGTTGGTCGTGCCAGGCCCCGATCAGACCAGCGCCTTCAACCGGTACAGCGCTTCCAGCGCCTGCTTGGGCGTCAGCTCATCCGGGTCGATCGCGGCCAGCGCATCCTGGGCGGCCGTGTTGGGCGCGTTGAACAGGCCGAACTGCTGCGGTGCATCCAATGCCTGCGGGGCCACCGAGGCGGCATGGCTGTCGCCGCCGCGCTGCTCCAGCTCGGCCAGGCGACGGCGCGCCTGCGCCACCGTGGCCTTGGGCAGGCCGGCCAGCGCCGCCACCTGCAGGCCGAAGCTGCGGTTGGCCGGGCCGTCCTTGACCGCGTGCATGAACACCAGCGCATCGCCGTGTTCCACCGCGTCCAGGTGCACGTTGGCGATGCCGCTGTGGCCGCCTTCATGCTGCTCGTCGGCCAGTGCGGTCAACTCGAAGTAATGGGTGGCAAACAGGGTGTAGCAGCGGTTGGCGTAGGCCAGGTGGCGCGCCACCGCATCGGCCAGGGCCAGGCCGTCGTAGGTGGATGTGCCTCGGCCGATCTCGTCCATCAGCACCAGCGAGTGCGCGCTGGCGTGGTGCAGGATGTAGCTGGTTTCGGCCATCTCGACCATGAAGGTGGATTGGCCGCGCGCCAGGTCGTCGCCGGCGCCGATGCGGGTCAGGATGCGGTCGATCGGGCCGATCACCGCGCGGCTGGCCGGCACGAAGCTGCCGATGTGGGCCAGCAGCACGATCAACGCGTTCTGGCGCATGTAGGTGGATTTACCGCCCATGTTCGGGCCGGTGATCACCAGCATGCGGCGGTCCGGATGCAGGTCCAGGTCGTTGGGTTCGAAGGGCTGCTCGCGCACCGCTTCCACCACCGGGTGGCGGCCGCGCTCGATGCGCAGGCACGGGGCGGTGTCCAGTTCCGGGCGCGCCCAGTCCAGCGCCTGCGCGCGCTCGGCAAAGCCGGCCAGCACGTCCAGTTCGCTCAGCGCGGCCGCGCACTGCTTGAGCGGTTCCAGGCTGCCGGCCAGCGTGTCCAGCAGCTGTTCGTAGAGCAGCTTCTCGCGCGACAGCGAGCGCTCGCGCGCGGACAGCACCTTGTCTTCGAAGGACTTCAGTTCTTCGGTGATGTAGCGCTCGGCATTGGTCAGGGTCTGGCGGCGCGTGTAGTGCACCGGCGCCTTGTCGCTCTGGCCCTTGCTGATCTCGATGTAATAGCCATGCACGCGGTTGTAGCCGACCTTCAGCGTGGCGATGCCGCTGCTGGCGCGCTCGCGCTGCTCCAGGTCGATCAGGAACTGGTCGGCGTGGGTGGACAGCCGGCGCAGTTCGTCCAGCTCGGCATCGAAGCCTTCGGCGATCACGCCGCCATCGCTGAGCTTCATCGGCGGCGTGGGCGCGATGGCACTGGCCAGCAGGTGCGCGCATTCGTCGTGCGAGCCCAGCGCGGCATGCAGGGCCACCAGCCGAGGCGAATCCAGCGGCGCCAGCACCGCGCGCACCTGTGGCAGCAGGCCCAGGCCGTCGCGCAGGGTGGAGAAATCGCGCGGGCGCGCCGAGCGCAGCGCCACGCGGGTGAGGATGCGTTCCAGGTCGCCCAGCGCACGGAACGCCTCGCGCACGTCGCTGTCCGCGCCGCGGTCGATCAGCGTGGCCACCGCATCGTGGCGCTGCACCAGCACCTCGCGCAGCCGCAGTGGCCGGTGCAGCCAGCGTCGCAACAGCCGCCCGCCCATGGGAGTGACGGTGGTATCGAGCACGCCCAGCAGCGTGTTGCGGGTGTCGCCGTCCACGCGGGTGTCCAGTTCCAGATGGCGGCGCGTGGCCGCGTTCATCGCGATGGCCTCGCTGGCCGTCTCCGTGGCGATCGCGGTGAGGTGCGGCAGGCGCTGCTTCTGCGTTTCCTCGACATAGCCCAGCAGCGCACCGGCCGCGGCCGTGGCGCGCGGCTTGTCGTCGATGCCGAAACCGGTCAGGTCGTGCAGCTTGAAGAACGCCAGCAGCTGCCGGCGGCCACTGTCGGCATCGAACAGCCACGGCGCGCGGCGGCGGATGCCACTGCGATGCCGGAGGAAGTCGGGCCAGTTTTCTTCGTCGGGCACCAGCAGCTCGGCCGGCTCCAGCCGGGCCAGCTCGGCCTCCAGCGCATCTTCGGAATCCACCTCGTTGACCAGGAAACGGCCGCCGGCCAGGTCGGCCCAGGCCAGCCCGTAGCCGTGCTTGCCGCGCGAAAGCGCCATCAGCAGGGTGTCGCGGCGTTCGTCCAGCAACGCCTCGTCGGTGACGGTGCCGGGAGTGACGATGCGCACCACCTTGCGTTCCACCAGGCCCTTGGCCAGGGCCGGGTCGCCGATCTGCTCGCAGATGGCCACCGACTCGCCCAGCGCCACCAGCCGCGCCAGATACCCCTCATAGGCGTGCACCGGCACGCCGGCCATGGGGATCGGCGCGCCGCCGGAGCTGCCGCGCTGGGTCAGGGTGATGTCCAGCAACCGCGCCGCCTTGCGCGCGTCGTCGTAGAACAGCTCGTAGAAATCGCCCATCCGGAAGAACAGCAGCAGGTCCGGGTAATCGGACTTTGCGGCGAAGAACTGCTTCATGAGCGGGGTGTGTTCGGGCTGCTTCTCGGTCACGCGGGGTCCATCAACGTCGGGGGCAGGCCGGGGGGCCGCCGGATGGACCATTGTAGGGGAGGGGCCACGGACGGCGAAGCGCCGCCCGGGTCAGGCCCTGACCAGTACCACCCGGGGATGGGCGGCGAAGATGTCCATGACGATCTCGAAGTAGGGCTGGCCTTCACCGCGCGCCAGTGCCTGCAGCTGCGCGGTGATTGCCGCGGTGTTGAACGTGCCCGGTGCGGCCTGCTTGGCCTGCAGCCACGCCCGCGTGGCCTCGATCCCCAGTGCCCGCTCGCTGTGGTCGATGGCGTGCCAATGCAGCGCCACATCCGGGTGGGCGGCCAGCACCCCGTAGGCGCCGTACAGCATGTCGTCCAGGGCATCCAGGCTTGGCCCGAGCTGCCAGTCTTCGCCGTGCATGAAGACGCGGTTGATCTCGTCGTAGAAGCTGGCGATGTCGTGGATCGCGCGTCCATCCAGGTGCAGGATCAGGGGGGGCATGGTGGGGCGGTTGCCTTTGTGGGGTGCGGCGACGGGCAGGGCAGGCGTGCGGCGCTGGCGGCCATGATGGCGGCGACGGGGTGCACGTGCGGTGGAGGCGGGCGGCCAGCCTTGTGCGCCGTCGAGGTCGGCGCGATACTCGCCGCGCCGCACGGTCGCGCTCGTTTAGCACGGCCCGCTGGCAGCCTGTCGACAATGGATTGCACGACCTTCAAGGAGGAATACCATGCATGCATCAACCTGCGGGCGCTGCGGGCGCTGCGGGCGCTGCGGGCAACCGCTGGCGGCCGGTTCTGCCTGCTGCCCGGACGCCGACGCGCTGGCGCCACCGCCTGCGTCCACCGGCCCCGAGATGGGTGCGGTGACGTTCCGGCAAACCCGGGAGCAACGCGAACGCACGGCCAGCGGCCACGCGCGTTATCTTTGGATCTTTGCCGTACTGGCCGGCGCGAAAGCGGTGTTCTGGTTCATCAAGGACGCGCAGGGTTGAGTGCGGGTCCTTGCCAGGGAGGATGTTCAATGCGCAGGTGGATCAAGTTTTTTGGTGTGGCGGCATTGATGATGTCCGCGAGCGTGAACGCAGGTGACGTTGACCCCACGCGGCATCGCCTGCACGCCACCACGGACAAGGTTGAGATTGAGTCCTACTCCAAGGCCAGCGGCGCTCCTGCTGACGTTGCCGTCATCGAGCTCGAGCGGCAAACGCTTGCGCAGGATGGCATCGATGCGCTGCGAGAGGAGTTCAATGATCGGCTTGCAGGTCTGTATTGGACGGACTATCCAAACCAGGCAATCAATATTCGTCTGACCGGCGCTGCCTTCGTCGCGCCACGAAAGATAGAAACGGCGGCAGGGAACGTCCCCGTCGTTTTTACGCTTGGGGCCCCGATGACGTTGGCTGAGCAATCCATCAGGCTCAAGAGGTCCTGGCCAGCATTGAAGGCCATGCTGCCAGGCCTGATCGGGGCAGGTATCGATGAGCGGGATGGTTCGGTATCTATTGATATTCGATCCCCGGTAGCAGACCCCAAGCCTTTTGAAGACGAGAAGGCGAATATCGAACAGGTCTTGGGGATGCCGGTCAGGTTCTCCGTCCACAGCCTCGAAACGGATACGTAGATTTCAGTCGCCCCGAACCCGCTTCCGACAGTCGTTCTATCCGTGCCATCTCTCGGCGCCCACTTTGTGTCCGCCTCCTGAACGTATGGCGCCGCATTGACGCGGCGTGGACATGATTTCACTGGTCGTTGCGCGCGGCAGGCGGACACTTCGTCCATATCCTTGCAAGAGAGGTCGTACCATGAAAAACATCCAACGCCTGCTGTGCATGGGCGCGCTGGTGGCCGCGTCGTTCGGTGCCGCCGCGCAGAGCTACGGTCCCAGGGACGAAGGTCGTCGCTTCAACGACGGCAGCAAGGTGGTGTGCAAGAACGTGGAAGTGCAGCGCAACAGCCGTGACCCGAACCGCATCGCCGGCACCGCCACCGGTGCGGTGGTGGGTGGCCTGCTGGGCAACCAGGTCGGCGGCGGCAACGGCAAGAAGCTGGCGACGGTGGCCGGTGCCGTGGCCGGTGGCGCGGCGGGCCGCAACATCCAGGGCCGCAGCCAGCAGAAGAACGGCGACCGCGTGGTGGAACGCCACTGCGAGCGCCAGTACCGCTAGGCAATCCGGCCAGCGGCCGCATGCTGACGACGCCGACCGAAAGGTCGGCGTCGTCGTGTCCGGGGGGGCTGTGGGCGCCTTCGTGGGTCGCCGTATACTCGGCCGACACCCAAGGACGACCCCGCCCGTGAGCGAAGCGCTTGAGCCTGGCAGTACCCCCGACCTTGGGCTGACGGCGCCACCGGATGCCGAGGGACGGTTCGCGCGGCTGCGCGAGCGCACCGACGAGCTGGAGTTGTTCATCTCCGGCCTGCTGGCGTTTGCGCTGCTGGCCGTGCCCGGGCGCATTTTCGATGCGTGGGCCACCACCACCGTGCATACCGAGGGCGTATATGCCTATGCGCTCTGGTTTGGCTTCAGTACCAGTGTGGGGCTGTGCTACGTGGTGGCGGTGGCGCTGATCGTGCACCTGGCCATCCGCGGGTACTGGGTGGGCCTGGTTGGCTTGAAGATCCACTTTCCCGCCGGCATCCGCTGGGACCGCATTCCCTTCCTCGGCCCGGTCTCCCGCCGGTTCTACCAGGGGCGGGTCGGCACGCTGGAGCAGGCGATCGCCCAGGCCGACCGCGCCGCCTCCACGCTGTTCTCGGCCACGCTGCTGTTCGCCCTGACCATGGTGCTGATCGGGGCCGGCTCGATGCTGCTGCTGGCGGTTGCCGGCGCGGTGGGGGCGTTGCTGGGCGATACCGACCGCATCGCGGTGATCATCGTGGCGGGGTTCTTCAGCGTGTTCCTGCTGGTCAACCTGCTGCCAGTCGTGCTGGAAAAATGGATCGCGCGGCGCACCGCGCGCGGGGTGCCCAGCGCGGGGCTGGAGCGGACGATCACGCGCGCGCTGCGCATCAACCAGTGGCTGATGCCGATGCGCTTGCTGCTGCCGGTGCAGCTGACCCTGCAGAGCAACCGGTATGCGCGCAATTTCATGGTGGCCTACTTCATCGCGGTGATGCTGGCGATGACCATCGGCGGCGTGCAGGCGGTAAGCTCGATGGAGTTCTCGCTGTTCAACCGCTATGCGGTGGTCACCGAGGCGGCCGTGGACGAGGGCATGCTGAGCGCGCACTACGAGTCGCTGCGCGCCGAGCGCGACCAGTTGCTGCGCTATCCGATGATTCCCGCCGACGTGGTCGACGGCCCGCTGCTGCGGCTGTTCATCCCGCACCAGCCGCAGCGCGACAACGACCTGGCCCGCCGGCTGTGCACTAGCTTGCCCGAGGGTGGCAACCGGCTGCGCGGCGCGGCGGCGGAAACGGCGGCGGTGCAGTGCGTGGCGCGCTTCTGGCGCGTGACGTTGGATGGCCGCCCGGTCGCGCTGGATGGGTTCGTGGCGATGGAACGGCGCGACCTGGAGATGCGCGGGGTGGTGGGTTACCTGCCGCTGGCGGCGCTGCCGCCGGGCCGCCACGACCTGCGCCTGGTCTGGAACCCGGGCGGGCCCGAACGCGGCGCGGCGCGGCGGCGCAGCTACCGCATTCCGTTCTGGTACGCGCCGGAGGCGTCGCGCTGACCCGCTCAGGACGGATACGTGCGTGCGCCCAGCCGCCAGACTGCCAGCGCGCCGTACAGCACCAGCAACGCGGTCAGCGTGGCGAGCTCGTGGTGCACGTCGGCCAGGCGCGCATCCATCTGGTTCAACCGCACCATCAGGTTGATGCCCGCCGTGGTGGGCAGCAGCTGTGCGAGCGCCACCAGCGCCGGCGGTGAGGTGGTGGTCGGCCAGGACAGGTTGGCCAGGAAGAACAACGGGATCGAACAGGCGATCACCACCTGGAAGGCGCGCTCGCGGGTGGCGAAGAAGCTGCCCACGAACAGCCCGAAGGCCACGGTGGCGGCGATGAACAAGGCACCGCCCAGCACCTGCCCCAGCGGGTTGCCGCCGCGCGGATAGTCCTGCACCCAGGCGGTGAAGCCGGCGTAGTAAAGCAGGCCGGCCAGGCCGATGATGGCAAAGCCCAGCGCCATGCCGGCCAGGCTGGGCAGGTCGAAACGCAGCCGCCGGCCCAGCGCCAGGCGCCGCGCGCCAAGCAGCACGCCGATGCCCATCAGCAGGGTCTGGTGCACGATGAGTTCGGCCACGCCGGGCACGATGGCGCTGCCGTAGCCTTCGCGGGTGTTGAACAGCGGGCGTTGCACCAGGGTGATCGGCGCGGCCTGCGGGGCGCCCATGAAGGCGGCCTGGCCGACCGCGGCCTCGCGCGCGAAGGCGGTGAGGGCGTCGGCCACGCCTCCCAGCACCCAGCTGGCGCGACCGAGGTAAGCGCCGTTGCCCATCAGCACCAGGTGCCCGGCACCGCCGCGCAGGATGTCGCGCTCCAGGTGTGGCGGGATCAGCAGGATGCCTTCGGCCTGGCCGCGTTCGAGCTGCTGGCGGGCCTGGTCGAGGCTGGCCGGTTGCCCGACGATGCGCACCGTGTGCAGGGCATCCACGCGGCGCAGCAGGGCGCGGCTGGTGCGGCTCTGGTCCTGGTCGACCACCACGATCGGCAGGTTGCTGGCCACCTGGTGGCGGTAGGCGGCCGGGTAGAAGAACGAGTACAGCACCACCGCGCCGATCATCAGCACGCGCGCGTAGCGGTCGGTGAGCACCGCGCGCAGGGTCTGGCGCAGGCTGCTGGCGAAGCGGCTCATGCGCCCTGTCCCGGCGCGGGCGCGGTGGCGCGCGCGGCGGCGATCAGCCGCCAGCCCCCGACGCCGCCGGCCACCGCCACCATCAGCAGCAGGGTGCCCAGCGGCCACAACGACACGCTCCAGGGGGCGCCGACGAACTGCTGCTGGGTCTGCAGCTTGATGTAGGCGGTGAGCGGCAGCAGCAGGTTCCAGACGCGGGTGAACAACGGCGCATCCACCACCGGGAAGGTGGCCCCGGAGAAGGCCAGCGCGGTGCCGATGCTCAGGCCGATCGCCGACAACGCGGTGCCCATGTCGCGGGTGAGCCCGACAAACAGCAGCGCGACCGCCGCGCAGGCCAGATAGAACAGCGGTTGGCCCAGCATCAGCAGCCACAGGCTGCCGGCCACGCCATCGCCACGCAGCAGCGCCAGGTACAGCACGCCCAGCGCGCCATACACCGAGAACAGCGCGACATAGGGGCTCACCTTGCCAGCCATCGCCGCCCACGGCGCGTCACCGAGGAACGCGCGCAGGGTCCCGTCGCGCACTTCGCGACCCAGGCTGGCCGCCACCGCCAGGGCAAGGCCCAGCGACAACAGCGCCGGGAACACCAGCGGCAGCAGGAACAGCTCGTAGCTGCGCGCGGGGTTGTAGAGGATGTCCGACTGCACGGCGATCGGCGGCGCGCGCAGCTTGGCCGGGCCCACCTGGCGGCCGATGGGCCCGGCGAGCAGGCGCGCATTCCAGGCACCCACCGCCTCGACGATGTCGCGCACCGCCGACTGCCCGGTGGTGAGGTAGGTGGCGTTGTAATAGGCGAACACGGTGCCCTGGCGGCCACGCCGTGCCTCGCGGGTGGCATCGCGCGGCACCAGCACCACGGCATACACCTCCAGCCGCCGCAGCTGCGCCTGCGCCTGGGCCAGGTCGGGCGGCTGGGCGACCACGGCCACGCCGGGGCTGGCATCGAGCATGCGCGCCAGCAGGCGGCTCTCGGCGCTGTGGTCCAGGTCCACGATGGCGATCGGGATGTCGCGCATGACCGAGGCGGCGAACAGCCAGGCCATCACCGCCAGCATCAGCAGCGGCAACAGGGTCACCAGCAGGCGGTCGGCGCGGTCCTGGCGCAGGTGCTGCCATTCGCGCCGGAACGCCGCCGCGAAGCCGGCCCGGGCGCGAGCGTTCATCCCGGCGGCCAGTCGAACAGCACGCTCATGCCCGGGCGGAAGCCCTCCACCGGGGCACGCGGGCGCAGCCGGATCTCGAAGCTGCGCACGTCATAGCCGCTGGACTGGCGCGTGCTGCGCCAGGTGGCGTAATCGCCAGCCGGATTGATGAAGTACACCTCGAACTCGGCGTCGCGGTCCAGCGCGGGCACGTGGCCACGCAGCCGGCTGCCGATCTTCAGGCCGCGCATCTGCGATTCGCGCAGGTTCACCGAGACCCACATGCGGTTGATGTCCACCAGCGTGAACACCGGGTAGCCGGCCGGCACCAGTTCGCCGATGTCGGCCATGCGCTTGTTGATTTCGCCGGCCAGTGGCGCGCGGCCGTTGACCTCCCCACGCGCGGCATCGACCTCGGCCACCGCGCCCTGCGCCTGCCTGACCTGGCCCTTGGCGGCGCGCTTGTCCTGGTCGCGGGCACCGGCCAGTGCCTGGTCGTACTGCGCGCGCGCGGCATTGGACAGCTCGCGCGAACTGCGCGCCTGGGCCAGCGCCTCGTCGCGTTTCTGCCGGGTCATCACGCCTTCGTTGAACAGGTTCTGCACGCGCTGGTAGGTGGCATCGGCCAGCGTGGCGCCCGCTTCGGCGCGTTTCCAGTTGGCCTGCGCGGCACGGATATCCTCGCTGCGCGCGCCCTCGTCGGCCTTGTCGGCGACCGCGCGGGCGGCCTCCAGCGCGCCCTGGGCCTGCTCTTCCTTGGCGGCCACTTCCGGGCTGTCGAGCACGAACAGCACCTGCCCGGCAGTGACCCGGTCGCCTTCGCGTACCTTCAGCTCGGCCAGGCGCGCGGTGATCTTGGCGGCCACGTTGACCGTGTCCGCATCGGCCATGCCCTGCAGTTGTTCGGCCGGGTGGCGCCAGGCCAGCCACAGGCCGACCACCACCACGATCGCCAGCACCAGCGCAATGACGATGCCGGCCTTGCGTGTCTTCGGCGGCGGCACGTCAGCCGGGCCCTGCAACGTGTCATTCATGGGCGGTCACCTCGTCGGCGCGACGGCGGAATTCTTCATAACGGTCCATCTGTCCACTGACCTCCAGCAGTTGTGCCAGCGCCACGTCGTACTGGTAAGCGGCCTGCGCGCGTTCGACCTGCGCACCGCCCAGCCCCAGCCGCGCATCGATCACGTCCAGCGAGGTGGCCTGGCCCTCGCGGAAGGCCAGTTCCTGCAGGCGCAGGTTCTCGCGGTTCTGCTCGATGCTGCTGTCCAGCAGCAGGAACTGCTGGCGGGCGGTGTCCAGTTCGTACCAGGCCTTGCGCACGCCCAGCGCCACCTGGTTTTCGGCCTCGCGCAGGCCGGCCTCGGCCTGGTCCTGCTGCGCGCGCGCGGCCCGGATCTGCGCCGGGCGCGAACTGGGCGAAAGGAAGGTGTACTTGAGGCCGATGCCGAATGCCCAGTCCGGGTCGGTGAGCATTTCATCGCGCCGCCGGAAGTCGTACTGGCCGAACAGGAACACGGTGGGCTTGAGCTTGGCTTCCTGCACGCGTACCCCCTGTTCGGCCTGGGCGACCATCGCGCGCAGGCGGGCGATCTGCGGTTGCCGTGCCTGGGCATCGCGCTCGAAGCTGGCCAGCACGCCGATCGGCGCGCGGTGCATGAACAGTGGCGACAGCGGGCGCACTTCGCCGCCGCTGCGCAGCAGGGTGGCCAGCGCGGCCTTGAGGGTCTGCAGGTCGTTGAGCGACTTCTGGTACTCGCGCTCGGCCTTGTCGCGCGCCACGTTGGCCTGCAGCCGCTGGGCGCGGGTGGCGAAGCCTTCGCGTTCCAGCTTCAGCGCATCGTCGAGGTGGCGTTGCAGGCCGTCGCGCACGTCTCGCCGCACCGTCACCGCCTGCTCGGCCAGGCGCTGGCCGAAATACGCCTGCGCCAACTGCACGGTCAACGACTGGCGCTGCGCGTCGCGCTCAGCGCTGGCCTGCTCGGTGGCACCGGCGGCGGCCTGCTGCGCGGCCGGGATCAGCCCGCCGGTGTACAGCGGCAGCACGGCGGTCACCACCGGGCGGGTGCGCCAGTCGCGCTCGGTGAACTGAAGCGGCGAGTCGATGCCGAAGGCCTGGGCCACCGGAGCCAGCGACCCCAGCGGCAGGGTCAGGGTCTTCTGGAACTGCAGCCGACGCACCTGACCGGTGATCTCCGGGAGGCGAAGCAGGCGGGTGGCATCCTGCAGGTCCTGCTTGTTGCGCACCGAGGCATCGGCGGCGGCCAGCGCATCGGAGACCTGCTCCAGGCGTTGCTGGGATTGGGCCCAGTCCAGTGCCGGGATCGCCATCGGATCGGGCGCCGGTTGGGCCGCGGCCATGCCGGTGCACAGCAGCAGGGCCGCGCAGCAACGTCCTTGGGTAGCGCGCACGAGCGCGAGGGGCCGGCTCACGTGGGGCGGTTCCATATGTAAAGCATTCGGCAAAGTATGGTGCGCATCGCGTGAAGCCCGGGTCTTCACGACGCCTGCCGACGTGCGGCGCGTGCCGTGCTGACGACGGCGCGCTGGCGCCGGCGACGATCGGTCAGCGCGTGGGCGGATTGCCGGCGATGGTGCGCGCGCCGGTGATGATCATGCGCAGCATCTGCGCCAGCTGTTCGATCAGTTCGGCGTCCTTTTCCTGCGGCTGGTCCACGGCGGTGGCGCCCATCGCAAACACCAGGCGGGTGATCGCCTTGGAGGCCAGCGCCGGTTCGTGCAGCACCGCGCCGCCGTCGGCGGCGGCCAGGCGGATCAGGTCCAGGCGCAGTTCGTCCTCGAAGTAGTTCAGCTCGCGGTCCACCGCCTGCTTGAACGCGTCCGAGCCGGCGCTGCCTTCGCGCAGCAGCACGTGCAACAGCTTGTGGTCGGCGCGCAGCTGCTCGAAGAAGGTCTCCACCGACAGGCGGATCACGCTGCGCTCGGAGGACGCCGCGCGCTGCCGCGCCTCGCCGATGATCGTGCGCAGCGAGCGCCCGGCCAGGTCGATCAGCGCCACCGTCAGTTCGTCCATGTCGCGGAACTGGCGATAGAACGAATTGGGCGCGATCCCGGCCTCGCGCGCCACCTCGCGCAGGCTGAGCGTGGACACGCTGCGGTGCGGGCCGATCAGCGCCAGCGCGGCAGCCAACAGGTCCTCCCGCGAGATCGAGGCTTTGCGCGCCGGATGGGCATCGTCGGCGGCGGACAGGGGCAGGTCTGGGGAGGTCATCGGGGGCAGGGCGGTCAAGTCCCTGAATCATAGCCCGTCCATTCAATATACAACTGTATACACGCCTGTATGTGCGTGCGTATAGTGCGCCCATGAGCGCCAAACCCCGTCTGCCCACCCGCCGCCGCAATCCCCTCTCGCCCCGTCATTGGGTGTCCGAGGCGCTGTTCGACTTCTGGGCCGGCCGCGTGCACCCGTTGTGGACCCTGCGCCGTGCGCGTGCCCGCCTGGTGGCGCGCGAAGCGGCCAGTGCCGACGCGGTCACCCTGGTGCTGCGCCCCAACCGCCATTTCCGCGGCCTGCAACCCGGCCAGCACGTCACCCTGGGCGTGGAAGTGGATGGCCGCCGCCTGTCGCGCAGCTACAGCCCGACGCCGCTGGCCGATGGCGCGCTGGCGATCACGGTCAAGGCGATCGACGGCGGCAAGGTCAGCCAGCAGCTGGCCCGGCACGCGGTGGTGGGCGATACCTTCGAACTGGGCCAGGCGTTCGGCGAGATGACCCTGGCCGCAAGCCCGGCGCAGCGCGTGCTGCTGCTGGCTGCCGGTAGCGGGATCACCCCGATGCGCGCGCTGCTGCGCCAGCTCGATGCGGCCGGCATGCCCGGCCAGGTGGACCACGTGTACTGGG
>NZ_JAVWXA010000051.1:0-26446 GCF_036662295.1 Stenotrophomonas sp.
AGCGGCTGGGCCGGGCCGCGGAGCGGGACTTGCAGCGTGTCCGGCGAACCCGCACACCCCCACCCCGCGCGACGGAGCTGGCACTCGCAAGGCTTCATACGCCGCGACGACATAACCCCGCAGATGGGCGAAGAACCATAAAAAAACCACGGCCCCGAAGGGCCGTGGTCAGCAGGCAGTGTTACCGCCTTGCAGCGATCAGAAGCGCTGCTGGTACTTCAGGTAGACGAAGCGGCCGATGTCGTAGCCACCGTAGTAGGAGAACACCGAGTTCGGCTTGGTGTACATGTTCGGGCCGTACTTCTCGAACACGTTGTTGGCACCCACGGCAACGGTGGCATCCCACGGCAGGTTGTAGCGGACCTGCACGTCGTGGAAGGTCGTCGAACCACGGTCGTTGTAGTTGCGGGCACCGGAGTACCACGGCGCACTCACGCCCGGATCGGAGCATTCATCCGGGTGTGCCAGCACGTTCAGGCACTGCTCCTTGACGCCGGAGTAGTAACGCGCGGTCCAGGTGACGCCGAAATTGCCCAGGTCCCAACCCACGGTCAGGTTGGAGCGCACGCGGAAGCCCACGGTGGCGTTGGTGGCGATCCCGTTGGTCGGGGTCGGCACGACCTTGGTGTCGTTGGTGGAACGGTAGATGTTGGAGCTGACGTAGGTGGTCGACCAGGTGGTGCTGAACTTGCCGTACGCGTCGGTGTCCAGACGGTAGGCCAGCTCCATGTCGTAACCTTCGGTCTCCAGGAAACCGGCGTTACGGTTGCCGTAGGTCAGCTTGTTGACGATGCCCAGCACCGGATCACGGGTGAACTGCCCGCAGCGCGAATCGATGCCCTGCTCATAGCAGTCGATCAGGATCTGGTTGGGGGTATCGGCAACGATGGTGTTGTCGATACGGATCTTCCACCAATCCAGGGACACGTTGAAGTTCTGGATGAAGCTCGGGCTCCACACCAGGCCCAGCGTCTTGCTCTTGGAGGTTTCCGGCTGCAGGTTCGGGTTGGAACCATTCACGAACGGCACCGGGGTCTGATCGGTGCTGCTGGTGATCGGCACGTTGCCCTGCTTCAGCTGGCGGTACGTGGCGGCGTTGGCGATGTCGCGGGCGCAACGTGCGCGCACGTCAGCACTGGTACGCGACGGGCCGTAGACGGTGTCGCAGGGATCGGCGTAGCCGGTGGTGAAGGTTTCCGAACCACCGCCGTACAGGTCGCTGATGGTCGGGGCGCGGAAGCCCTCGGCCCAGGTGCCACGGACCAGCAGCTGGTCGATCGGACGCCACTTGAAGCCGAACTTGCTGTTGAGCGTGTCGCCGAAGGTGTCGTAGTCGGAGTAGCGCGTGGCCGCGTTCAAGCTCAGTTCCTTCGCGCCCGGCAGGTCGGCCAGCAGCGGCGCGTTGAATTCCACGTACGCTTCCTTGACCTTGTAACCGCCACCGGTCGGGCCAGCGGCCAGGTTGGTGGTGGCACCGGTCTGGGCCAGCGCATCGGGGATGAACTCGCCGGTTTCCTTGCGGTTTTCCAGGCCGAATGCAAAGCCCAGGTCGCCGCCCGGCAGCGTCAGCAGGCTGCCGGCGATGGTGGCGAAGAAGTTCTTGCCGACCGTCTTGCCGCTGGAGTCTTCCGCCGGCATCAGGTAGTCGATCAGCGCCTGGTTGCCGGTCAGGCCGTACGGATTGGTCACGCCCGCGGCGACCAGCGGGTTCCACACCATGCAGTTGGCGATGGGGGCAGCGGCGCTGCCGCACTCGACCTTGCCGGTGGCCGCATTGAAGTACGACGGGCCGACCGCGTTCTTTACGCGTTCCTTGTGCAGGTTGCCGGTGGCGTGCTGGCGCAGTTCGTTCTTGTTGTACTGGTAGCCCACTTCCCAATCGAAGAAGCGCTCGCCGATGTTGAAGGTGCCATCGAACGCCGCCACGGCACGGTAGGTCTTGAGCGAGCTGTCGCTGACGCGCGGCACTTCCCAGGTGCGGTGGTTCCAGGCCACGGCGGTCGGGGTGGCGTAGCCGTTCTTGCGGCCGAACGGGTTGAAGTAGCTGTCGATCGACATTGCGCCGATACCGGCCGTGGACGACTGCAGCGGGTAACCGGCCACCTGGCGGCTGGAATCGCGCTTGTTGTAGCCCAACTGGGTGCTGAAGCGGATGTCGTCGGTGATGTTCAGGCGACCATCGACGAACACCGAGTCCCGCTTCAGCGGGTAGTTCAGGTGCATCTGTTCGTTGGTGTTGCTGGTGTCACCGGTGAACGCCGCCGGGTTGGTGATGTGGTAATTGGCCGGGTTCAGCGGATCGCTGCCACGGTTGAGCGAGTAGCCGCAGGTGCCGTTGTTGGCCGCGGTGCAGCCCGGGCCGCGCAGGCCGGTGATCTGGCCGTACTGGCTGACCGTGGTCCACGCTTCGGTCGGATGGCGGTCGGTGTTGCCGTAGGCGCTGAATGCACGGTCCTTGGCCCACACGGCCTTCTCTTCGGTGTGTTCGGCCGAGAGCGTGATCGAGCCACGGTCGTTGGACCAGCCAGCCACCACGTCGAAGCGATCGCGCGCGCCGTCACCCTGGCTGTACTGGCCGTGGTAGACGTTGGCGGTCACGCCGCTCACATTGTGGCGGGTGATGATGTTGACCACGCCGGACATCGCATCGGAACCATAGATGGCCGAGGCGCCGTCCTTGAGCACTTCCACGCGCTCGACCGCCGACACCGGCAGGCTCGACACGTCCTGGTAACCGGAGGTGCTGATGCCCAGGCGCTTGCCGTTGATCAGCACCAGGGTGCGCTGGGCGCCCAGGTTGCGCATGTCGATGTAGGTGCCGCCGGCGTTTTCACCGGCGCTGAGCACATTGGCGCGGCTGATCGCCGGGCTGCCCATCGCCGTCACGTTCTGCAGGATGTCAGCCACCGAGCTGAAGCCCTGACGTTCGATATCGGTGCGGGTGATGGCCAGCACCGGGTTGGCGTTCTCCACGTCAACCTGACGGATGCGCGAGCCGGTGATTTCGATACGGTCAAGGTTGGTGGCAGTCGGCGCGTCCTGTGCCATCGCCGGCGCGGCCATCAGGCCAGCGCTACCGGCGATCAGGGCACAGCGGATCGCGTGCCCCAAAACGTTGGTGCGTGAATTCATGTGCTCTCTCTCTCGTTCGGAACTGACTCAAAAAAGGCGGCGGGCCCAAGTTCCCGCCGTCTCAAAATCCGACCCAAGTGGACCGGTACCCCGATAATAGTCTCGGTAGTTAAGGTCGTGTAAAGCCATAGTGAAAATATTTTTCACACCGAACGCAGTTCCTTGACAAAAAGCGAGCAGAAGCAATTAGTTGCAAATTGCGTCACGCCAGTGTCATGTAGCGGTTTGTATCGAAATGTACCGATATGCTGCGCCGCCGCATCGCCGCTCGCGCAAAACGGGCCGTTGGACGGGCCATGCGCACGCGCCATCCGCCCGCTGCCGGTGGCAGCGGGGGAGGGGGCAGACAGGGTGGGGAAGCAGGCGGCGCGGCGCGCCGTTGGTGGCGTCAGGCCACGAACGGACGGAACTGCACGCCCAGGCTGGCCATGCCGTCGGTTTCGCCGATCAGGTCGGCCCGCAGCAGGGGCCGGGCATCGATGAACGCCTGCGGCAGGATCAGCGACAGCCGGGTGTCGTCGGCGGTCAGTTCCAGCGCGGGCATCGGAGCGTCTTCATGGGCGCGGTTGAGCAGCACGGCCAGGCGCAGCAGGGCGGTCATCCGCCGGGCCGGTTGCAGCAGGCGCTCGGGCAAGGCCTCGAATGCCGACTTGGACACGTTGCGGCGGTGGCTGCGCACCAGTGCGGCCAGCAACTGCTGCTCCTGCCGTGAGAAACCGGCGATGTCCGAGTTTTCCAGCACGTAGCTGCCGTGCACGTGGTAGCCGCTGTGGGCGATCATCAGGCCCAGCTCGTGCAGGCGTGCCGCCCAGCCCAGCATCCGCGCATCGTCCGGGTCCAGCGCCCAGGTGTCTTCAACCTGGCCCAGCAGGTTCATCGCGGTGCGTTCGACCCGGTCGGCCTGGCGGGTGTCGATGCCATAGCGCTGGGTCAGCGCGGCCACCGATTCGTCGCGCAGGTCGTTCTCGCTGGCGCGGCCAAGGATGTCGTAGAGGATGCCTTCGCGCATGGCCGCCTTGCTGACCAGCAGCTTTTCCAGGCCCAGCGCCAGGAACGCCGCCTCCAGCACCAGGATGCCGCCGGCGATGATCGGCCGGCGGTCGGCCGACAGGCCGGGCAGGTTGATGTCCTCGATGCGCTTGGCCTTGAGCAGCTCATCGCGCAGCTGCGGCAGCGCCTCGGCGGTGATCGCACCCTTGCTCAGCTTCATGGTCGCGCAGATCTCGCTGATCGCCTTGTGCGTGCCCGACGAGCCCAGCGCCTCGTGCCAGCCCAGCGCCCGGTACTTGGTGGCGAACTGCTGGAACTCCGCGCCGATCTCGGTCAGTGCGTCCTTCCAGCGCTTGCGGCTGAGCTTGCCACCGGGGAAGAAGCGGCGGGTGCTGGCGATGCAGCCGGCCTGCAGGCTCTCGCGCTCCAGGGTCTGCATGCCCTGTCCGATGATGAACTCGGTGGAGCCGCCGCCGATGTCGATCACCAGCCGGCGCTGGTCTGGCTTGGGCGGCTGCGCGTGGGCCACGCCGAGGTAGATCAGGCGCGCCTCTTCGCGGCCGCTGACCACTTCGATGGCATGCCCGAGCGCGGTCTCGGCCGGCATCAGGAAGGCCTGCGGCGAGCGCAGCTGGCGCACGGTATTGGTCGCCAGGGCGCGGACCCGCACCGACGGGATGGCGCGGATGCGCTGGCCGAACCGGGCCAGGCATTCCAGCGACCGCTGGCGGGCCTCGGCGGACAGGCCGCCCTTGCCGTCCAGGCCGTCGGCCATGCGCACGGTCTCGCGCAGGCGGTCGACCACCCGCAGCTGCCCGAGCGTGTAGCGCGCGATGACCATGTGGAAGCTGTTCGAGCCCAGGTCGATGGCGGCGAGCAGGTCGCCATCCTGCAGGGCGGGCGGGGTCGTGATGGTATGCGGCATGGACGAATGTTAGCCGAAGGGTGGGTCGCGAAGTCACCGCGCGCCCTTCACATGGGCAGGCGGCGACGAACGCTCGCATCAAGGGGCGCCGCCAGCAGCCCTTGCGCGGGCCGGTTGGCGCTCACCCGGCCGGTGCCGACCGTGGGTCGGCACGCGTGGGAACACCCACCAATGGTCGGTGTCTACAACCCCTGCATCAACGTCATCTGCGCCGCGTGCGGCGGCTCGTCGTGGCCGGGCGTGCACTTGTGGTACTCGCCATCGGCCTTGAGTTCCCAGGCGTTGAGGTTGTCGTCCAGGTAGTTCTGCAGCACGTCGCGGTACACCTTGCGCGCCAGCTCCGGGTCCAGGATCGGGAAGCAGGTCTCCACCCGGCGCAGCAGGTTGCGCTCGAGCCAGTCGGCGCTGGCGCAGAACAGCTCGGCCGCGCCATCGTTGCCGAACCAGTACACCCGGCTGTGCTCCAGGAAGCGCCCGACGATCGAGCGCACCCGGATGTTGTCCGACACCCCCGGCACGCCCGGCCGCAGCGTGCAGGCACCGCGCACGATCAGGTCGATCTGCACGCCGGCCTGCGAGGCCGCATACAGCGCCCGGATCATCTGCGGTTCGTTGAGCGCGTTCATCTTGGCGATGATCCGGCCCGGGCGCCCGCTGGCGGCCAGCCGGGTCTCGCGCTCGATCCGCTGCAGCAGGCCCGGGTGCAGGGTGAACGGCGATTGCAGCAGGCGCTTGAGCTTGGTCCGCGGCGCCAGGCCGGACAGCTGCTGGAACAGCAGGTGCACGTCGTTGCCGATGTCCGCATCGGCGGTGATCAGGCTCAGGTCGGTGTAGGCGCGCGCGGTGCCGCTGTGGTAATTGCCGGTGCCCAGGTGCACGTAACGGCGCAGCTTGCGGCCTTCGCGGCGCACGATCAGCAGCATCTTGGCATGGGTCTTGTAGCCCACCACGCCATACACCACCTGCACGCCGGCTTCCTGCAGGCGGTCGGCCAGGCCCAGGTTGGCTTCTTCGTCGAAGCGCGCGCGCAGCTCCACCACCACGGTGACGTCCTTGCCGTTGCGCGCGGCCTGGATCAGCGCATCGACGATCTGCGAATCCTTGCCGGTGCGGTACAGGGTCTGCTTGATGGCCAGCACGTTGGGGTCCAGCGCGGCCTGCTTGATCAGGTCCAGCACCGCGGTGAACGCATCGAAGGGGTGGTGCAGCAGCACGTCGCGGCGCGAGACCACCTCGAAGATGCCATCGCTGTCGCGCAGCACGCGTGGGCTCAGCGGCGGGTACTTCAACTCCGGGCGGGCCAGCAGGTCGTACAGCTGGATCACGCGGTTGAGGTTGACCGGGCCGTCGATGCGGTACACCGCGTTCTCGGTCAGGCCGAAGTTCTGCAGCAGGGTGCGCACGATGTCGCGCGGGCAGTCCTGCGCGATCTCCAGCCGCACTGCCGGCCGGTAGCCGCGGTCCACCAGTTCGTCGCGCAGCGCCAGCGCCAGGTTCTCCACTTCCTCCTCGTCCACCACCAGCTCGGAGTTGCGGGTCACGCGGAACTGGTAGGCGCCTTGCACCTCCATGCCCGGGAACAGCTCGTCCACGAAGGTGGACAGCACCGAGGACAGGAACACGTAGGTCTGCGCACCGCCGAGTTTCTCCGGCAGTTGGATGATGCGCGGCAGCGAGCGCGGCGCGCGCACGATGGCCAGGTGGCCGGCGCGCCCGAACGCATCGGTGCCCTTGAGCACCACCACGATGTTGAGCGACTTGTTGAGGATCTTCGGGAACGGATGCGACGGGTCCAGGCCCAGCGGCGACAGCACCGGCATGATCTCGTTGCGGAAGTAGGCGCGCAGCCAGCGCTTCTGGCGATGGTTCCAGGAGTGGCGGCCGAGCACGTCGATGCCGGCCTCGTGCAGCGCCGGGCGCAGCGTCTCGTTCCAGCAGCGGTACTGCTGGTCCACCAGCTGCGCGGCGCGGTCATGGATCGCGTTGAGGATGGCCTGCGGCGTCATGCCATCCGGCGCCGACGGCAGGCCGAACTCCTGCGCGTGGCGCACGGCCGCGGCGCGGATTTCGAAGAATTCGTCCAGGTTGGTGCAGGAGATGCACATGAAGCGCAGGCGCTCCAGCAGCGGCACCTGCGTATCCATGGCCTGGGCCAGCACGCGGAAGTTGAAGTCCAGCTGGGACAGTTCGCGGTTGATGTACAGGGCCGGGTCACGCAGCGGATCGTTGTCCACCGGCACGGCGATGGGGACCAGAGTGCTCATGCGGAGAAGTCTTCTGCAGAAGGAAGGGAGGCCACTTCCACGCGCGCACGCACGTGGTCGGCATCGAAGTGACACGAGAACACGCTGCCCTTGCCGACCTCGCTCTGGATCTCCAGGCGGGCGTGGTGCAGGCCGAGGATGTGCTTGACGATGGACAGGCCCAGGCCGGTGCCGCCGCTTTCGCGCGAGCGGCTGCTGGACACGCGGTAGAAACGTTCGGTCAGCCGCGGCAGGTGCGTGGCGGGGATGCCGTAGCCGGTGTCGCGCACGCTCAGCACCACGCCCTGGCCCTCGCGTTCCAGCACCACGTCCACGCGGCCGCCGGCCGGGGTGTAGCGCACCGCGTTGGTGACCAGGTTGGAGAAGGCGCTGTGCAGTTCTTTGTTGGAGCCCTGCAGGTCCACCCCGGCGCTGTCGATGACGCTGATCTGGTGGCGCCCCTGGCTGTGCGCCTCGGCCTCGCGGCGCAGCGTGGCCAGCATCGGCGCCATCGCCACGGCCTCCTCTTCGGTGTGCTCCTGCGATTCCAGCCGCGACAGCGTGAGCAGGTCTTCCACCAGCTGGGCCATGCGCTGGGACTGCTTGCGCATTTCTTCCAGCATCGGGCCGGTGCCGGGGAAATCCTCCGGCTCCATCATGTCCAGGTAGCCGTGGACCACGGTCAGCGGCGTGCGCAGCTCATGGGACACGTTGGCCACGAAGTCGCGGCGCACCTGTTCCAGCCGCAGCAGCTTGCTCACATCGCGCGCGATCAGCAGCCAGTAGTCCGGCGAATAGGGGATCAGGCGCAGGTTGAGCCGGATCGCCGGATCCACCGGGGAGGCCACGTCCAGGATCGGTTCGGCATTGCGGCCGCCGGCCAGCCAGTGGGCCAGCGGCATCGGCTGCAGGCGCTCGACCAGCGCACCGCCCAGGTCGCCGGGATGGTGCAGGCCCAGCAGCGAGGTCGCCGCCTCGTTGAACCACTGCACGCGCTGGCTGTTGCGGTCCACCACCACCACCGCATCGGGCAGGGCCGCCGCGGCGGCGCGGTAGCTGCGCAGCATGTCCAGCAGGCGGCGCTTGCGCGTGCGCATTTCCACCTGGTTGCGGTACAGCAGGCGGTCCAGTTCGTTCCAGACCCCGGCACCTTCGCCGACATCCCAGCGGTGCCGGGCGGTCAGCCGGCGCAGCACGCGCCGCAGCCGCCAGTAGTGCCAGGCCAGCGCGCCGATGGACGCCAGCGCGATGCACATCCACACATGCCCGCTCAGCACGCCCAGCACGCCGGCCGCCACCAGCAGGACGGCGAGGGTGGCCAATGTCTTCAACCAGGCAGAGCGGATGTGGCGGGGCATTGCGGTCTCGCAGAAAGTGCGGTCCTTGGACGCGGTCCAAGGTTATAGCAGGAGTGGCCGCTGCCCGGCACAAGCGCCAGGCAACGGCCCGACGAGACTCAGGTCGAGGTCGAGAAGCGGTAGCCGGCGCCGCGCACCGTCTGCACCATGTTCTCCGCGCCGAACGGTTCCAGCGTCTTGCGCAGGCGGCGGATGTGCACGTCGATGGTGCGCTCTTCCACGTACACGCTGCCGCCCCACACGTGGTCCAGCAACTGGGCGCGGGTGTACACGCGCTCGGGATGGGTCATGAAGAAGTGCAGCAGGCGGTATTCGGTCGGCCCGATCGGCACCGGCTGGTCGCCGGCGAACACGCGGTGCGCGGCGCCGTCGATGCGGATGCTGCCCACGGCCACGCTGCCGTCCTCGTCGTCGTCACGGGCACGGCGCATCACCGCACGGATGCGGGCCAGCAGTTCGCGGGCCGAGAACGGCTTGACCACGTAGTCGTCCACGCCGGCTTCCAGGCCACCCACGCGGTCGTTCTCTTCGCCGCGCGCGGTCAGCATGATGATCGGCACCTCGCGGGTGAGGGCCTCCTTGCGCCAACGCCGGGCCAGGTCCAGGCCGCTGGTGCCGGGCAGCATCCAGTCCAGCAGGATCAGGTCCGGGACGCGGTCGGCGATGGCCGTCTGCGCCTCGCGGGCATCGCCGGCGTGGATCGGGTCGTAGTCGCCCTTGCGGAGGGCGAAGGCGACCATTTCGCGGATCGCGGGTTCGTCATCGACGATCAGAATGCGTTTCTGCACGTGCGCACCGTATTGCTTATCAGACCGGGATTGAGCCCAGTAGACTACGGTTTCATGACATGTTTGTGACGACCGCGGCGCACATTGCCCGCGGCTGCCATCCCACGGTCATCCAGCTGGCGCCCCCGGGCCCCTGGCCGGCTGGCTCAGCGTTCCAGTTCCGGGTCGCGGATGCCCTGGCGGCGCATCTCCAGCACGGTGGGGGTGATGCTCTCGATCCGCGCGTCCACCCGCGCCCGGCCCACGTAGTCCAGCGCGGGCTGCTTCTTCAACGCCTGCAGCTGCATCAAGGCCTGCTCGGGCCGCCCGTTGAGGAAAGCCGCCTCGGCGTAGGCCTCGCTGGCGCGCACGGTGTCGCCGGCCAGCTCGCTGGCGCGGGCATAGCGCTGCTGGAACACCGGATCATTGCCACTTTGCGACAGCAGCGGGCGCAGCATCGCCTGCGCGCGCTGGCCGGCCTCGCGGCCGCCCTGTTCATTCAGGATCTCGGCGAAGGTCAGCGCCACCGGGCGGCTGCCGGGGTGCTGGCGCAGCAGCAGCTCGAACCGCGCATTGGCCTGGGCCGGCTGGCCCGCGCGCGATTCGGCCTCGCCCAGCGCCAGGGCCACCCAGAGGTTGTCGGGATGGTCGCGCAGCAGCGTGCCCAGGTCGCGGCGGGCCTCGGCCGCGCCGCTGTTGCGCAGCCGGGCCAGTGCCAGGCCGTATCGCTGCGGGTCGGTCAGCCCGGCCTTCTGCGCGCGTTCCAGGTTCTCGTACTCGCGCGCCAGCTCGCTGGGCGTATCGGCGCTGAGCACCCGCAGGCGCTCGCGGGCGTATTCGAACTGGCCGCTGGCGCCGCGGCTGAGGGCGTTGACCGAAATCTGCATCGAGGCCGGCAGCAGCGGGTTGTTGCGCCGGACGATCGGGTCGGACAGGGCCGGGTCGGACGGGTTCACCCGTTCCTGGCGCACCCCGCCCGGCACCTCGGTGGTGAGCAGCACCGTGTCCTTCTTCATCTGCTCGGCGCGGGCCTTGGCCTCGCTGATGCGGGTGGTGTTGACCGGGTGGGTCTGCAGGAAGTCGGGCACCGAATAGCCGCCGGCGTTGCCCCGCATCGAGGCGGACATGCGCTCGAAGAAGCCGGCCATCGCGTCCACGTCATAGCCGCTGCGGGCCAGCGTGCGGATGCCCAGCCGGTCGGCTTCGGACTCGTTGCTGCGGGTGTAGTTGATCTGGCGCTGCTGCATCAGCCCCATCCCGGAGGTGATCGCGGCCATCGTCGCATCGCCGGAGGAGTTGCCCCCGGCCTGCTGGGCGGCCACCACCGCCGCCAGCATCCCCAGCAGGATCGGAATCTGGTCGCGCTGGGCCCGCTCCACCCCGCGCAGCACGTGCTGCTGGGTGACGTGGGCGATTTCGTGGGACAGCACCGCGGCCACCTCGTCCTCGCGCTCGGCGGTCAGCACCAGGCCCGCATTCACCCCGACGTAGCCGCCCAGGGTGGCGAAGGCGTTGATCTGGCGGTCCTTGAGCATGAAGAAGGTGTAGGACTGGCGGGGCTGGGCACTGTTGGAGCCCAGCCGGGTGCCCATGTTCTGCAGCCAGTCGTCCACCAGCGGGTCGTCCAGCAGGTAGCCGTAGTTGCGCAGCTCGCGCAGCATCATCCCGCCGTACTCGGCCTGCCGGGCCGGGGTGAGCAGCTCCCCGGCCGAGGAGCCGATATCCGGCAGCTTGGCATCCTGGGCAGCGGCCAGCGGCGCGGCCAGGGCGAGGGTCAGCGCGGCGGAGAGCAGCAGAGGGCGCAAATCGGGGCTCCAGGAGGATCGTACGGGGGGCGGCCAGCGGCAGGGTGACAGCGGCCAGGCGAATCTGCGGTTAATCCACAGTGTTGCGGTGATGACGTGGAAAATCCAGCCGCCCGCTACCATGTACAGACAACCGTTTGCCCGTGGAGTTTCCCCGTGAGCCAAGATGTCGCTTCCACCCCCGCCATCACCATCTATTCCACCGCCGTCTGCCCGTACTGCGTGGCGGCCAAGAACTTCCTGAAGAGCAAGGGCCGTGACTGGACCGAGGTCCGCATCGACCTGGACGCGGCCGAGCGCGAGAAGATGATGGCCCGGACCCGCCGCACCAGCGTGCCGCAGATCTTCGTCGGTGACGTCCACGTGGGCGGCTACGACGACATGATGGCCCTGCACCGGGCCGGCAAGCTGGAACCGCTGCTGGCCGGCGAGGGCCAGGCGTGAGCGCGGCCGACGACGGCAGCAAGGACCGCATCGCCGAGTTCACCGAGTTCCGCCAGCGCATGAACCAGCGCATCCTGGGCGAGCCCAACCAGGTGGTGCGACGCTTCTTCGCGCTCGACACCCAGACCTACCAGGCCGGCGCGCTGGATGTGAAGACCAAGGAGCTGCTGGGCCTGGTCGCCTCGATGGTGCTGCGCTGCGATGACTGCATCAGCTACCACGTGGCCCAGTGCAAGGAAGCCGGCGTCAGCCGCGAAGAGTTCTTCGAGACCTTCTCGGTGGGCCTGGTGGTGGGCGGCTCGATCGTCATCCCGCACCTGCGCCGCGCGGTGGATTTCCTGGACCAGCTCGAAGGCGGCGCGTCCGCCCCGGCCGTTCACGAGCACTGAGACCCCCCCGCCGACCAACAGTCGGCGGCTACCCCGGCGGGGACGGGGGGCGGCGTGGCGCCGGACGGGCCCCGCCGGCCTCGCCCGGCCTGGGACTAATGGGTAACTTGGGGTCCCTTGGCCGGGTAAGGCATAATTGCGGGTGAAACTTCCCTTGCGCCCACGCTCCGCGCACTTGACGGACGGCGCTTCCCCCTCGGTTCGGAATACACATCAATGACGCAGAAAATCACGGTCATCCGCGGCGACGGCATCGGCCCGGAGATCATGGACGCCACCCTGTTCGTGCTCGGCAAGCTGGACACCGGTTTTGAGTACGAAGACGCCGACGCCGGCCTGGTCGCACTGGAAAAGCACGGCGACCTGATGCCGGCCTCCACCCTGGAATCGATCGCGCGCAACAAGATCGCCCTGAAGAGCCCGCTGACCACGCCGGTCGGTGGTGGCTTCACTTCGATCAACGTCAGCCTGCGCCGTCATTTCGACCTGTACGCCAACGTGCGTCCGGCGGTGTCCTTCCCCAACACCAAGTCGCGCTTCGGCGACGGCGTGGACCTGGTCACCGTCCGCGAGAACACCGAAGGCGCCTACCTGGCGGAAGGCCAGGAAGTCTCGGCCGACGGCGAGACCGCTTTCTCCGGCACCCGCATCACCCGCAAGGGCTCCGAGCGCATCGTGCGTTACGCCTTCGAGCTGGCCCGCAGCACCGGCCGCAAGAAGGTCACCGCCGTGCACAAGGCCAACATCATCAAGTCGACCTCGGGGCTGTTCCTGGCCGTGGCGCGCGAAGTGGCGGCCAAGTACCCGGACATCGAGTTCCAGGAAATGATCGTGGACAACTGCTGCATGCAGCTGGTGATGCGTCCGGAACAGTTCGATGTGATCGTGACCACCAACCTGTTCGGCGACATCATCTCCGACCTGTGCGCCGGTCTGGTCGGCGGCCTGGGTCTGGCCCCGGGCGCCAACATCGGCGAGAACGCGGCCATCTTCGAAGCCGTGCACGGCACCGCCCCGGACATCGCCGGGCAGGGCAAGGCCAATCCGTGCGCGCTGCTGCTGGCGGCCGCGCAGATGCTGGACCACGTCGGCCAGACCGACAACGCCGAGCGCCTGCGCAAGGCGATCGTGGCCACCCTGGAAGCCAAGGACTCGCTGACCGGCGACCTCGGCGGCACCGGCAACACCATGGGCTTCGCCCAGGCCATCGCCAGCCGCCTGTAAGCGGTTGGTGCACCCGCTGGAGATCGTCTCAGGCGATGTCCAGCCGGGCCGCGCAGGGTTGAAGACGGGCCGTCCTTGTACGGCCCGTCTGCGTTTTCACGTGTGGCTTTTCACCGACAGGATTTTTGCAGATGCCTGAGGCGGCTGTAGGGGTGGTGGCGGCTGTTGCCGTCTATGCCATCGGCGTGACCATCTACGCGGTCTTCTACTGGCCCTGGTCCCGTTCCCAGCGCGCGTTGCGTCGCCTGCGGAAGCATGGGCTCGCCATCCGCAACCTGCGGCACAGCGAAGCGCGTGCGCTGCAGTTGATCGAATGGCCGGCGGGGACGCCGGTGTACCGGCTGGAGGGCGCCTGCGCGGCGTTCATCATCAGAGGCAACACTGGGGCACAGCATGTGCAGACCCTTGCAGGGGTGCCGGTGAGGTACCCGGCGGGCCTGGAACGTGCCGTGCGCGCGGGCCGCAATACCGCCGACGTGATGCTGGGTCGCGATCACGCGATGATCGTGCGGCTCAATGGGGTCAAGCTGGCCTCGTAGCGTCGCGACCTGCTCGACGCTCGCAAAGTGGTCTGTGCACAAATCGCACAGATCATGTGCTGTTGCGCGGCTGGTTCGTGCGCCATCTGCTCCTCATGCTGTGCGCACTTTCCGCCGCACAGGAGTTGCCCCATGAACCTCACCGCCTTCGGCCTGGCCAGTCTGATCGGCATGGCCGCCGCCGCACCCATCGCCGCCGCCGAGCCGGCCCATCCCACCATCCGCCACCTGGCCGGCGCGCCGGACGTGGCCGCGCTCGATGCCGCCAGGACCGCCGTGCTGGTGATCGATTTCCAGAATGAGTACTTCGATGCCGCCGCCGCGCCCGGTTTTGCCGGCGGCCGCATGGTCATTCCCGACGGCGTGGCGGCCATGGGCCAGGCCCGTCGCGTGGTCGACTTCGCCGACGCGCACGGCATCCGCGTCATCCATGTCCAGCACGTGCTGCCGGCCGGCGCACCGTTGTTCGCGCGCGGCAGCGTCAACGCCGCCTTCCATCGCGACCTGCAGCCGCGCGCCGGTGAAACCGTGATCGAGAAGGACAACGTCAGCGTGTTCGCCGGCGCCTCCGCCGCCGCCCTGGATGCGGTGTTGAAGGAGGCCGGTATCGACACGCTGATCGTCACCGGCCTGCAGACCCACGCCTGCGTGGTGGGCGCCGCGCGCGACGCGGCGGCCGCACCGCGGGGCTACCGGGTGATCGTGGCGGCCGACGCTACCGCCAGTCGCGACCTGGACCTGGCCGGTGGCACCCGCATCGGCCATCGCGCGCTGCACGAGGCCTCGCTGGCGCAAATCGAGGACGCGTTCGGGCAGGTGCTGCCCACCCAGGCCATCCTGGCCCTGCCGGTGCGCAAGGCTGGCGACGGCGCTTGATAAGCTGGCAGGGCCCGCATCCGGCGGGCCCTGCCAAGCGGAGTTGCCCGTCGATGGATCACCTTGCCGCCCTGCGCGCGTTGCGCGCCATCGTCGAGGCGGGCAGCTTCACCGCCGCCGCCGAGCGGCAGGGCACCTCGCATTCGGCCATGTCGCGGCAACTGCGGCAGTTGGAGGAACACCTGCAGGTGCGGCTGCTGGATCGCAACAGCCGGCGCCTGTCGTTGACCGAAGCGGGGCGTGACTACCATCGCGAGGCATTGGCCTTGCTGGACCGGCTCGAGCAGGCCGACGACCGCGCCCGCGCCGGCCAGGCGGTGCCCAGCGGCCGGCTGCGGATCAGCGTGCCGCAGGTGGTCGCCACCCAGGAGTTGCCGCACTGGTTGCCCGGTTTCCTGGCGCGCTATCCGCAGATCGCGCTCGATCTGTCGGCCGATGACCAGCTGGTGGATGTGGTCGGTGGCGGTTTCGACCTGGCGCTGCGCATCGCCGCCACCTTGCCCGACAGCCAGCTGGTTGCGCGCGAACTGGCCAGCTGCCCCCGCATCCTGGTGGCCGCGCCGGCCTACCTCGCGCGCCACGGCCTGCCGCGACAGGCAACCGAGCTGGCCGGGCATGCGTTGCTGGCCTTCAGCCCCGTGGCCGCGGCGGCGCCGTGGCACCTGCAGGGCCCCAAGGGTGCCCGCGTCAGCGTGGAGGCCGGGCAGCGCCTGCGCGTGGATGCCACGCCCGCCCTGTATGCCGCCGTGATCGCGGGCATGGGCATCAGCCTGTTCACGGCCTTGACGGTGCAGGAAGACCTGCGCGCCGGTCGGCTGATCCGCGTGCTGCCCGGCTGGCATGCCGGTGAGCGCCGCTACGTCGCGCTGTACCCGCATGCACGCGCGCTGGCGCCCAAGGTGCGCGCGCTGGTGGACCACCTGGCCGCGCACTACGCCGCCCAGATGCGGCCTGGTTTCTAGTTCGAGGGTGGTGCGCGCCGTGCACGAAAAAGGGCGCCCGCAGGCGCCCTTTTTTCAACCCGCCGGTGGCAAGGATCAGCGCTGCTGGATCTTCGACAGCAGGCGCAGGAATTCCACATACAGCCATACCAGGGTGACCATCAGCCCGAACGCGCCGTACCACTCCATGAACTTGGGCGCGCGCGCGGCCGCGCCGTTCTCGATGAAGTCGAAGTCCAGCACCAGGTTCAGTGCGGCCACCACCACCACGAACAGGCTGAAGGCGATGCCCATCCAGCCGCCCTGGTGGATCATCGGCACGTTGATGTTGAAGAAGCTCAACACGAACGAGGCCAGGTACAGCAGCGCGATACCGCCGGTGGCGGCGACCACGCCCAGCTTGAAGTTCTCGGTGACCTTGATCAGGCCGCTGCGGTAGACCGCCAGCATCACGAACATGGTGCCGAAGGTGAGCATCACCGCCTGCATCACGATGCCCGGGAACTTGGCGTTGAACACCGCCGAGATCGCGCCCAGGAACAGGCCTTCCACCAGCGCATACATCGGCGCGGTCACCGGCGACCATTCCTTCTTGAAGATCGTCACCAGTGCCAGCACCAGCCCGCCGATCGCGCCGGCCACGGTGTACCCCATCGCGCCGCTGGTGGGCAGGCCGGCGGCATCCACCGACTGGCTCCAGGCAAAGGCGGCGGTGATCACGGTCAGCAGCAACAGCAGGCCGGTCTTGTTGACCGTGCCATTGATGGTCATCGCCTGGTCGGGCGAGGTCACCACCGAGCCACTGGCCAGGTCCAGGAACGTCGACTCGGAAAGAGCGGGATTGCCGCTACGCATTGCCAATCTCCTTGAAGGGGTAGGGGGCGGACCATCCGGTCGCTGCGCCGAGCATAGCCGATAGGGGGCGTCGGCATCGGGACAACGCCGACAATGTGAAATAAGCGTTGACAGATGCCTCGCCGATTCCCACAATAGCCGACTCTTTCGGGGGGAACCCCGAGGATCGCAACTCCGGGGTATAGCGCAGTCTGGTAGCGCGCCTGCTTTGGGAGCAGGATGTCGGGGGTTCGAATCCCTCTACCCCGACCAAGCCTGCTCAAAACAGGAAGGGAATGCGATAATCCAGGCAGGGCGCCCGTAGCTCAACTGGATAGAGCACCGGCCTTCTAAGCCGGCGGTTACAGGTTCGATTCCTGTCGGGCGCACCATTGGGTGCATGCGTCAGGAAGCAAGGTTTCAGTGGTGGCTGTAGCTCAGTTGGTTAGAGTTCCGGATTGTGATTCCGGAGGTCGGGGGTTCGAGTCCCCTCAGCCACCCCACTGATGTAAAACCGGGTTCGCCGAAAGTGAATCAGGGTTGCAAAAGGCGACATTCGCGTTACAATGTTCGCCTGAGTTTTCAGGGCTGTTAGCTCAGTTGGTAGAGCAGTTGACTCTTAATCAATAGGTCCAAGGTTCGAATCCTTGACAGCCCACCAAGACAGAAGCCGCCTGGTTCGCCAGGCGGCTTTTTTCTTGCCCGCGCGGTGATGCGCGCAACGCCCCGGTGCGGCGCAGTGGCGCGCATGACGACGCTGTCGCCAGCGCGCGTTGGTCTTTCGTTCAACTAAAACGCTTGCATCGCCGGACGAAAGTCCTGCATAATTCGCGTCCCGATTTTCGGGCTGTTAGCTCAGTTGGTAGAGCAGTTGACTCTTAATCAATAGGTCCAAGGTTCGAATCCTTGACAGCCCACCAAGACAGAAGCCGCCTGGTCCGCCAGGCGGCTTTTTTCTTGCGCCTCGCCCAACGGGATGCCACCGCCGGTCGGGCAGGGCCGGCGCAGCGTGCCGGTCATCGAGCGCGTCGTCCCGCCACGTGTCGCGCCACATCCGGGCCAGATCCGCCATCGAATCCAGCCATCCTGTGGCCCAGCGCACGCCTCGTCAGCGCGCCTTGCGCTCCACTGGACGCTCTGCGCTTGTCGCGCCGCTCTGGAGCTGTCTGGATGAACACCCCGCTCGCGTCCGCCTCGATCATCGCCGCTGTCCTGGCCTTCTCAACGGCCTGTACTGGCCCGCAGCACACCCCGCCGGCCGCCCTGCCGACGCCGGCCGAGCCCGCTACGCCGACGCAGGACCCGCAGGCTTTGGCCCAACCTGACGCCGACGCGGCCAACGCGGCCGACGCGGCCCATGCAGTGACCGTGCCGCGTGACGCCCAGGCCGACGCCGTGCTCGCCCACCGCATCGACGCCATCGGCGCCGACCAGCCGCAGGCACGCACCGTCGAACGCGACGGCGTCGACCCGGCAGACACGCAGCCGGCCAGGCCCATCCCGCCGCCCTGATCCGGTCAGGGCGGCCGCCAGTCCCTGCACATCCGCTGCCACCGGCGGATGAGACAATGTCGCCATGCCAACGCATGCCCCTGATCCCACCGCGCGTCGCCTCGGCGCGCGCCAGCAATGGCTCGAACGCATCGTCCTCTGGGGCGGTGCCATCGCCGTCGCACTGGCCGCCATCCTCTTCGCCAAAGCCAGCGATTTCGCCTTCGGCCTGTTCCGTCGCGTCTATGACACCTCGCCCTGGTGGCCGCTGCTGCTCACGCCGGCGGTGTTCGGGCTGCTGGCCTGGCTGACCCACGGCGTGCTCAAGCCCACCCGCGGCAGCGGCATCCCGCAGGTGATTGCCGCCCTGGACCGGCCGGAGGGCGACTTCCGTCAGCAGAACCTGTCCCTGCCCGTATCGGCGGGCAAGCTCGGGCTCACCGTGCTGGCGCTGGCCGGTGGCGCCTCGGTCGGTCGTGAAGGCCCCACGGTGCATGTCGGGGCCAGCCTGATGTACGTGATCGGCCGTGCGCTGGGGTTCCGCGACCCGCGCCATGCCAGTCATTTCCTGCTGGCCGGTGGCGCGGCCGGCATTGCCGCGGCCTTCAACACCCCCTTGGCCGGCGTCGTGTTCGCCATCGAAGAGCTGTCGGGCCGTTTCGAGCACCGATTCTCCGGCGCCCTGCTCACCGCGGTGATCGTCGGCGGCGTGGTGTCCCTCGGCCTGCTGGGCAACTACACCTATTTCGGCCGGGTCGAGGTGGGCCTGCCGCTGGGCATGGGCTGGCTGGCGGTGCTGCTCTGCGGCGTGGTCGGCGGGCTGGCCGGTGGCGGCTTCAGCCGCGTCGTGCTCGCCGCCGTCGACGGGCGACCGCGCTGGCTGGGCCGCGCACGCGGGGCGCATCCGATCCTGTTCGCTGCCGCCTGCGGGCTGTTGCTGGCGGCGCTGGGGCTGGTATTCGGTGCCGGCGCGTTCGGCACCGGCTATGAACAGGCGCGGGCCCTGGTCCAGGGGCAGGGCCTGGTGGGGCACGAGTTCGGGCTCATGAAGCTGGCCGCCAACCTGGTGTCCTACGTGGCCGGCATCCCCGGCGGCCTGTTCTCCCCGGCGCTGGCGGTCGGGGCCGGGCTCGGGCACAACCTGGCCGTGCTGCTGCCCGGGGTGGACCCCTCGGCGGTGGTACTGCTGGGCATGTGCGCCTACCTGACCGGGGTCACCCAGGCCCCGCTCACCTCCGCGGTGATTTCCCTGGAGCTGACCGACAGCAGCGCCATGCTCCTGCCGATCCTGGCCGCGGTGCTGCTGGCCCGGGCCGTCTCGGCCCTGGTCTGTCGCCAGCCGCTCTATCGCGCCCTGGCCGAGCGCCTGGTGGCGGCAATGCCGGCGCCCGAGGCACCTGCAGCGGCCCGGGCGGGCTAGGGCGGCGCGGCATTCCGGCGCCCAGGCGACACATCGGCTTTTGCTTTCGGCCCAGCCCTGCAACAATGCACGGCTGAGTGGCAACACTCGCGAAAGTGGCGGAATTGGTAGACGCCCTGGATTTAGGTTCCAGTGCCGCAAGGCGTGGGGGTTCGAGTCCCCCCTTTCGCACCAGTCATGCCGGGGCAATGGCAAGCATGACGAGGGGCACGTCCCGGGTCCGGGGAGACGGCCCCATGCTGCACCCGGCCGCCTTCACGGGCGCGCCGGCCCCGTGCTGGCGGCGCTGGCCGTTATCGGCGAAACTACAGGGCTGCGGCGGGCATGCGCGTCAACGACCCCGCGTTCTAAACCCGTTCCATCCATCACATCGTGCCGGGGGCGTTGCCGCCGGTGGCAGGAGTCCACATGCAAGCTTCGATCGAATCCACCGGCAATCTGGAACGCCGCCTGACCTTCTCGCTGCCGGAAGAGCGCCTGCAGACCCACATCAGTGGGCGTCTGGGTGAAATCGCCCGCACCGCGCGCATCAAGGGCTTCCGCCCGGGCAAGATCCCGGCCAAGGTGATCGAGCAGCGCTTCGGCCAGCAGGTCCGCAGCGAAGCCGTCGACGGCCTGCTGCGCGAAACCTTCGATGCCGCCCTGCGTGAGCACGAGCTGCGCATCGCCGGCACCCCGCGCATCGACAAGGGCGATGACGGCGAGTTCTCCTTCGTGGCCACCGTCGAGCTGGTGCCGGACTTCGGCGACGTGGATGTGAGCAAGCTGACCGTGGTGCGTCACACCGCCGAGATCAGCGACGCCGACATCGACCAGATGATCACCAACCTGCGCGAACAGCGCCGCAGCTGGAGCCCGGTCACCCGTGGCGCGCAGGACGGCGATCTGGTCGCGCTGGAAACCTTCTCCGAAGCCGGCGATGAGCGCCTGCCGGCCGAAGGCACCGAAAAGGGCAGCGTGATCGTCGGCCAGGGCATGATGTTCGAGCAGATCGAGCAGGGCCTGGTCGGCCTGGCCAAAGGTGAGGAAAAGACCCTGGACGTCAGCTTCCCGGCCGACTGGCGCGTGCCGGCCCTGGCCGGCAAGCAGGTCAAGGTCACCGTGAAGGTGGTGGACGTGTCCGCCCCGGTGCTGCCGGACGTGGACGAGGAGTTCATCAAGAGCTTCGGCGTGAAGGGCGGCGACGTGGAGCAGTTCCGCAAGGACATCCGTGCCAACCTGGAGCGTGAACTGAAGGGCGCGCTGATGAACCGCCTGCGCCGTGAAGTGGGCGAGCAGCTGATCGCCGCCTACGCCTCGGTGGAACTGCCGCCGCGCCTGGTCGAGAACGAAGCCCGCGCCATGCTGGCCCAGCAGGTCGACCAGATCCGCCGCAGCGGCCGCAACCCGGGCGAAATCCCGGCCGACGCCCATGCCGGCTTCACCGACGCGGCTGCCAAGCGCGTGCTGGTGGGCCTGCTGGTGGGCGAAGTGGCCCGCAAGAACGACCTGCGC
Organism: Stenotrophomonas sp.; assembly: GCF_036662295.1. Taxonomy (GTDB): domain Bacteria; phylum Pseudomonadota; class Gammaproteobacteria; order Xanthomonadales; family Xanthomonadaceae; genus Stenotrophomonas. The sequence goes on from NZ_JAVWXA010000051.1 coordinate 20,873, forward strand.
CTGGACCCCAAGCGCCTGAACGAAACCATGCGCCTGATCGCCTCGACCTACGAAGAGCCGGAGCAGGTCATTGAGATGTACCGCAATGACCCCCAGCTGATGGGTGGGCTGCAGAATCGTGTGATGGAAGAGCAGGTGATCGACTGGATCGCCGAGCGCGCCCAGCACACCGAAGAGCCGCTGTCGTTCCAGGACGCGATCCGCCAGTAAGCGGCCCGTGTTTTACGCCCCGCGCTCCGGCGCGGGGTCGTTCCCCCCAAAATAGGTGCCTCACTAATGGACAACCGAACCACAGCCCTGAACATGGTTCCGATGGTGGTCGAACAGACCAGCCGCGGCGAGCGCGCCTATGACATCTATTCGCGCCTGTTGAAGGAGCGCCTGATCTTCCTCGTGGGCCCGATCGACGATCACATGGCCAACGTGGTGGTGGCGCAGCTGCTGTTCCTGGAAGCGGACAATCCGGAAAAGGACATCAGCATCTACATCAACTCGCCCGGTGGCGTGGTCACCGCCGGCATGGCGATCTACGACACCATGCAGTACATCAAGCCGGACGTGAGCACCATCTGCGTCGGCCAGGCCGCCTCGATGGGCGCGCTGCTGCTGGCCTCCGGCGCCGCCGGCAAGCGCTATGCGCTGCCCAACTCGCGGGTGATGATCCACCAGCCGCTGGGCGGCTTCCAGGGCCAGGCCACGGATATCGACATCCATGCCCGTGAAATCCTGACCCTGCGCTCGCGCCTGAACGAGGTGCTGGCCAAGCACACCGGCCAGTCGCTGGAGACCATCGCGCGCGACACCGAGCGCGACAACTTCAAGAGCGCGGCCGACGCGGTGGCCTACGGCCTGGTCGACCAGGTGCTCGAGCGGCGCCCGGAAGAATCGATCACCCCGGCGTGATGATGCCGCCAGGCCGGGATTCCGGCCTGTTTCCGCGGGGTCGGGCTGGACTGGCGTCCTCCCGACCCTGTGCTATTCTCGAATCGAACCCCCGTTCAGCGGGTGGGGTAACTGGGTAAGCGAAGCATGAGCGAAGACCGCCAAGGTCGTTCCACGGACACCGGCAAGATCCTCTACTGTTCTTTCTGCGGGAAGAGCCAGCATGAGGTGCGCAAGCTGATTGCGGGCCCGAGCGTGTTCATCTGCGATGAGTGCGTGGAGCTGTGCAACGACATCATCCGTGAAGAACTCGAGGAAAAAGCGCAGTCGGCGCGTAGTTCGCTGCCCAAGCCGAAGGAAATCCTCGAGGTCCTGGACCAGTACGTGATTGGCCAGAACCGGGCCAAGCGCACGCTGGCCGTGGCTGTGTACAACCACTACAAGCGCATCGAGAGCCGCCAGAAGAACGACGAGGTCGAACTGGCCAAGTCGAACATCCTGCTGGTCGGGCCGACCGGTTCGGGCAAGACCCTGCTGGCCGAGACCCTGGCGCGCCTGCTCAACGTGCCGTTCACCATGGCCGACGCCACCACGCTGACCGAAGCCGGTTACGTGGGCGAGGACGTGGAAAACATCATCCAGAAGCTGCTGCAGAAGTGCGATTACGACGTCGAGAAGGCGCAGCAGGGCATCGTCTACATCGATGAAATCGACAAGATCTCGCGCAAGAGCGAGAACCCGTCGATCACCCGCGACGTGTCCGGCGAAGGCGTGCAGCAGGCGCTGCTGAAGCTGATCGAAGGCACCGTGGCCAGCGTGCCGCCGCAGGGCGGTCGCAAGCACCCGCAGCAGGAATTCCTGCAGGTGGACACCAAGAACATCCTGTTCATCTGCGGCGGCGCGTTTGCCGGGTTGGACAAGGTGATCCAGGCTCGCTCCAACGACGCCGGCGGCATCGGCTTCGGCGCCAAGGTGAAGAGTGCCGAGCGCAAGCAGGAAGTGGGCAAGGTGCTGGCCGAAGTCGAGCCGGAAGACCTGATCAAGTTCGGCCTCATCCCCGAGTTCGTCGGCCGCCTGCCGGTGGTGGCGACCCTGGAAGAGCTGGACGAGGCGGCCCTGGTCAGGATCCTGACCGAGCCCAAGAACGCCATCACCAAGCAGTTCAAGAAGCTGTTCGAGATGGAGCACGTGGAGCTGGAGTTCCGCCCGGACGCCCTGTCGGCCATTGCCCGCAAGGCGCTCAAGCGCAAGACCGGTGCCCGTGGCCTGCGCACCATCGTCGAATCGGTCCTGCTGGACACCATGTACGACCTGCCCTCGGCCGAGAACGTCAGCAAGGTCGTGGTGGACGAATCGGTGATCGAGCACAAGTCCGAGCCGTACCTGATCTACCAGACCCCGCCGGCGCCTGAACAGAAGGCCGCTGGAGCGGAATAATCGATTCAAGCAATTGAATTGAAAGAACTTTATTAGAACAGCTTGCATCTAGAAGCCGATGGCCCCATAACGAGGCCATCGGCTTTTTTTGTATCCGGGCGAGGCTGTCCGGAGGCCATTCCCACTGTTCCACTGGAGCCCACATGGCCCGTTCCCCAACTGAGACTCTCGACCTGCCGGTACTGCCGCTGCGTGACGTGGTGGTGTTCCCGCACATGGTCATCCCGCTGTTCGTCGGCCGCGACAAGTCCATGCACGCGCTGGAGCAGGCGATGGCGGCGGACAAGCGCATCCTGCTGCTGGCCCAGAAGTCGGCCGAGACCGACGACCCCAATGCCGCCGATCTCTACCAGGTCGGCACGTTGGCCCAGGTGCTGCAGCTGCTGAAGCTGCCCGATGGCACCATCAAGGTGCTGGTCGAAGGCCTGTCGCGGGTCAACGTGACCCAGGTCACCGAGCGCGACGGCGCGCTGCACGGCATCGCCACCGAAATCGAATCGGACGAATCGCGCGAGCCGCGCGAGATCGAGGCGATCGCCCGTTCACTGATGTCGCTGTTCGAGCAGTACGTCAAGACCAACCGCAAGCTGCCGCCGGAACTGCTGCAGACCCTGGCCGGCATCGATGAACCGGCGCGCCTGGCCGACACCATCGCCGCGCACATCAGCGTGCGCCTGGCCGACAAGCAGCGCCTGCTGGAAACGCTGCAGATCGGCGACCGCCTGGAAATGCTGGTGGGCCTGGTCGATGGCGAGATCGACGTGCAGCAGATGGAAAAGCGCATCCGCGGCCGCGTGAAGTCGCAGATGGAAAAGAGCCAGCGCGAGTACTACCTCAACGAGCAGATGAAGGCCATCCAGAAGGAACTGGGCGACCTGGACGACGCACCCGGCGAGCTGGACGAGCTGGCGCGCAAGATCGCCGAGGCGGGCATGCCCAAGCCGGTGGAAGCCAAGGCCAAGGCCGAGCTCAACAAGCTCAAGCAGATGTCGCCGATGTCGGCCGAAGCGGCCGTCGTGCGCAACTACCTGGACTGGCTGCTGGGCGTGCCGTGGAAGAAGCGCACCAAGGTGCGCAAGGACCTCAAGGTGGCCCAGGACACGCTGGACGCCGACCACTTCGGCCTGGACAAGGTCAAGGACCGCATCCTGGAATACCTGGCGGTGCAGTCGCGCGTGAAGCAGATGAAGGGCCCGATCCTGTGCCTGGTCGGTCCGCCCGGCGTGGGCAAGACCTCGCTGGGCCAGTCCATCGCCAAGGCCACCAACCGCAAGTTCGTGCGCATGAGCCTGGGCGGGGTGCGCGACGAAGCCGAAATCCGTGGCCATCGCCGCACCTATGTCGGCTCGATGCCGGGCCGGATCGTGCAGAACCTCAACAAGGTGGGCAGCAAGAACGCGCTGTTCGTGCTCGATGAGATCGACAAGATGTCGATGGATTTCCGCGGCGATCCGTCCTCGGCGCTGCTGGAAGTGCTCGATCCCGAGCAGAACAACGCCTTCAACGACCACTACCTGGAAGTGGACCTGGACCTGTCCGAAGTGATGTTCGTGGCGACCTCCAACTCGCTCAACATCCCCGGGCCGCTGCTGGACCGCATGGAAGTGATCCGCATCCCCGGCTATACCGAGGATGAGAAGCTCAACATCGCCATGCGCTACCTGGTGCCCAAGCAGCTCAAGGCCAACGGCCTCAAGCCGGAGGAGCTGGAGATCGAGGGCGACGCCATCCAGGACATCGTGCGCTACTACACGCGCGAATCGGGCGTGCGCAACCTCGAGCGCGAAGTGGCCAAGATCTGCCGCAAGGTGGTCAAGGACATCGCACTGGCCGGTCCGGCCGGGCTGCCCAAGCCGGCCAAAACCGGCAAGAAGGTCAGCGCGAAGAAGAAGGCGCTGGTGGTGGTCAACGGCAAGAACCTGGACAAGTACCTGGGCGTGCGCCGGGTCGACTTCGGTCGTGCCGAGGAGCAGAACGAGATCGGCCTGGTGACCGGCCTGGCCTGGACCGAAGTCGGCGGCGACCTGCTGCAGATCGAATCGACCCTGGTGCCGGGCAAGGGCCAGCTGATCCTGACCGGCCAGCTCGGCAACGTGATGAAGGAATCGGCCTCGGCCGCCCTGTCGGTGGTGCGTTCGCGCGCCGAGCGGCTGGGCATCGACAGCGAGTTCCTGCAGAAGCACGACGTGCATGTGCACGTGCCCGATGGCGCCACCCCGAAGGATGGCCCCAGCGCCGGCATCGCGATGGTGACCTCGCTGGTGTCCACGCTGACCAAGGTGCCGATCCGTGCCGAGGTGGCGATGACCGGCGAGATCACCCTGCGCGGCCGCGTGACCGCCATCGGTGGACTCAAGGAAAAGCTGCTGGCGGCCCTGCGCGGTGGCATCACCACGGTCATCATCCCCGAGGAAAACCGCAAGGACCTGGCCGACATCCCGGCCAACGTCACCCGTGACCTGAAGATCATCCCGGTGAAGTGGATCGAAGAGGTGCTGGACCTGGCCCTGGAGACCCCGCTGACCCCCAAGAAGGCCAAGAAGGATGGGGCGCGCGTCACAGTGCGCAGCAAGGGCAAGACAGCTTCCAACGCGCGCGTCAAGCACTGACGCGCGCGTTGGAAATCGCCGAAACCCGCGTCGTTATTGGCTTTTCAGCTTGCGCGGGTAGGGGTGCGCTGGTATAAAAGCAGCACTCGCGAGTCAGTGCACGCTGACGTCGGCGAATCGAGAACTCCACTGGCATCCGGCCGCAGTCTGGGTCGGATGCTTCACTGTCGAACATGCGGAATCCCCGCCAAAGGAGCTGTACAGAATGAACAAGACCGAATTGATCGACGCCGTTGCCGAGGCCGCCGACCTGACCAAGGCCGAGTCCAACCGCGCCGTCGATGCCGTGATCGCTTCCATCACCAAGGCCCTGAAGGGCGGTGACGCAGTGACGCTGGTGGGCTTCGGTACGTTCCAGGTTCGCGCGCGTGCTGCCCGCACCGGCCGCAACCCGAAGACCGGCGACACCATCAAGATCGCTGCATCGAACAATCCGTCGTTCAAGGCTGGCAAAGCCCTGAAGGATGCCGTAAACTAAGCGGCTTGCTGGGGTGCTTAGCTCAGCGGTAGAGCGTCTCCTTTACACGGAGAGGGTCGGGGGTTCGAAACCCTCAGCACCCACCACAGCACCGCAGTAAAGGTTTGAAATGTGGAGCGGTAGTTCAGCTGGTTAGAATGCTGGCCTGTCACGCCGGAGGTCGCGGGT
>NZ_JAVWXA010000052.1:0-26079 GCF_036662295.1 Stenotrophomonas sp.
CAGTAACGAAATTTTAGGCGCCCCGCCCCCCCCCCCGGCCGCGCCCCGGCCCCCCCCCCCCACCCGCCCCCGCCCCCGACAGTTGGCCGGTGCGCACAGGGAAAACCGGTAGTGCCGGCCGCTGGCCGGCATCCCACAGCCACCCTTGTCCCCAACGACAACCAACCAAGGCCCAGTGCTGCAGCTGCTGCTCTCCTGTGGCCCGCCCGCGCGTTCATGCCGGCACTTGCAAGGCTCAAAGAACCCCGCTGCTCGCCATCATTCAATCCTGCCTGCGCGCCCGCTCCATTGCCGGTGCCATCCAGGGGGTGTCCAGCAGCGCGGGTGGGGGCCAGTAATAGCGCATGACGGCGACGAAGGGGCCGTCGGGGATCGGTAGCCAGTTGGCGCGTTGGGCGTGCGCGGGGATGGGGTGTTGGAGATGGAGGGTGAGACTGCCGTCGGCGTCGCGCGGGAGATGGGGCAGGCGGGTGGAGTCGATGCGGTAGCGCGGGAGGGCATCGGCCGCGTGGCGGTGCCCGGGAGCGGGGTAGATGGTGAGCGACCAGAAGGCGGCGAGCGGTGGCAGCGCGTCCTTGCCCAGGCGGAGGGTGTAGCGCTGGCCGCGGCCGTCGAGGGGCGCACCGTCGGCGTCGGTGTCATGGCGCGGGGCGAATGTTTCTTCGCGCGCAGGCGCGCCGATGGCAACCTGGGCGCGGGTGGCGCGTGCCACGTAGTCGTTGTGGAGGGCGTCGGCGCCGGCGGTCCACAGGTCGCTGCGCCCGGCGTGGCCGCCCATCACGGCACGCGCGCGGGCTCGGGGCCGCCCGCGGCGACCCAGTCGTCCACGGCCTGGGTCACCACCGTCATCGGCAGCGCGCCATTGCCCAGCACCAGGTCATGGAAGGCGCGGATGTCGAAACGCGACCCCAGCTGCCGGCGGGCCTGCTCGCGCAGCGCCAGCAGGCGCATCTGGCCCATCTTGTAGGAGGACGCCTGGCCGGGCTGGACCAGGTAGCGGTTGATCTCCACCTGCACATCCTTGGCCGTCATGCCGGTTTTCTCCTGCAGGTACGTCGCCGCCTGCGCGGGCGACCAGCGCTTGCGATGCAGGCCGGTATCCACCACCAGCCGCACCGAGCGGAACATTTCGGCCTGCAGGCGGCCGAGGTCGCCGGCGGGGTCGTCCTGGTACACGCCTGCCTCGGCCATCAGCTGCTCGGCATACAGGGCCCAGCCCTCGCTGAAGGCGCTGGGGTTGAGGCTGCGGCGCAGCATCGGCAGGTCGGTCAGGGTCTGCCCGATCGCGATCTGGAAGTGATGGCCGGGCGAGCCTTCGTGGTAGGTGAGGGTGGGGACGCTCCAGCGCGTATTGGCGGCCATGTCGCCGAGGTTGATGAAGAACGTGCCCGGCCGCGAGCCGTCCATCGCCGGCGGGTAGTAGTAGCCGCCCGGCGAGGTGGCCTGCATGTGCGCGGGCACCGGCTTGACCACCAGCGGCTGCGGCGGCAGGCGGCCGAACCAGCGCGGCAGCACCGGGTCCAGCGCGCGCAGGCGCTGCTGGATATCGTCGAGCAGCGCCTGGCGGCCGGCGTCGCTGTCGGCATAGCGGTAGCGCGGATCCTCGCGCAGCTGCTGGACGCGCGCGGCCACGCTGCCCTGGCGCAGGCCGAGCTGGCGCAACCGGGCATCCATCAGGCGCTCCACCCGCGCCACTTCCTGCAGGCCGATCTGGTGGATCGCATCGGCGTCCAGGTCGGTGCTGGTGTACCAGCGCAGCGCGGCATCGTAGTACGCCTTGCCGTGCGGCAGCGCCCACACGCCGTTGTTGCCCAGGTGGCGCGCCTGCAGCTGCTGCACGTCGGCCAGCAGGCGCTGGTAACCGGGATTGACCGCGTCCTGCACCGCGCCGGTGGCCTGGGCGATCAGCGCGGCGCGGCGCGCGGCGGGCAGGCCGGGCAGTGCCTCCAGCTTGCGCCGCAGCGACTGCACCCACAGGCTGTCGCCGGGCGCCGGGGCAAGCAGCGCCTGGAACTGGTCGGCCGCGCCCTGCAGGGCCACCTCCGGGGGCACCACGCCCTGCGCGGCCTGCATGGCCAGGTTGGCGCGCACCTGGTCCAGCTTGGGGCCCATCGCCTGCAGCCGCGCGATGTAGTGGACGGCGCTGGTGTCATCGGTGACCAGATGCTGGTTGTCCATGAACTGCGGCAGGTTCACCGGCAGGCTGAACAACTGGTCCACCGCATAGGTGCTGCCGCCCACCGGCAACCAGGCCGGTGCCCACGGCACCGCCATCAGGTCGATCTGGGTCCGGTAGAACCAGCGCGCCAGGCCGTCGCTGAGGCGCTGCTGCGGGTCCAGCGGCGCGCCCTGCCAGCCTTCGATGGCCGCCAGGTTGTCCGCCAGCAGGCGGCGGTTGACCTCGCGCCGGGCCAGGGACACATCGGTCAACTGGTCCGACAGATCGCCGGCCCCGTCGCCGCTGATGCCCAGCATGGTGCGCAGCTCGGGGTCGGCGTTGATGGCGGCCATGGTCTGCGCGTCCAGCAACGCGTTGAACGAGACCGGCTGGGGCGCGTCGGGCACGGTGGCCGGCGGCAGCGCGGCGGCGGTGGCCTGCGCGCGTGCGTGCGGTGCGGCCAGCGCCACGGCGGCGGCGGCGGCGATGGCAAGGGTCAACAGGGCGGACAGGCGAACGGCGGGCTGGATCGCAGGCATGGCACGACTCCGGTGGCAGGCAAGGCTGCGCGCAGGCTACGCCAGCCCGGGCCGGCGCGCACGTCGGCCCGGCGGCCGCTCAGCCCGGCTGCCGTTGGAAGCCATCGGCGCCCCACGCTTCGCTGCCCACGCCGTGATGGATCACGAACAGGCCCTCGGGGTCGTAGCGCTGTTTGGCGGCCAGCAACCGCGCGTAGTGCGGGCCCCAGAACGCCTGCTGCCAGCCGCGCTGGAAGTAGTCACTCTCGGACACGTAGGCCGGCGCCTGGGGCACCAGGGCCGACAGCGCGTCGTAGGCACGCCCCACCCGCAACGCGCCGCGGCGCGCGGCGGGTTCGTCCACCTCGCCGCCGCTGCCGGGGAAGACCGGGCCGCCGGCGTTGCCGATCAGCGCCAACGCGAAGGCATCCAGCACCGCCGGATGGGTGGCGGTGTCGGCGCTGGCGGCGAGCGCCCCGGCCGGTGCGCCGAACAACCCCTTGTTGCAATGCAGGCCCACGTCCATGTGCGCGGCGGCGCGGCACAGGGCATCGGCGCTGGCCGCGAGGCGGTCCTCGCCCAGCAGGGCCGACGGCAGCCAGGCCGAGGCATAGCCGTGCAGGAACCAGCCCACCTGGCCCTGGTCGCCCTGCCACAGCATGTGGTGCGACGGCGCGCCGGGCCGCGTGTCCTCGACGATGAAGGCCGGTGCATGCTGGCGGAAGAAGTCGGCGTCCCAGAAGTCGCGCGCGGGCAGGGCCAGCACCTGCAGCGGCGCGCGCACGGTGTAGGCGGGGCGTTCGCCCAGCCAGGCCAGCAGCGGCTGCCAGGTCGCCTCGGCGGTGGCCCGGTCCAGGCCCTGGAACACCATCGCGATGGACAGCGTGCGCTCGCCGCCGAAGGTGATCTGCTCGCCCCAGTGCGGGTTGCACAGCGCATCGCGGTAGAAGCGCAGCACCTGCGCGGCCAGCGCACGCCAGCTGGCCTCGCTGTCGGCCTGCACCTTGAGCGTGACGCCGCCAAAGGTGTCCGGCAGCGCATGGGTCCTGAGCGTCATCCGGGTCACCACGCCGAAGCTGCCGGCGCAGCCGCCCTTCAGCGCCCAGAACAGCTCCGGCTCCTGGTGCGCGTTGACCACCCGCAGCTGGCCGTCGGCGGTGACCAGCTCGGCTTCCAGCAGGCTGGCAGCGGCGGTGCCGAACGCCTTGGAGAAGCTGCCGAAGCCGCCGCCGGTGACCAGCCCGGTCACGCCAACGGAGGTGCAGCCACCGCCCTGCACATAGCGCCCGTGCCGGGTGGTGACCGCCGCGTAGGCATCGATCCACATCGCCCCGGCGCCCACGCTGACCGCCGGCTGTGCCGCCGTGTCTGGATCGGCGCCCTGGGCCACGAAGGCGTCGTGCACCTGCACCTGGTTCATCGCGCGCGTCCACACCAGCAGCGAATCCGGTGCGCAGGAGGTGCCGTGATAGCTGTGGCCACCGCCCTTGACCACCAGCCGCAGCCGGTGCCGCCGCGCGAAGTCCACCGCCGCGACCACGTCGCTGGCCTGGGTGGCGGCCACCATCTGCGCGCTGGGCACCGAGCGCCACGCGCCGAAGTAGCCACTGGTCTGGGTCAGCGCGGGCTGGTCGCCGAGGTAGAACGGATTGCGCAACTGGGCCAGTGCCTCGGCGCGGGTGGCCGGGTCGGCCAGCAGCGGCGACTGCGGCACCGACAGGCGCCCATCCACCGCGCGGGACAACCCGGCCCAGTCGGCGGCACTGGGCCAGCCGGCGGTCCCGGGGCGCACCCGCTGCCAGAGCGGGGCGGCAGGCGCGGCGGCCGCGGCCTTCAGCACCAGCGGGAGTAAGGGCAGGGCCAGGCCGGCCTTGAGGCAGTCACGTCGTTTCATTGGAACACTCCCTGGTGCACGGCCGGTTGGCGATGGCCGCCAGTGTGTGCCTGCCGGGTGCGGCGGTCAGCAGGGGCGGGTGCAGGGGCGGCGGGGGGTGACCGGTGGTGGGCAGGCCGGGACCGGTGGTGGCCCCTCGCAGGGTGCCCGCGCCGGGCCGGGCGGGTAAGCTCGGCCCATCCACCCCGCCACGGACGCGCCGTGCGGAAACGCCAGACCCACCCACCCGAGCTGACGCCATGCGACCGACCGTGCTGCTGATGGGGCTGTGTTCGATGCTGGCCGGGCTGGCGCAGATCGCCTTCTCGGTCTACCTCTTCGACGTCACCGACCACGCCGGTTCGCCACTGCGCCTGCGCGGCAGCCTCGGCCGCTATGTCGAGGGCCACCCCCAGCGCGGCCTGATCGACTACCAGCACGAGGTCGCGTTGAAGGTCATGGCCGGGCTGGATACCAGCAACGATGTGCACCTGCTCAGTGGCCTGCTCTTCATCGGCATGGGCGCGGTGCTGGTGCTGCTGTTCTTCTTCGCGCCGCGCCCGGCGCCGTTGCCACGATAGCGGGGCGTGCGGCGTGGCCGCTTCGGCAGCGGCGGCGGCAGCAGGCATACTGTTCGGAGGACAGCCACAAGGATGCGCATGGAAGACAAGGACGGCGGCTTCGGGCGGCATCACGTCATGCACGTCGCCGCGTTGGCCGGGGCCGGGCGCTGCCGCGCCATTGCCGGGGCGGCGCCATGCTGAGCGAGGACACGGTCGTGCGCCTGGTGCTGGGCGCGGTCGGCCTGCCGGTGGCGGCGTATGCGGCCGCCAAGCTGTCGGCGCGGGTCCGCCGTCATGCGTACCGATGGATCGGTGCGCTCTGCGTGCTGCTGGGGGCGGCGTTTCTTGCGCTTGTCGGCGCCTGGTTCCTGGACACCGGTCAGCTGGTCGCCGCCAGCCGCTTCTCACCGCCGCGCCTCGTGCCGGCCGACGCGCACTGGGCCTACCGGCTGTTGGTGGGTGCATTCACCGTGCTGGCCGGCGTGGCGATGCTGGCCATCGGCATCGCCATGTGCCGCGTTGCCCCTCCTGGCCGGCCGCCGCAAGAGGCCGAACGCCGATGAGCCTGATCCTGCTCGTGGTCGGTTTCGCACTCACCGCCGTGCTGTACCTGCTGTCCTTTGCCGCGCCACCGGCCGCGCGGCGATGGCTGGGGTTGGCGGCGGTCGCGTGTGCGGCGCCGCTGTTCTTCATGCTCGGCGAGATGTCGGCCCACTTCGACGACGGGGTCTGCTATACCGACGCCCTGCAGTCCGTTGCCGGCGCCGTGGCCCGCACCGACGACCCGGTTGCGTTGGCGCGCCGGATCGAGGCGCTGCCCGTCGTCGGCTATGAGACGTACTGCCCGGAGGTACGTGAGGCGGCCGCCGCCTTGCCGCACGCATCGGGCCACTGAGCACGCGCGGGCATCACGCCGCGCATCCGCCGTGGCTGGCAGCATCCGGGTTTCCGCCGCCGCGCAGTGCAGGAGACCACCCTGATGTCCACCGTCGTCACGACCCGATCATGGGCCATCCATCCGTTCCACGCCGCGGTGCTGGGCGGCGTGCTGCCGCTGTTCCTCGGTGCGTTGCTGGCCGACTACGCGTACTGGCGGACCTACGAGATCCAATGGGCCAACTTCGCGGCCTGGTTGCTGGTGGGGGCAATGGTGATCACGTCGGTGGCGTTGCTGTGCGCGCTGATCGGCAGCTTCAGCCGGCCGCGCCGGTTGGGCTACCTGCTGATGCTGGTGCTGACCTGGGTGGCCGGTTTCATCAACGCGCTGCACCATGCGCGCGACGCGTGGGCGATCATGCCGGGCGCGCTGGTGCTGTCGGTGCTGGTGACGGTGTTGGCGCTGCTGGCCACCTGGCTGGGATTCTCCAGCCTGCGCGCGGGAGTGGTGCGATGAACCGCCGCCTCCGCCTGATCAGCCTGCCGGTGCTGGCCACCGCCCTGGCCGCCTGCAGCCAGCAGGCACCGCCGCTCAACCAGCTGGGCGCCCAGCCGGAGCTGCCCGCGCCGCATCGCGGGGTGATGCCGGACATGACCATCGCCGAGCCGGCCGCGTGGGGCAAGGACACCCCGAGCGTGCCCAAGGGCTACCGCATCCAGGCGATCGCCACCGACCTGGCCATTCCGCGACAGACCCTGATCCTGCCCAACGGCGACATCCTGGTGGCCGAGGGCCGCGGTGGCAGCGCACCCAACCTCAAGCCCAAGGACGTGATCGCCGGCAAGATCAAGGCCAAGGGCAATACCGCGGTGAAGAGCGGCAACCGCCTCAGCCTGCTGCGCGATGCCGACGGCGATGGCGTGTATGAACTCAAGACCGTGTTCGCCGACAAGCTCAACGCCCCCTACGGGTTGGCGCTGATCGGCAACGTGCTGTACGTGGCCAACCAGGACGCGGTGGTGCGCTTTGACTACCAGCCCGGGCAGACCAAGGCGAGCGCCGCCCCGACCACGCTCACCGCGCTGCCGGCGGCGATCAACCACCACTGGACCAAATCGATGGCCGCCAGCGCCGACGGCCGGTTCCTGTACGTGGGCATCGGCTCCAACAGCAACATCACCGAACGCGGCATGGCCGTGGAACTGGATCGCGCCCAGGTCTGGCAGATCGACGCCAGTACCGGCGCGCACAAGGTGTATGCCACCGGCCTGCGCAACCCCACCGCGTTGGCGATCCAGCCGGGCAGCGGCGCGCTGTGGGCGGTGGTGAACGAGCGCGACGAGATCGGCCCCAACCTGGTGCCCGATTACCTCACCTCGGTGCGCGAGGGCGCGTTCTACGGCTGGCCCTACAGCTATTGGGGCCAGCACGTGGACACGCGGGTGATGCCGCAGGATCCGGCCAAGGTGGCCAGCGCCATCGCGCCGGATTACGCGCTGGGCTCGCACGTGGCCGCGCTCGGCGTGGCGTTCTCGACGGCCAGCATGGGCACCGCGTTTGCCGATGGCGTGTTCGTGGGCGAGCACGGCAGCTGGAACCGCAATCCGCCGGTGGGTTACAAGGTGGTGTTCGTGCCGTTCCGTGACGGTCGCCCGGCCGGCGATCCGGTGGACGTGATGTCCGGCTTCCGTGGCGAGGATGGCAAGACGCGCGGCCGCCCGGTGGGGGTCAGCGTGGACCCGCGCGGTGCGCTGATCGTGGCCGACGACCTGGCCAACACCGTCTGGCGGGTGACCCCGGAGACGGCGGTGGCGGTGCCGGTGCCGGCGGTGCCTGCCACGCCGCCTGCGCCGGCCACGCCCTGATACGGCGGGCCACGGCAGGGGCGACACGTCCGATGGGCGTGTCGTCCCCGCGCAGGTGAGATCCAACGGAGGCCGTGCGCGATTGTGGTGATGGCCCCTGCGCCGATAAGATCGACGCGTTGGGGTGGATGACCCCGGAGCGTCGATGCGAGGGAGTGCGAATGCCGGTCGATGAGATTGCAGGCAGCCTGCTGGGCGGGTTCTTTCGTTTCGTGGCCTGGCTGGTCGTCGAGTTTTTCATCGAGACGATCCTGCGCGGCAGCGGCTACTGGATCCTGCGCGTGCTGCGGCCCCACCATGAGGCCTCGGACACGGCCTGCACGATCGTGGGCCTGCTGGCCTGGGCGGCCATCGCGGTGGCGGTGGTCCTGGTCATTCGCGCGGGCATGGCCTAGCCCGCGCAGGCGCCATGCCGCGGTTGACAGCAGGCGCATCGTTGCGCACCTGCTGTCGATCAACGGCTGCGTTTACGGCGTACCCGCCGCCTGCAACTGCTGGATCAGCACCTGCGCGGCTTCCGCCGACGAGGCCGGGTTCTGGCCGGTGATCAGCCGTCCGTCCTGGACCACGTGCACGCCCCAATCGGGGCCCTTGCTGTAGTCGGCACCGGCTGCCTGCAGCATGTCTTCGACCAGGAACGGCACCACCTCGGTGAGGCCCACGCCGGCTTCCTCGCTGTTGGTGAAGCCGGTGACGCGCTTGCCGGCCACCAGCGCCTTGCCGTCAGCGGCCTTGACGTGGCGCAGCACGCCGGGCGCATGGCAGACCAGCGCCGCCGGCTTGTCCGCGCCGATGAAGGACTCGATCAGGGCGATGGAATGGCGATCCTCGGCCAGGTCCCACAGCGGGCCGTGCCCACCGGGGTAGAACACCGCGTCGAAGTCGGCCGGGTTGACGCTGTCCAGGCGCACGGTAGCCGCCAGCTGCGCGGTCGCCTCGGCATCGGCCTCGAAGCGGCGGGTCTGCTCGGTCTGTGCATCGGCCTCGTTGCTCTTCGGGTCCAACGGCGGCTGGCCGCCACGTGGCGAGGCCAGCACCAGCGAGGCGCCGGCATCCTTGAAGACGTAGTAGGGCGCGGCCAGCTCTTCCAGCCAGAACCCGGTCTTGCGGCCGGTGTCGCCAAGCTGGTCGTGGGAGGTGAGGACGATGAGGATCTTCATGTGGTGGCTCCGGGGGCGGGGGACCCGTGGCGCTGCTGACCACGGCTGGGGGCCACGCTAGCGGCCATCCCGTGGATGCACGGTGAGTCCTGGTCGCTGCCGACGGCGATCGCAACGGCCGGGCGGGCGACGGGCGCGGTATAGTCTGCGCCCTCCAGCCCCCACCCGGATCGCGCAATGAGCAGCAGGAAGCAGTATTTCAAGCATTGGGCCGAGTCTGAACTCGGCGAAGGCACCGTGCTGATGGAGGCCATGGGCGATGAGATCGTGCGCCAGGTGGAGATCTATCGCAGCCTCACCGTGTGGTCGGACAAGACCGGCCAGAGCGATGAGCGCTTCATGCTGGCCGACCAGCCGCTGTCCTGGCTGGACCTGGACGAGGACGACGGCATCACCGCCGGCGAGTTCGAGGCCGCGTGGAAGAAGGCGCGCGCCACCAGCCCCGCGCGCTGAGGCGTCTCAACCCAGCGCCAGTTCGCCGCGCAGCGCCGCCACGTGCGCGCGGCCCACGGCCAGTTCGCTGCCATCGTTGGCCGCCATGCTGGGGCGTCGCACCACCCAGCAGTGGCTGCCGTTCGCCCTGCGCGAAGCCGAGCGCGGCGACTACGGGCCGCTGGCCGACATCGTGCTGCTGTTGCGCGGTGAGTTGGGTGCGTTCAGTGCCATGTCGCTGGCGATGGACGTCGCCTCCGGGCAGAGCCCGCAGCGGCGCGCCCTGGTCGACGCGCAGGCGCGGGCAAGCCTGTTCGGCGATGCCTTGAACTTCCCGTTCCCGGCAGTGGGCGACGGGCTGGGCCTGGTCGATCTGGGCGAGGATTTCCGCGGTCCGTTGCGCAGCGACGTGCCCACGCTGTTCATCAGCGGCACGCTGGATGGGCGCACGCCGCCGGCCAACGCCGAGGCACTGCGACCGGGCTTTGCCCACGGCGTCTCGCTGCTGGTTCGCGGTGCCAGCCATGACAACGAAATGTGGCTGGGCGACCCCGCGATTGCCGCGGCCATCAGCGGGTTCCTTGCCGGCAAGACGGTCAGCGATGCCACGCTCACCCTGCCACCGCCGGATTTCGTGACCAGCCGCGAGGCGATGCTGCGGTCGTTGCCGCGCTGAGGGAGGGCAGGCCAGCCGGCACCGGCCGGCCTGCCGTTGCAGGACATCAGGGCAGGGTGCTGATCGCCTGGCTCAGTTCACGCATGTGGGCCACCGCTTCCTCGGCTACCTTCGCAGGGGTGAGCAGCACCGAGCGACGCAGCGCATGCCAGCCGTGGTCGCGGTTGCGGGCACCGATGCCGTAGGTGCTGCGGAATGTCGCCGAGAGCTTCAGCAGCGGCTCGCGCAATGCGGTGCTGACATTGGCGAACTGGATCCAGCTGACGATGCGGAACTTCTCATCCACCAATCGCACGTGGATACCGGCCGCCCAGAGGTACTCGGTGGGGTTTTCCTCGGGGAGCTCCAGCAACCGTATCCAGTCCTTTCGGGTAAAGGAGGTCACCACCCGTCGCGGCTCGGTTTCCAGGTCGGGGAAGGCCGCGCGCAGTTCTGCGTTGACGCGCGCGAACTGGCGCTGCCGGATGCATTTGTCCCAGGTCGCCGGCGCACGGCAGTAAAGCTGGAACAGCCTGACCCTGGCCTTGGCATCGTTGCCCACTTCGCCCGGCGCAACCAGCGCGGCCAGTTGCGCCGCGCGGAGGCTGGTCGCCTGGGTGTTGAACAGCGTCTGCATCAGGCCCAGTACGGGGCCATAGTTGCCGGCCACCTTGCTCACCAGCGCGGCCAGTGGGCTGCTGGAGGACGACTCCTCGTCGGCGTCCTGGATGATGGACCGGAACTGCGAGAGCGTGCTTTTCACCTCTGCCGACAACCAGTTCATCCGCTCGGCGTCGGCCAGGAACCCGGACAGCCAGTCGTAGCCGACCGGGAGCCAGCAATCCCCTTGCGGCGTGGCGTCGTTGCTGTCCAGGAAGATATGGATGCCGCGATAGGTCGGGAACAGCTTGCCCAGGTGCCGGCTGTAGTTGTGGGTCTGGGCCACGCCCTCGCGCGCGCCGAACTTGTTCTCGATGGCGATGTACAGGCGGGCGAACGGATCCATCGCCAGGATGTCCACGCTGCAGCGTTTGCCCTTGCCATTGCTGACATCGGCCTCGGTGGTCACGATCATCGAGGAGAACGACTGTGTCTGCACGCTGGATGCGGACAGGAAGCGCCGCTCGTTCGCCGTGAGGCTGCAGGCGCGGTCGCTCTGGCCGGCGCGGGTGAGCAGGGATTTGATGGCCCGATCGCTCAAGCCGTGGCCCTGGTTGGGGTCGAGCAGCCAGGCAACGAAGCGCGAGACGTTGACCTCCCTGGGGAAACAGATATGCAGGGGTTCGGCCTTGCACGCCAGCGCCAGCATGCGCTGTACATCCGCATCCGCGTAGAGGTCGTTGACCATCGTTTCCATATCCGCCATGTTGCTCCTTCGCCGCCCGCGCGATGTGTCCATGCAAGGCCGCTATATCGGCAGCGACATGGCGTCCTTGAGCGTGCGGTGACCATACCCTTGCACGTCGACCTTCATCCGGACATTCCCATGAACAGCGAGCAGTTCGTCCAGGCGATCCAGCAGCATGCACAGGACGCCGCCACCGATACCACGATGCGCAACCTGCAATCGCCCCCGGGCAGACGGCCGGCGGCGCGGGCAGTGGCCCTGTCGCAGTGGTACAACGGCCTGTCCGACCAGGACAAGGCCAACGTGCGCGCGGTCGTGGGTGAGGCGACCCATGCGGCGGTGTTCGGCGTGCTGGCCGTGCTCGACGGGGTGCGCGTGGTGGATGAGGAGAAGGGCCGCTTCGAGCTGTTCCATGTGGGGCGCGCGCGCACCCTGCTCAATCCCGGCGATCGGGACCTGCACGATCTGCTCGACTGACCAGCGCGGGCCTACACCTTCCAGTCGGCGTCGGCCGAAGCGGCCACGTGCATCAGCTGGTCCAGCTGGCGTAGCGCCTTGTGCAGGTCCTGGCGGCTGGCTGCCGCGCCCAGTGAGATGCGCACCGCGTCGTTGATGGCCACCCCGTCCGGGGTGAAGGCCGAGGAGGGCGCGATGCCCAGGCCCTGCAACCGCGCCGCGTGGGTGAGGCTGGCATCGGTCCAGTGCGCCGGCAGGCGGCACCAGGCATGCACGCCGGCGCAGTGCTGCAGGAACCGCGGCGACAGCGCCGAGCGCGCCAGGTAGCGGCGCTCGGCGGCTTCGTCCTGCACGCGGGCGAGCATCGCGGCGGCCGCGCCGTCCAGGATCAACTGGGTGACCAGCGCGTTCATCAGCGGCGGCGCCATCAGGTTGACCGCGCGCAGCGCCTCCAGCACGGCCTGGCGCGGCACGCGCTCGGGCAGGTGCACAAACGCGGTGTGCAGGCCGGGGCTGAGGCACTTGGACAACGTGGCGATGTAGCAGGTGTGCTGCGGTGCCAGCAGCGCCAGCGGTGGCGGCGCCTTCGCCTCCAGCAGCCAGTAGGGGTCGTCCTCGAGCACCTGCAGGTCCAGCTGGCGCACCACCTCGGCCAGCGCCGCCCGGCGCGCCTCGGGCACGGTGCGCGCGGCGGGATTCTGCGCGGTGGGGTTGAGGTAGACCACGCGCGCGCCGGTGGCCCGCACCTGGCGGCGCAGGTCGTCGGGACGCATGCCGTGTTCGTCGCAGGCCACCACCTGCAGCGTGCGCTGCAGCACGCGGGCGGCGTGCAGCAGGCCGGGGTAGACCAGCGGCTCGCACAGCACGGTGTCACCGGCGCGGGTGAGCGCCAGCAGCAACGCGGTCAGGGCAGCCTGCGCGCCCTCGGTGACCACCAGCCGGGCGATATCGCATTTGCCCAGCATCGGCTTGAGCCACTGTTGTGCGGCCAGGTGGTCGGCGCGGCTGCCACCGCCCACGTGGTAGGTCATCAGGGTGCCGGCATCGCTGCGGCTGAGCACGCTGGACAGCCCACGCTGCAGCATGGCGGCCACTTCACCGCCGGCCGGGCTGGGCGGGATGTTCATGCTCAGGTCGAGCAGGTGCGCCAGCTCGACCTGCGGGGGCGCCACGAACGACCCCAGTGGACCGCGCGCGTCGATCAGGCCGCGCTTGCGCGCTTCGGTGAAGGCGCGGGTGACCGTGGTGAGGTCAACGCCCAGTTCGGCGGCCAGGCGCCGCTGGGCCGGCAGGCGCTCGCCGGGGCGCAGCGTGCCCGACCACACCGCGCGTTCGAGCGCCTGCACGATGCGCAGGTAGACCGGCCCGTGGCCGTCGGCGATGAGGGTGTTCCACTGCATCGGCGCATCTTACGCCCGGCCGCGCCGGGCACTGCGACAGTGTGTCGCATCATGTATGGATCATGTCGTTGCCTAACGTACGCGGCTGCGGCGGGCACCCCCCATGCATATCGGTCATGCAGGGGAGTGCCCGCCACTTTTCATGATCCGGGCCGCCCGGCCCGGCACCGCGTTGGAAGGGCCGTCCCGCATGAACCCCGTTACACAACATCCTCCCCGCCTGCCGCGCAAGGGCGTGGCCGGCATCGCCCGCTGGTGCGCCCTGGCGGCCGTGGTGCCGCTGCTCGCCGGCTGCAGCGCGCTGGAACTGTTCAACCCGATGGGCAGCATCGCCGAGCAGGAAATGCAGCTGATCCTGGTCTGCACCGGGCTGATGCTGCTGGTGGTGATCCCGGTGATCCTGCTCACGCTGTACTTCGCGTGGCGCTATCGCGCCTCCAACACCAAGGCGACCTACGCCCCGGACTGGTCGCACTCCACCGCCATCGAGGTGGTGATCTGGACCATCCCGTGCCTGATCATCGTGGTGCTGGCGGTGCTGATCTGGAAGAGCACCCACGCGCTGGACCCGTACCGGCCGATCGCCTCGGACAAGGCGCCGCTGCGCGTGGAAGTGGTGGCGCTGAACTGGAAGTGGCTCTTCATCTATCCCGACCACAACGTGGCCACGGTCAATGAGCTGGTGATGCCGGTGGATACGCCGGTGGCGTTCAAGCTCACCTCCGAGTCGATGATGAACGCCTTCTTCGTGCCGCAGCTGGGCAGCATGGTCTACACCATGGCCGGGATGCAGACCCGCCTGCACCTGATCGGGCACACCCCGGGCACCTATGCCGGCATGTCCTCGGCCTACAGCGGCGCCGGCTTCTCGGACATGAAGTTCCCGGCGCGGGTGGTCACCGACGCGGACTTCGCCCGCTGGCTGGCCCAGGCCCGCGCCACCGGCGAGCACCTGGGCGCGGCGCGCCTGGCCGAACT
Organism: Stenotrophomonas sp.; assembly: GCF_036662295.1. Classification (GTDB taxonomy): domain Bacteria; phylum Pseudomonadota; class Gammaproteobacteria; order Xanthomonadales; family Xanthomonadaceae; genus Stenotrophomonas. The sequence continues at coordinate 14,284 of NZ_JAVWXA010000052.1, forward strand.
GGAAGCGCCCACCCACGGCGCGCCGCTGCAGCGCTTCGCCGCGGTGGATACCGGCCTGTTCGGCAGCATCGTGCGCCGCCACGGCGGCATGCCCGATGACGAGATCTGCCTGCCGGGCGAGGTGCCCGGGGCGAAAACCCAACTCGTGAGCCTGGCCGCGCCCGCCGCCAGCCGCACCGCGGAGAACTGATTGTGCTTGGAAAGTTGAACCTGGAAGCGATTCCCTACCACGAGCCGATCATCATGGCCGCGCTGGCCGGCTCGGCGCTGCTCGGCCTGGCGATCATCGCCGGCATCACCTACTACCGGAAGTGGGGCTACCTGTGGACCGAGTGGATCACCTCGGTGGACCACAAGAAGATCGGGGTGATGTATATCCTGCTGGCCCTGGTGATGCTGGTGCGCGGCTTCGCCGATGCGCTGATGATGCGCGCCCAGCAGGCGATCGCGGCCAACGACGCAGCCGGCTACCTGCCGCCGGAGCACTACGACCAGATCTTCACCGCGCACGGGGTGATCATGATCTTCTTCGTGGCCACCCCGCTGATCGTGGGCCTGATGAACATCGTGGTGCCGCTGCAGATCGGTGCGCGCGACGTCGCCTTCCCGTTCGTCAACTCGCTCAGCTTCTGGCTGTCGGCGGTGGGCGCGGTGCTGGTGATGCTGTCGATGTTCGTCGGCGATTTCGCCGCCACCGGCTGGGTGGCCTATCCGCCGCTGTCGGGGATCCAGTACAGCCCCACGGTGGGCGTGGATTACTACATCTGGTCGCTGCAGGTATCGGGCATCGGCACCACCCTGACCGGGCTCAACTTCATCGTCACCATCCTCAAGATGCGTGCGCCGGGCATGGACCTGATGAAGATGCCGGTGTTCACCTGGACCGCGCTGATCACCAACATCCTGATCGTGGCGATCTTCCCGGTGCTTACCGCCACGCTGGTGCTGCTGTCGATGGACCGCTATTTCGGCATGCATTTCTTCACCAACGATGCCGGCGGCAACGCCATGATGTACGTCAACCTCATCTGGATCTGGGGCCACCCGGAGGTGTACGTGCTGATCCTGCCGTGCTTCGGCGCGTTCTCGGAGATCATCGCCACCTTCTCGGGCAAGCCGCTGTTCGGCTACCGCTCGATGGTGTACGCCACCTGTTCCATCGGCGTGCTGTCCTTCTTCGTGTGGCTGCACCACTTCTTCACCATGGGCTCGGGCGCCAACGTCAACGCGTTCTTCGGCATCATGACCTCGATCATCTCCATCCCCACCGGGGTGAAGCTGTTCAACTGGCTGTTCACCATGTATCGCGGCCGCATCCGCTACCACTCGTCCACGATGTGGACCATCGGCTTCATGGTCACGTTCGCCATCGGCGGCATGACCGGGGTGATGCTGGCCATCCCCGGTGCGGACTTCGTGTTGCACAACAGCCTGTTCCTGATCGCGCATTTCCATAACGTGATCATCGGCGGGGTGGTGTTCGGCTGCCTGGCCGGCATCACCTTCTGGTTCCCCAAGGCATTTGGTTTCACCCTCGACGAGCGCTGGGGCAAGGTCTCGTTCTGGTGCTGGCTGGTCGGTTTCTACCTGGCCTTCATGCCGTTGTACGTGCTCGGCTTCAAGGGCATGACCCGGCGCATGAACCACTACGCGGTGGAGGGCTGGCAGCCCTGGCTGATCGTGGCGGCCATCGGTGCGCTGGTGATCGCCGCCGGCATCGCGGCGATGTTCATCCAGTTCTACGTGAGCGTGCGCGACCGCAAGGCCAACCGCGACCTCACCGGCGACCCGTGGAACGCGCGCAGCCTGGAATGGGCCACGTCTTCGCCGCCCCCGTTCTACAACTTCGCCACGCTGCCCACGATCACCTCGCTGGAGCAGCATTGGGACGAAAAGCAGCACGGTCGCGCGTACCCGCGCCCGGCCCGCTACGAGGACATCCACATGCCGCGCAATACCGCCGCCGGGGTGGTGATCTCGGTGTTCAGCCTGGTGCTGTGCTTCGCCCTGGTCTGGCACATGTGGCTGGTGGCCGGCCTGGGCCTGGTCGGGGTGATCGCCACCTTCGTGCGGCGTTCCTACGATCGCGACGTGGACTATTACGTGCCCGCGGCCGAGGTGAAACGCATTGAGGACGCGCACCACGCGCAGATGGAAGGAGCCCGGGCATGAGCGGCGACACCCTGTTGGCCACCGCGCACGCGCAGGTGGAGGCCGGTCAGCACGACGGCCACGCGCACCACGACGATGGCAGCAAGACCGTCGTGGGGTTCTGGATGTACCTGATGGGCGACTGCCTGATCTTCGCCGTGCTGTTTGCCACCTTCGGCGTGCTGCTCAACGGCACCGCCGACGGCCCCAGCGGCAAGGACCTGTTCAAGCTGGGCTTCGTGTTGTCCGAAACGGTGGTACTGCTGCTGAGCAGCTTCACCTTCGGCCTGGCGATGCTGGGCCTGCAGGCGGGCAGGCGCAACCAAGTGGTGGCCTGGCTGGCGGTGACCGGCCTGCTGGGCGCGGTGTTCATCGGCATGGAACTGTATGAGTTTGCCGAGCTGATCCACGAAGGGGCCACGCCGGATGTGAGCGCCTACCTGTCGGCGTACTTCACGCTGGTGGCCACCCATGGCCTGCACGTCACCTTCGGCCTGCTGTGGCTGGCGGTGATGATCCACCAGGTGCTCACCTTCGGCCTGGACGGCATCGTGCGCCGGCGCCTGGCCTGCCTGAGCCTGTTCTGGCACTTCCTGGACCTGATCTGGATCTGTGTCTTCACCTTCGTCTACCTGCGGGAGTTCGTATGAGCGCGGATGCGTCTGGATCCGATCACGGCGGCGGCCACGCCACCCTCAAGGGCTACGTGCTTGGCCTGTTGCTGTGCCTGGTGCTCACCGGGGCCTCCTTTGGCGTGGTGATGACCGGGCTGGTGCCGCCGGCGCTGCGCCTGACCGCCATCGTGGTGCTGTGCGTGGTGCAGCTGGTGGCGCAGTTGATGCTGTTCCTGCACATCGGGGCCGGGCGCAGCCAACGCGAGAACACCGGCATTTTCCTGTGCACGGCTTTCCTGATCGCGATCGTGGTGGCCGGCTCGTTGTGGGTGATGCACAACGCGACGCAGAACATGATGCCGATGCAGACAGGGGCGGGCGCGGGCGCATGAGCACGGCGCGGCAGGCGGCGGCACTGGCCGTGCTGCTCTGGCTGGGGGCTGCGCCCCTGGCCGGTGCGGCGCCGCCGCCCGGTGCACCGGCGGCGGCGCGGGTGGAGGCGCGCGAGGCCTGGATCCGGCTGCCACCACCGGCCGCCGGCGTGGCCGCCGGCTACGTGGCGCTGCACAACCACGGCCCGGCGGACCGGCTGCTGGGTGCCCGTGCCACCGGCTTCGCGCAGGTGCAGGTGCATGCAATGCGCATGGACGGCGAGGTGATGCGCATGCAGGCCCTGGCCGATGGGCTGGCGTTGCCGGCCGGTCGCCGCATCGCACTGCAGCCCGGCGGCTACCACCTGATGCTGATGCACCCCAAGCGACCGTTGCAGGTGGGCCAGCGCGTCAGCGTGCACCTGCAGCTGGCCCACGGCGGCGAGCAGCGGGTGGATTTCGTGGTGCGTGACGGGCAGGGCATGCCGGCCCATGCCCACGGGGGCCGGCCATGATGCGGCGTGCCGGCGGGCTGCTGCTGGGCCTGGCGATGGTGGCCGGCTGCAGCCCGGGCCAGGCGCCGATCATGGGCCAGGCCGCGCTGGAATCGGTGGCGCTGCGCAGCAGCGATGGCCGCACGCTGTCGATCAGTGGTCTGCGTGGCAAGCCGACGCTGCTGTTCTTCGGCTTCACCCATTGCCCGGAAGTATGCCCGCTGAGCCTGGTCAAGGCGGTACAGCTCAAGCGCCGGCTCGGGCCGCTGGGCGCGGATCTGCAGGTGGTGTTCGTCACGGTCGATCCCGCCCGTGACACGCCGGCGCACCTGCGCGACTACCTGTCCGCGTTCGATCCGGGCTTCATCGGCCTGGCGGCCGACGAGGCCGGCACCCGCGCGGTGGCCGAGAGCCTGGGCGTGAGCTACCAGCGCGTGGGCGAGGGCGAGGCCGCTACCTTCGAGCACACCGCCTCGTGGTTCCTGCTCGGCGCCGATGGCAAGCTGCAGGAAGTGTTGGGCTATGCACTCACCGATGCGCAGATGGAGGCCCGGCTGCGCACGCGGCTGGCGGTCGCGCCGCGCTAGGCCCGGCGCACATGGCGGGCAAGCCGCGTGCGCTGCGTGCTCAGGGCGCGTGCGCCCGGAGTTCCCAGCACGCGGCGTTGAAGCGCACCGTCTCACCCTCCACGAACGGCGCAAACGCGTGGTCCATCGCCGCCAGCACCTGGTGACGCACCGCCGGCGCCATCGCCTCGCTGCGCAGCATCGCGCCGACCGGCCCCAGCAGCGCCACATAGGTGCGCAATGCGTCGCGGCTGATCGTGCAGGCCACATCCAGCGGCCGCAGGTCGATGTCGGCCCAGCCGCTCTCGGACAGGAACCCCCGCACACGCTGCGGGTCGGCAAAGGCGAATTGCCCCGGGGCGCCGGGTACGCGTGCGGGCAGGTCCAGCCACGGGGCGGCGGCGCGTTCGGCAGTGGTCATGAACGGGTTGTCGTCGGCGCTGCGCCAGGCCAGCGCCTGCAGCGTGCCGCCTGGGCGGGTGGCCAGGCGCAGGTTGGAAAACGCCTGCACCGGCTGGTCGAAGAACATCACCCCGAAGCGCGAGACGATGCGATCGAAGCGGGCGGGCGCGAACACCGCCTGCTGCGCGTCGGCGATGGCGAACGCGGCCGGCAGCACGGTCGCCGCCACGCGCTGTGCCGCGCAGGCCACCATCGGCGCGGAGATGTCCACCCCGGTGCAGCGGCCACCGTCGCCCAGCCGGGCGGCGATGGCCAGGCTGACCGCGCCGGTGCCGCAGCCCACATCCAGCACCTGCAGGGGCGCGTGCATCGGCACGGCCTGGGCGAGGTGGGTGGCCAGCGGCGCGAACATGCCGTCCAGCAGGGCCTGTGCCTCCACCCAGGCATGGCCGGAAGGCCCGTTCCAGAGCGCGTGTTGCGAGGGAGTATTCATGCCGATACCTGTGCCGGGCTTGCCAGCGGGGGAGGAGAGTGCGCACTCTGCCACTTCAAGTGCACTTGAGGTCAAGCGATGCGTGAGCTGGATATCGGCGAGGTGGCGCGGCGCTCGGGGTTGGCCGCCTCGGCGTTGCGTCACTACGAACAGATGGGCCTGATCGCGCCGATCGGGCGCCACGGCCTGCGCCGGGTGTATGCCGCCGAGGTACTGGAGCGGCTGGCGCTGGTCGCGTTGGGGCGCGCGGCCGGGTTCTCGTTGCAGGCCATTGGCGCGATGCTGGGGGGCGATGGCGGCACCGGCATTGATCGACCGACGCTGGTGGCCAAGGCCGATGAACTGGATCGCCGCATCACGCAACTGGCCGCGATGCGCGACGGCCTGCGCCATGCGGCGGCCTGCCAGGCGCCCAGCCACCTGCAGTGCCCGCGCTTCCGGGCGTTGCTGCGCAAGGCGCAGCCGCTGCTCAAGCGCTGAAGGTGGCCAGCAGCAGCTTGAGGTTGAGCACCAGGATGATGGCCGCGATCAGCCACGACAGCGCGATCAGCCAGCGCGGCGCGACCAGCGCGCCCATCTTCGCCTTGTCCGACACGAAACGGACCAGCGGCACGACCGCAAAAGGCAACTGCATCGACAGCAGCACCTGGCTGAGCACCAGCAGGCGCGCGGTGCCCTGTTCGCCGTAGAGGGCGGTGACCACCACCACCGGCACGATGGCCAGGCCACGGGTGATCAGCCGGCGTGCCCACGGCGCGATGCGCAGCCGCAGGAAACCCTCCATCACGATCTGCCCGGCCAGCGTGGCGGTCACCGTGGAGTTGATGCCCGAGGCCAGCAACGCGACCGCGAACAGGGTGGAGGCCACGCCCACCCCCAGCATCGGCGCGAGCAGCGTGTAGGCCTGTTCGATCTCCTGCACGTCGGTGCGGCCGTGCGCATGGAACACCGCCGCGGCCAGGATCAGGATCGAGGCGTTGATGAACAGGGCGAGCATCAAGGCGATGGTGCTGTCGGTCACCGCCCAGCGCAGCGCGCTGCGGCGCCCTTCGTCGGTGCGCGGGTAGGCACGGGTCTGCACGATCGACGAATGCAGGTACAGATTGTGCGGCATCACCGTGGCGCCGATGATGCCGATCGCCAGGTACAGCGCCTGCGGATCGGTGACCACCGCTGCACGCGGGATGAAGCCACCCAGCACGGCCTGCAGGGGTGGGGCGGCCAGCACGATCTGCACCGCAAAGCACCCGGAGATCACCAGCAGCAGCGCGATCACGAACGCCTCCAGCGCCCGGAAACCCCGGTTCATCAGCCACAGCACCACCACCACATCCACCGCGGTGATGATCGCCCCGGCCAGCAACGGAATGCCGAACAGCAGCTTGAGCGCGATCGCCGTGCCGATCACTTCGGCCAGGTCGCAGGCGATGATCGCGATCTCGCACAGCACCCACAGGCCCAGGTTGACCGGCCTGGAATAGTGGTCGCGGCAGGCCTGGGCCAGGTCGCGGCCGGTGGCGATGCCCAGCCGCGCCGACAGCCCCTGCAGCACGATGGCCATCAGGTTGGAGAGCAGGATGACCGAGAGCAGCAGGTAGCCGAACTGCGCGCCGCCGGCCAGGTCGGTGGCCCAGTTGCCGGGGTCCATGTAGCCCACCGAGACCATGTAGCCGGGCCCGAGGAAGGCCAGCAGCCGGAACCACCAATGCCCGCCGCGTGGCACGGCGACACTGGCGTTCATCGCGCCCAGGCTGGGCGTGTGGTCGGCCGCGGCGGGCCAGGCGGGCGTCGGGTCGGGGCGGCGTCGGATGTCCACCGGCGCAATATAGCAGAGGCTATGTTATCAAGGCTTTGCAATTTCGGGCCGCGAAGATGGCCCGCGGGCGTCAGCGTTCAGCGCGGCGGCAGCGGCCGCGGACGCATGCCGTGGGTCTGCGGCAGGCTGGCTTTCATGGAATCGATGAAGGCGCGCAACCGGCTCGGGATCTGGCGCGCCGAGGGATACACCAGGTGCACCGGCAGCGGCGGCGCTTCGCGGTCGGGCAGCAGCCGGACCAGTTGGCCACTGCGCAGTTCGGCATCCACCAGCCAGGCCGACACCACCGCCGCACCCAGCCCGGCCAGTGCCGCGCGGCGCACCACGAACAGGTTGTCGGTGAGCAGGCGCGGCTGGATCTCCACCTGCAGCGCCGGGCCGTCATCGCCGGGCAGCAGGCTGAAACGGTCGCGGTAGTAGGTGGTCAGGGCGATCCACGGCAGGCGCGGCAGCAGCGCCGGATCGCGTGGGTCGGCCGTGCCCACCAGCGCCGGCGCGGCGATCACGATGCGCGGCACCTCGGCCAGCGGCACCGCGACCAGGTGCGGCGCCTCCACCGCGCCCACCCGGATGGCGCAGTCGATGCCCTCGGCGATGAAGTCCGGATGTCGATCCTCCAGCATCCACTCCAGGGTGACCTGCGGGTAGCGCGCCAGGAAGGCCAGCATCGGCTCCAGCAGCTGGGCCTGGCCGAAGGCGTGCGGCACCATCACGCGCAGGCGGCCGCGCGGCACCTCCACTTCGCCGCGCAGGTCGGCCTGGATCGCCTCCCACTCGTCCACCAGCGAGCGGGCATGGGCGAAGCAGCGCTGGCCATCCTCGGTGAGGGTCATGCCGTGGGTGGAGCGCTGCAGCAGGTGCAGGCCGAACAGCCGCTCCAGCGCCTGCAGGCGCCGGCTCACGGTGGGCTGGGTGGTGCCAAGCCGGGCCGCCGCGGCCGACAGGCTGCCGCTTTCCACGATGCGCACGAACGTGCGCAGCAGGTCGATGCGGTCGGCACCCACGACGCGGGCAGGATCGGTCATGCAAGCCTCGTATAAACGATATGTGCGGAAGCCTACTACACGCGCGGCGAGCCGGCGCCGATGCTGGCGCCACTTTCTCACCGCCTGGAGTGGATCATGTCCACCTTGCATATCCCCGCTACCGCATCGCCCGCCGCGTCGCTGGCGCCCCGCCTGATCCTGTCGATGGCCGCGGCCACCGGCTTCTCGGTGGCTTCGCTGTACTACAGCCAGCCGATGCTCGGCGTGATCGGGCCGAGCCTGGCCGCCAGCCCCGCCGCCACCGGCATGGTGCCCACGCTCACCCAGCTCGGTTATGCGCTGGGGATCCTGTTGCTGGCCCCATTGGGCGACCGCATCGACCGGCGCCGGCTGATCCTGGTGAAGGCCGCGCTGCTGGCCGCCGCCCTCGGCGCGGCTGCCCTGGCCGGCAGCCTGCCGAGCCTGCTGCTGGCCAGCCTGCTGATCGGGCTCACCGCCACGGTGGCCCAGGATGTGGTGCCGGCGGCGGCCAGCCTGGCGCCGGAGGCCGAGCGCGGCAGCGTGGTCGGCAAGGTGATGACCGGGTTGCTGCTGGGCGTGCTGCTGTCGCGGGTGGCCAGCGGCTGGGTGGCGCAATGGCTGGGCTGGCGCAGCATGTTCGCGCTGGCGGCGGTGTCGGTGCTCTTGATGGCCGTGGCGATGGCGCGCGAACTGCCGCGCTTCGCCCCCACCACCACCCTGCGTTACCCGGCGCTGCTGGCCTCGCTGGTCGCGCTGTGGCGCGGCCAGCCCGCGCTGCGTCGCGCGGTGCTGGCCCAGGGGCTGCTGGCGGTGGGGTTCAGTGCGTTCTGGTCGACGCTGGCGCTGATGCTGCACACCCGCTTCGGGCTGGGCAGCGCCGCGGCCGGATCCTTCGGCATCGCCGGTGCGGCCGGCGCACTGGCCGCTCCGTTGGCCGGGCGTTGGGCCGACCGGCTCGGCAGCCACGCGGTGGCGCGGTTGGCCATCCTGGTGGCGCTGGTGGGCTTTGCGCTGTTGCTGCTGGATCGCTGGCTGCCGACGGTGGCCCTCCTGCCGCTGCTGGCGGTGAGCGCGGTGGTGTTCGATTTCGGCTTCCAGTCGGCGCTGGTGTCCCACCAGGCGCTGGTCTACGGATTGGTGCCCGAGGCGCGCAGCCGGCTCAACGCGCTGCTGTTCACCGGAATGTTCCTGGGCATGGCCGGCGGCGGTGCATTGGGCAGCCTGGCGCTGGCGCATTGGGGTTGGACCGGGGTGGCGCTGCTGGCCACCGCCGCGGCGGCGGCCAGCCTGGTCGTGCGCCGGCGCTGACGCGGGCGGACGGTGGCCCGCGCGGGCTCAGGGGTCGCCGTCGCCCGGGGTGTCGTCCAGGCTGATGATCCCGCGCTTGAGTGCCTGGGTGACGGCATGGGTGCGGTCGCGTGCGGCGAGCTTTTCCATGAGGTTTTTCATATGCGCCTTGACGGTCTGTTCGGAGATGCGCATCTGCTCGCCGATCGCCTTGTTGGAGCGACCGGCGGCCACGTGCCCGAGCACTTCGGTTTCGCGCGGCGAGAGGCTGTCTTCGACCACGTGCGCGGCGATGCTGGCCGCCAGCGGCGCGGGGATGCCGGCGCGACGACCGCTGTGGACGGTGCGGATGGTGTCGATCAGCTCATGGCGCAGCATGTCCTTGAGCAGGTAGCCACTGGCGCCGGCCTGCAGCGCCCGCACCGCGCGCACATCGCCGCGGTAGGTCGTGAGCACGATGATGCGCGCGCGTGGATCGTGGCGACGGATCCGCGTGATCGCTTCCACGCCGTCCACGCGGGGCAGCTGCAGGTCCATCAGCACCACGTCCGGTTGCAGGGCGATGTACTGCGCCACGGCCTCTTCGCCATCACCGGCCTCGCCCACCAGGCGCATGTCCGCCTGCATGCCGAGCAGGGCGGCCAGGCCATCGCGCAGCAACGGATGGTCGTCCACCACCAGCACGCCGATCGGGGGGGAGGGCAGGGTCATGCAGTGTCTCCAGAAGGCCGTGGCCAACGCCAGCGGCGGGCCGGGCGGCGGTAGATGCGGTGGCGCGGCAGGAACAGCTCGACCTCGGTGCCCAGCCCCGGACGCGACCACAGGCGCAGGCGGGCGCCGAGGCGTTCGGCGCGCTCGCGCATGCCCACCAGGCCCCAGTGGCCCTCGGCGGGCGCGTCGGGCAGGCCGCGGCCGTCGTCGCGGATGTGCACGCGCAGGCCGCGCAGGCCGTAGCCGATGTCGATCTCGATGGCGCCGGCAGCGGCATGCTGCAGCGCGTTCAACACGGCCTCGCGACCGATCAGGTACACCTCTTCGGCGGCGGCGCGGCGCAGTGGCATCGGCGTGCCTTCCACGTTCAAGCGCAGTGCCGGGCTGCTGGCATCGGCGGCGCGTTCGCCATACACCTGCACCAGCGCCGCGCCCAGGTCCTGGTAGGCATCGCTGTCATCGCGCAGGGCGCTGACCCGGTCGCGGCCTTCGGCCAGTGCGTTCTCGGCCTGCTGCATGGCGTCCTCCAGCGCGGCGCGCACCGGCGGCGGGGTGTGGCTGGCCTGGCTGACCGCGTGCAGGCGCAGGATCAGGCCCTGGGTGCCCTGCAGCAGGGTGTCATGCAGTTCGCGGGCGATGCGCTCGCGCTCGGCATGGCGCTCCTGCAGGCGGGCGCGCACCAGCTGGGTGAGCCGGCGGCTGCGCAGGCGCATGGCCAGCAGCAGCAGCGCCACCAGCACCACCACGCAGGCGGCGTTGAACCACAGGGTCTGGTACCACATCGGGGCGATGCGGAAACGGCGCTGCGCCGCCAGCGTGCTCCACACCTGGTCCTGGTTGGCGGCCACCACCTCGAAGCGATAGTCGCCCGGGGGCAGGTTGGTGTAGAAGGCGCGGGTCAGCGTGCCGGCGTCCTGCCAGCGCTCGTCCAGGCCGATCAGGCGGTAGCGGTAGCGGGTGCGCTCGGGGCGGCTGAGCGAGACGGCCATGTAGTCGATCTGCAACTGCGTGGTGCCCGGCGGCAGCACGCTGCCCTCGTGCAGGGGCTGTTGGCGGTCGCCGTAGGACACGTTGCCGATGTGCGGCACCGGCGGCGGGGCGCGCGGTGGCTCGGCGCGGGTGTCCACCCACGCCAGTCCCTGGTTGGTGGACAGCCACAGCAGGCCGTCGGCGGCCAGCATCGCACTGGGTACCGGCGTGGTCTGCACGGCGATGCCGGGCATGCCGTCGGCGGTGTCGAACAGGCGCGGTTCCACCGCCGTGCCCGCCAGTGCGGCCTGGGCCAGGGTGTCAGCAGCGATGCGGACCAGGCCGCGGCTGCCGTTCAACCACAACTGGCCGGCGCCATCACGGACGATGCCGGTGATGCCTTCGAACAGGCCGGGCGTGACCGAGCGCGCCGGATGGAACCGGCCATCCACGCCGAGCAGGGCCAGGCCGTTTTCACCGGCCACCCAGGTGGTCCGCCCGATCATCGCCGCGGCGGTGATCGGCCCCACCGCCAGCCCGTCCGCAGCGCTCAGGTGGCGCCAGCGCCGCGGCCGGCCGATGCGCACGCTGCCATCGGGATAGCCCAGCAGCACCTCGCCGTCGCGGCCGCCGGCCAGCGTGCTGCAGGCCTGCGCGGGCAGGCCCGGTTCGCGGCGCCATTGGCCGCCCAGGTAATGCACCACGTCGCGGTTGCCGAAGCAGAACCAGGCTTCATCGGCGCCCAGCGGCAGCACCGCACGCAGTTCGCGCGGCTTGGGTACGCCCGGCGGGTCCAATACCTGGCGCCGGCCGCCGTGCATCAGGATCAGCGCTTCCCAGTCGGCCACCCACAGCGGCTGCGCGCTGGCCAGCGCCGCGTGGCTGCGCTCGCCGGCGCTGGCCTGCAGCAGGTCG
>NZ_JAVWXA010000053.1:0-20303 GCF_036662295.1 Stenotrophomonas sp.
CTGGCTGGCGCCCGGGGCGACCGGCTGGCTGGCCTGCCAGCGCTCGAAGGTGACGCCGATCCGCTGCAGTTCGGCAGCGATCAGCGCGCCGTCCTGGGAGTCCAGCAACGGGGCGTCGGGGGCGGTGTCGTTGTAGATGCGCAGTCGGCTCATGGCGGCAGCTTGGACGTCGGGGGGACGGGTAGGGTAGCAGCGTGGCGCGGCGGGGTCAGATTTCCATCGGCCATGTGAGCGCTCCGGATTCAGCCTCGCAGGCGGCGCAGTTCCAGTTCACAGTGGAACAGGAACTCGAACGCCTCCAGGTGGCGGCGTGCTTCGGCCATGTCGCGGCCCCAGGCATACAGGCCGTGGCCGTCGATGAGGTAGCCCCACAGGCACTGCTGGTCCAGCAGCGCGTCCACCTGCGCCGACAGCACGTCCATGTCCTGGGTGTTGGCAAACACCGGCACGTCGATGGCCATTTCGTGGGTGCTGTTGCCGTGGAAGGCCTTGAGCAGCTCGTAGCCCTCCAGGCGGACATGGCCCTGCGGCGCATACAGGCGCGAGGCGACGGTCTGCACCGGCGAATGGGTGTGCAGCACGCAGCCGATTTCCGGGAAACGGCGGTACAGCTGGGTGTGCAGCAGGGTCTCGGCGGACGGACGCAGTGGGCGGCCGACGGCCTTGCCGTCGAAGTCCACCACCATGATGTCGTCCTCCACCAGCCGCCCCTTGTCCTTGCCGGACACGGTGATCGCGGCGTGGCGGTTATCCAGGCGGTGGGAGAAGTTGCTGCTGGTCGCCGGCGTCCACCCGGCCTGGGCCAGCTCGCGGACGTTGTCGATCAGCACCTGGGCCAGGTCGCTCAGGCGGGCGGAGTCGTAGGGGTAGGAGGGGGCGTTCATGCGGCCATTTTACGGCGCGCCGCCGGGTTTGGCGCGCCCGCCGTGCGGCGGGCCTCTCATGAACCCGGACACGCCCTCGGTCGTGCCGGCCGTTGGCCGGGGTTTCATGAACCGCCGAGGTGTGCGTGCTGCCGGCCAGCGGCCGGCACGACCGGGGTTCGTGGATCTGCCGGGTGTGCGTGCTGCCGGCCAGCGGCCGGCACTACCCCTAGCGGCCGGCACTACCTCTATCGGCCGCCGCCAGCGCGCAGGCGGCTGTGCCGGTAGCCGTAGCCGAAGTAGATCGCAAAGCCGACCGCGGTCCAGATGCCCATCAGCATCCAGTTGTGCGCGGTCATCGCCGTCAGCAGCGCGATGCAGCTGAGCACGCCCAGGGTGCAGATCAGCCAGGCCATCGGCATGCGGAACGGGCGCGGCAGGTCCGGCTGGGTGCGGCGCAGGATCAGCACCCCGGCGCACACGGCGGCGAAGGCGATCAGCGTGCCCATCGAGGTCAGCTCGCCCAGGATGTCCAGCGGGAACAACGCGGCCAGCAGGGCGATGCCGATGCCGGTGATGACCGTGTTGATGTGCGGGGTGCGGTACTTGGGATGGATCTTGGTGAACACCGGCGGCAGCAGTCCGTCGCGGCCCATGATCATGAAGATGCGCGGCTGCCCGATGATCATCACCAGCACCACCGAGGACAGGCCGATCAGCGCGCCGATTTCCACGATGATGCGCAGCCAGCCCAGTTGCGGGTGCGCCGCCACGGCGGTGACCACCGGTTCGTCGGTGCCCAGCAGCGTGTACGGCACCAGCCCGGTCATCACCGCGGCCATGGCGATGTACAGCACCGTGCAGATCACCAGCGACAGCAGCATGCCGATGGGCATGTCACGCTGGGGCTTGTGCGATTCCTGCGCGGCCACCGACACCGCCTCGAAGCCGATGTAGGCGAAGAACACCATTGCCGCGCCACGCAGCACGCCTTCCATGCCGTACTTGCCGGGTCCCTCGTTGGCGGGGATGAACGGGGTCCAGTTGGCGGTGTCCACATATTTCCAGCCGGCCACGATCACCAGGATGATCAGCCCGGTCTTGAGCACCACCATGGCCATGTTCATCGCCGAGGACTTGCTGATGCCCACGTAGCACAGCCAGGTGAGCAGCAGCACCAGCACCGCGGCGGGCAGGTTGGCGATCGCCCCGGTCGGGCGCAGCTGTGCGTCCAGCGGCGCGCTGACCAGTGCCGCCGGCAGGTGGATGTCGAAATGGCTGAGCAGGCTGAGGAAATAGCCGGTCCAGCTCACCGCCACGGCCGAGGCCGAGACGCCGTATTCGAGCACCAGCATCCAGCCGATGAACCAGGCCGACAGCTCGCCGAAGGTGGCGTAGGTATAGGTATAGGCGCTGCCGGACACCGGCACCATCGCCGCGAATTCGGCATAGGCCATCGCGCAGAACGCGCAGCAGATGGCGGCCAGCACGAAGGACAGCATGATCGCCGGGCCGGCATGGTTGGCCGCGGCCTGGCCGGTGATGACGAAGATGCCGCCGCCGATCACCGCGCCGATGCCCAGGGCGGTCAGGCCCCACGGGCCCAGCGTGCGGCGCAGGCTCAGGCCGTTGGCGTCTTCATGGGCGGCGTGCGGGTGCTTGGTGGCCCACAGTTGCTTGAACATGGTGTGGTTTCTTGTCGATAAGGCGTATGTGGAACGGGCCGGCCAACCGGCCGGCCCGTCGGTGCATCAGGGCGAGGGCTTGTTGAGCTTGCTGTGGCGCATGCCGTAGCCGAAATAGATCAGCAGGCCCAGCACGGTCCAGCCCACGAACAGGTGCCAATGCACCACGAACGCCTGCCAGAACAGGAACAGGCACGACAGCGCGCCCAGTGGGCAGATCACCCACACCAGCGGCACGCGGAACGGGCGCGGCAGCTCCGGGCGGGTGTAGCGCAGGATCAGCACGCCCACGCAGACCGTGGCGAAGGCCAGCAGGGTGCCCATCGACACCAGCTCGCCCAGCACGTTCAGCGGCACCATGCCGGCCAGCGCGGCGGCGATCACGCCCACCACGATCGTGGCCCAGTACGGGGTGCGGAAGCGCGCGTGGACCTTGCCGAACACCTTGGGCAGCAGGCCGTCGCGGGAGATCGTGTAGGCGATGCGGGTCTGGCCCATCATCATCACCAGCACCACCGAGGACAGGCCGGCGATGGCGCCGATTTCCACGGCGGTCTTCAGCCAGGACAGGCTCGGGTAGGCCTCCAGTGCGGTGGCCACCGGCTTGTCGGTGCCCAGCAGGTGGTAGGGCAGCATGCCGGTCAGCACGGCGCAGACGATGATGTAGACGATGGTGCAGACCGCCAGCGAGCCGAGCAGGCCGATCGGCATGTTGCGCTGCGGGTCCTTGGTTTCACCGGCCGCGGTGGAGACCGCGTCGAAGCCGATGTAGGCGAAGAACACGATGGTGGCCGCGCGGAACACGCCGCTCCAGCCGAACTCGCCGGACACGCCGGTGTTCTCGGGGATGAAGGGATGCCAGTTGGCCGGGTCCACGTGCGCCGCGCCGATGCCGACGAACAGGCAGATCACGAAGACCTTGATCGCCACGATGATCGCATTGACGAACGCGGACTGGGTCACGCCCACGTACAGCAGGCCGGTCACCGCCGCCACGATCAGTACCGCCGGCAGGTTGAACAGCTTGCCCGAGGCGGCGAACTGATGGCCGTCCCAGGCGATCGGTGCGGCACTGAGCGCATCGGGGAAGGGCATGTGCAGCGTGGTGGTGATGAAACTGATCAGGTACGCCGACCAACCCACCGCGACCGAGGCCGAGGCGAACAGGTATTCCAGCACCAGGCACCAGCCGATGAACCAGGCCATGCCTTCGCCGAGGGTGGCATAGGAGTAGGAGTAGGCGCTGCCGGAGACCGGCATCATCGCCGCGAATTCGGCGTAGCACAGGCCGGCCAGTGCGCAGGCGATGCCGGCGAACACGAAGGACAGCATCACCGCCGGCCCCGCATGGTTGGCCGCGGCCTGGCCGGTAAGCACGAAAATGCCGGCGCCGATCACTGCGCCGATGCCAAGCATGATGAGGTGTTTGGCTGTGAGGGTCCGTTTCAGTGTGGCTTCGCCGTCCAGGCTGCCTTCGATGGGCTCGCCGGCATCGACGTGCCCGGCGGGTTCGACCGGTTTGACCCTCAACAGAGACTTCAGCATGCAGTGCTTCCCTAAATGGACAAAGGTGAGGCACGCGGTACATTGCCGCGCGCCCTGATGGCAACTGGGCGCCCCTGCGGAGCGGGGCCCGCTGTACCTTAGCCAAAGCTGAAGCCTGCGCACAAGCACAAATGCAGCATGAGCCGGCGATAATCGACAAATTCCGCCCGAACCCCCCGCTGCCATGCAGATGAACCCTGAATCCATTGTCGTTACTGATGCCCAACTGCGCGCGCAACTGGCCGACCATGCGCACCGCCACCCGGCCCACGCCGCGCTGGCTGACGAATTCAGCATACTTTTGGACGATCCGGAAAACCCCTTCCGGCGCGAGCGCCTGGCCGGCCATTTCACCGGCAGCGCCTGGCTGGTCAGCGCCGACGGGCAGCGCGTGCTGCTCACCCATCACCGCAAGCTGGGCCGCTGGCTGCAGCTGGGCGGCCACGCCGATGGCGACCGCGACCTGGCCCGGGTGGCGCTGAAGGAAGCCGAGGAGGAATCGGGGCTGACCGGTCTGGTGCTGGAGGAGGAAGCACTGTTCGACATCGACAAGCACTGGATCCCCGAGCGCCCGGACGTGCCCGGCCACTGGCACTACGATGCCCGCTACGTGGTGCGTGCGCTGGGCAGCGAGCAGTTCGCGATCAGCGAGGAATCGCTGGCGCTGGCCTGGCGCGAGATCACCGACGTGGCCGCAGCACTCATCGAGACCCCGGACGGCGACGATTCGCTGCCGCGCATGGCCAAAAGGTGGCTGGCGCGGTAGACCGGCGTATCGACCGACGGTCGATACCTAGCGGGCAGGGGACGGCCGTGGGTCGTCCCGCCGCCCATTGCGGATCAATACAACACGCGCGTGCGCAACGTGCCGGCGATGGCGGCCAGCTCATCACGCACCGCGCCGGCCTGGGCCTCGCTGGCGGTGATGTCGATCACCACGTAGCCGACCTTCGCATCGGTGCGCAGGAACTGGCCGTCGATGTTGACGTTATGGCGTGAGAAGATCTCGTTGACCTTGGACAGCACGCCCGGCACGTTCTGGTGGATGTGCAGCAGGCGCAGGCTGTCCTCGTGCTCGGGCAGGGTGACTTCGGGGAAGTTGACCGCCGACAGGGTGCTGCCGTTGTCGCTGTAACGCACCAGCTTGGCGGCCACTTCCACGCCGATGTTGTCCTGCGCTTCCAGCGTGCTGCCGCCCACGTGCGGGGTCAGGATCACGTTGTCGTGCGCGGTCAGCGGCGAGACGAACGCATCGCCATTGCCCTTGGGTTCCACCGGGAACACGTCCAGCGCCGCGCCGCCGATATGCCCGGCGTGCAGGGCCGCATCCAGGGCGTCGATGTCCACCACGGTGCCGCGCGCGGCGTTGATCAGGTGGGCGCCCGGGCGCATCCGCGCCAGCTCGGCCGCACCGATCATCCACTGCGTGGCCGGTGTCTCGGGCACGTGCACGGTCACGATGTCGGCCCGCGCCAGCAGGTCGTCCAGGCTGATCGCCGCGCGTGCATTGCCCAGCGACAACTTGGTTTCCACGTCGTGGAAGATCACCTGCATGCCCATCGCCTCGGCCATCACGCCCACCTGGGTGCCGATGTGGCCATAGCCGATGATGCCCAGCGTCTTGCCGCGCACTTCGTGGCTGCCGGTGGCCGACTTGGACCAGCCGCCGCGATGGCATTCGGCATTCTTCTGCGGGATGCCGCGGGTGAGCATGATCGCTTCGGCGATGACCAGCTCGGCCACGCTGCGGGTGTTGGAGTAGGGCGCGTTGAACACCGGGATGCCGGCCAGTTCGGCCGCGTCCAGGTCCACCTGGTTGGTGCCGATGCAGAAGCAGCCCACCGCCATCAGCCGCTTGGCGTGAGCCAGCACCTCAGCGCTGAGCTGGGTGCGCGAGCGGATGCCCACGATGTGCGCCTCGGCGATGCGGGCCTTCAACTCGTCTTCGGGCAGCGCCTTGCTGTGCAGCTCGATCTGCGAATAGCCGGCGGCGGTGAAGACGTCGATCGCGGTCTGGCTCACCCCCTCCAGCAACAGCACGCGGATATCCTGCTTCGGGAACGAGGTCTTCTTCGGCGACATGGGCGGGCGTGGCGTGGTGGGCGGGAGCACCCAACTATGCCAGAACGGCCCGCCGATTGTGCAGTGCGCCAATGGCCTGCCAATGGTTTCAGATGCATCCGTTGACATCCCGGCTGCGCGGGGGCGCAGGCGGGCCGGCAGCGACGGTCTGCTACGCTTGGAGGTCCCTTGCCCCGTTGCGTTGCCATGACCGACCCGCGCCTTTCTTCGCTGTTGCAGGACTGCCCCGGGCTGCGGCTCAAGACCGAGCCGGACGACCTGGTGCATTACGGGCGCGACTGGACCCGGCGTTGGACCCCGGCCCCGCTGGCGATCGCCCTGCCGGGCAGCGTGGAGGAGGTGCAGGCGATCCTGCGCTGGGCCAGCGCGCAGCAGGTGGCGGTGGTGCCCTCCGGCGGCCGCACCGGCCTGTCCGGCGGCGCGGTGGCCGCGCACGGCGAGCTGGTGCTCAGCCTGGAGCGCATGAACAAGCCGCTGGCCTTCAACGCCGTGGACCGCACCCTCACCGTGCAGGCCGGCATGGCGCTGGAGGCGGTGCACAACGCCGCGCTCGAACACGGCCTGATCTACCCGGTGGATTTCGCCGCGCGCGGGTCCTGCTCGATCGGCGGCAACATCGCCACCAATGCCGGCGGCATCCGCGTGATCCGTTACGGCAACACCCGCGAGTGGGTGGCCGGGCTGAAGGTGGTGACCGCCAGCGGTGAGCTGCTGACGCTCAACAAGGGCCTGATCAAGAACTCCAGCGGCTACGATTTCCGCCAACTGCTGATCGCCTCCGAGGGCACCCTGGGCGTGATCGTGGAAGCCACGCTGCGGCTGACCGATCCGCCGCCGGCCAGCAACGTCATGCTGCTGGCGCTGCCCAGCTTTGAGGTGCTGATGCAGGTGTTTGCCGCGTTCCGCGAGCGGTTGCAGCTGCAGGCCTTCGAGTTCTTCACCGACCGCGCGCTCGAGCACGTGCTCGCCCATGGCGCGCAGGCGCCGTTCGCCGAGGTGCATCCGTTCTACGTGGTCACCGAGTTCGCCGCCGGCGACGAGGCGCAGGAAGCGGCCGCGATGGCCGCCTTCGAGGAATGCATGGCCCAGGGTTGGGTCAGCGACGGCGTGGTCAGCGCGAGCGAGGCGCAGGCCGCCCAGCTGTGGCGCCTGCGCGAGGGCATCACCGAAGCCGTGGCGCGCTACACGCCCTACAAGAACGATGTCTCGGTGCGGATCTCGGCGATGCCCGCGTTCATGGCCGAAACCCAGGCGCTGATCGGCCAGGCGTACCCGCATTTCGACGTGGTCTGGTTCGGCCACATCGGCGACGGCAACCTGCACATCAACGTGCTCAAGCCCGATGACACCGCCGCCGCGGACTTCCTCACCCAGTGCGAGCACGTGACCACGCTGCTGGCCCAGGTGCTGGCGCGCTTCGATGGCAGCATCTCGGCCGAACATGGCATCGGCCTGGTCAAGAAGGGCTACCTGGACAGCACCCGCAGCGCGCCGGAAATCGCCTTGATGAAGGCGGTCAAACGTGCGTTTGATCCCGAAGGACTGCTGAATCCCGGCAAGCTGTTCGACCCGTAGG
Source organism: Stenotrophomonas sp. (assembly GCF_036662295.1). Lineage (GTDB taxonomy): Bacteria > Pseudomonadota > Gammaproteobacteria > Xanthomonadales > Xanthomonadaceae > Stenotrophomonas. The sequence goes on from NZ_JAVWXA010000053.1 coordinate 7,752, forward strand.
CCGCGACAGGATTTCACGCAGGCGATACGCTCTGTGCTTTCCACCGCGAATGACACCATGACGATGCGTCCGATCCTGCTTCTTGCCGTGCTTGCCCTGCCGTTGCCGGTGCTGGCCTCCAGTTTTGCCGGTTCGTCGGCGGGGTCGGCCTCCGGTGCCTCCTCGGCCGGCTCGTCCAGCTCGGACGATGACAAGATCGTGCTCGATGCGCGCGAGGATGCGGCCGCCTTCGTGGCCAGCGACGGCGCCATCCGCGGCGCGCGCCTGGAAGCGGCGCTGCTGCACCTGCGCGAGCGTGACGCCGCCCAGCGCGATGCCAGCGACCTGGCCCTGGCCCGGACCCTGCTGGCCCGTTGATGCACGCGCGCCACCCGGCCCGCCGGTGGTGCTGGGCGGTCCTGGTGGCGTGGATGGCCGCGCCACTGGCCCACGCCGCCTCGCCGCTGCAACTGCAGGCCGACGGCCTGGATGCCAGGCAGCAGGCGGCGGCCCGCCGGGTGCTGGACGAAACACCCCTGCCGGCCAGTTGGCAGGCAAGGCTGGGCGAAGCGGTCAGCGTGCGCTGGAGCGCCACGTTGCCGGCCCAGGTGCATGGGCGGGCGCGCGGCGGCACCATCATCCTGCGCCGACAGCTGCTAGACGAGGTGCACCCCGACCAGCCGCTGTCGCGTGCGGTGCAGGCCGCGCTCATCCACGAGATTGCCCATGTGCTGGACCGTGGCCAGGCCGGTGGCTGGTCGCGCACGGCGCGCTGGCGCGACCTCAGCGGCTGGCAACAGCGGCCGTGGCGGCTGGGGCGCGGCGACAACGCGTTCCGCCAGCGCAGCCCCGACGACTACGAGCGCGCCAGCCCGGCCGAGTTCCTGGCCGTCAACGCCGAACACTTCCTGCTCGATCCCGACTATGCCTGCCGCCGCCCCGCACTGGCCGCGTGGTTCGGCACGACGATCGGGCCGCGCGCGGACGTCACCCCGCCATGCGATGCGCGCCTGCCGCTGGTGCAGGGCGAGGAGGCCAGCGGCGCGGCCTCCTTGCTGCAACTGGACCCGGCGCGCGTGTACGCGGTGGACTACCTGCTGGCCGAGGGCAACGACCAGCTGATGAGCCGCTGGGGCCACAGCATGCTGCGGCTGGTGATCTGCGCGCCCGGGCGGGCGCCGGGGCCGGCCTGCCGCCTGGACCTGGCGCACCATCGGGTGTTGTCTTTCCGCGCGTTCGTCGGTGACGTGCAGATTTCCAGCTGGCGCGGCCTGACCGGCGCCTATCCGTCGCGGCTGTTCGTGCTGCCGCTCAACCAGGTCATCAACGAATACACCCAGGTGGAACTACGCGGACTGTCCTCGGTGCCGCTGCGGCTGGCACCGGCGCAGATCGCCGGGCTGCTGGAACGGGTGGCGCAGGTGCATTGGAGCTACGACGGGCGCTACCGCTTCGTGAGCAACAACTGCGCGGTGGAGACCGGCAAACTGCTGCAGGAGGGCGTGCCGGGCTGGGCCAGCCCCGGCCTCAACCGGATCACCCCGCGTGGGCTGCTCAACCGGCTGCAGCGGCAGGGGCATGCCGATGGCGCGGTGCTGGACGACCGCGACCAGGCCCTGCGCCAGGGCTATTACTTCGCCTCCGCGCAGGACCACTACCAACAGCTGTTTGCGGTAGCGCGCGCCGAACTGGCGCTGGGCCCGGACCACGCCGAGGACTGGCTGCGCCTGCCGGCGGCGCGGCGCACGCCGTGGCTGGAGCAGGGGGGGCTGCGTGCCACCGCTGCCTTGCTGTTGCTGGAGCAGGCCGCGCGGCAGCGCGAGGAGCTGCGCGCACGCGATGTGCTCAAGCGCGCCCTGGGCGACCCGCGCGCGGGGGATGACGCGCGGGCGTCGCTGCTGGCCTTGCTGGGCGATGCTGGCCAGCTGGTCAGCCCCGCCGCGCTGGTGCCCGCCGGTGGCTACGGGCTGCCGCTGGGCAGCGAGCGCGAGGCGGCTGCCGCCGCCGCGACGCAGATCAGCGAACGCGCGGTGCCGGGCTGGGTGGCCTTGCAGCAGCAGCTGCGCGCACGCCTGCCGGCGGCCCAGCAGCAGGAACTGCGCATCACCGAAGCCAACGTGGCGACGTTGGGGCAGCGCCTGCGCGCGCTCGCCCAGGCCGACGCAGCGACCGCGCCGGCATCGCGCTGAAGCCAGCGGCGGCGCGGGGTATTGCGGGCCGCAAGGCGCAGGTGCAGGCGTGTGCGCGGCCGGGCAGAGTCAGTGCCGCTTCACCTCCTGCCCCGGGGCGCGGGCTAGGATGGTTGGCTGATTGCAACAACCGCAAGGAGTTCCACATGCGCGCTTCCCCCTGGCTGATGAGCCTGGCCATCGCGACCGGCCTGGGTGCCTGCCAACCGGCGCAGCCCGACGCCACCGTCGCCGCACCGGCCGCCCAGCAGACGCCCCCGGCACCCGTCGCGGCTGACGCCGACGAGCGCCGCTACCACTTCCAGTGCGGCGACCTCGCCGTGCAGGCCACCTATCACGGGCAGGACGCGGCCACGGTGGTGGTCGGCGAGCGCACGTTGGCGATGGTGCCGGCGGAAGCCGCCTCCGGCGCGAAGTATGCCGACGCGCAGGGCAACACGTTCTGGACCAAGGGCACCACCGACGGCACGCTGGCCTTGAAGGGCGAGCCGGAGCGCCGTTGCACCGGCACCGGCGAGGCGGGCCCAACCCCGATGCCGGCGGCCGATGCCGCCGTGACGGACGTGGGTTTCCGTGCCACCGGCAATGAGCCGGGCTGGCTGGCCGAGGTGGCCGCCGGCGCCACGCCGCAGCTGCGCGTGGAAACCGACTACGGGCAGCGCACGTTCGCCATCGACAACCCCACCCAGGGCAAGGACGGCTGGTCGGGCAAGGCCGCCGATGGCACCGAGGTCAAGCTGTCGTTCCAGCGCACCGTGTGCCAGGACGACATGAGCGGCAAGGCCTTCGGTACCACGGCGATGCTGACCGTGGGCGCGCGGCAGTACCACGGCTGTGGCGATTTTGCCGGTGCACCGGCGCTGGCCGCCAGGCCGTAACCCGGGAGTGGATCAGCGCACGTCCTGCGGACGGCAGTAGTCCGGGGCGACATCGGTGAACAGGTCATAGCGGTTGCCGAACCCGATCATGGCGTGACGGATCACGCAGTCGTCGTGGTGCGTTGCATAAAGTGCGGCGAAACGACGTTCGCGGTCGCTGCACACCTCATCCATCGCATCTTCCAGTTCCTTGCGCCGCTGCGCGTCGTAGGGCTCCTCGCCGGCAAAGTGCTGGCAGGTGTTCTCGCGCTCGATGAAGGCGCGCACGTCGGCAGGCATCGCGCAGTAGATGCGGTGATCGTCCGGGTCGCCGATCACCCCCGGCACGTCGCAGTCCACATTCACATCAGATTCCACGGGCGCCGTGCCCGTTGGGTTGCCGTCGCCACTGCCCGGGTCGGCAGGTGGCGGGGCGATGGCAGGCACTGTCGCGGTCACCGCATCCGGTGCCTGCTGCGCCGCCGGCGCCGCCGGCGCCGCCGCCTCCCCGCCGCCGTCCGCTGCCCGCGGCGAACACGCCGCGAGCAGGGTCAGGCAGGCCAGCAGCGCGACGCGCTTAGTCGGCACGGCCGGCAAACTCACCCGTGGTGGTGTTGACCAGCACGCGTTCGCCGTTGGCGATGTACTCGGGCACCATGATTTCGATGCCGGTGCTGAGCCTGGCCGGCTTGGGCCGCTTGGTGGCGGTGCCGCCCTTCATTTCCGGCGGGGTTTCCACCACTTCCAGCACCACGCTGGTCGGCAGCTGCACGCCCACCGGGGTTTCGTCGATGACCTGCACGTAGATGCCGGTCAGGCCGTCGGTGATGTAACCGGCGTCGTCGCCCAGCACGTCGGCATCGACCATGTACGGGGTGTAGTCCTCGTCATCCAGGAACACGAACGCGTCGCCGTCCTTGTAGGAATAGGTGGACTGCCGGCGCAGCAGTTCGACTTCGGGCAGGTTGTCGTCGGCATCGAAGCTGGCGTCCAGCTTGTTGCCGCCGGGCACGCTGTACATGATGAAGCGGAAGCGGACGTTGCCGCCGCGGCCCTGCGGCGAGCTGCGCTCGATGTCGCGGATCTGGTAGACGCCGTTGTTGTATTCGACGACGTTGCCTTTCTTGATGTCGTTGGCTTTCATGGACTGGAGGTCGGTTCGTGGGAGGTCGGGGCGCCAGACCGGGCGCCCGGCGGGATGCGGGGGTGGGTCTTACTTGGGCGCCAGGCGCACGGCACCGTCCAGGCGGATGGTTTCGCCGTTGAGGTAGGCATTGCCCAGGATGTGGCCGACCAGGCCGGCAAAATCTTCCGGCTTGCCCAGCCGCGGCGGGAACGGGATCGAGGCGGCCAGCGATTCCTGCACCGCCGGCGGCATGCCATCGACCATCGGCGTCCAGAAGATGCCCGGGGCGATGGTCATCACGCGGATGCCGAACCGCGACAGCTCGCGCGCCATCGGCAGGGTCATGCTGACCACGCCGCCCTTGGAGGCGGCATAGGCGGCCTGGCCGATCTGGCCTTCGTAGGCGGCCACGCTGGCGGTATTGATGATGACCCCGCGCTCGCCGTCCTCGCCCGGGGCGTTGTGCTGCATGCGGTTGGCCGCGGCCTTGGCCACGTTGAAACTGCCCACCAGGTTGACCATCACCGTGGCCTGGAAACTGGCCAGCGGCATCGGCGCTTCCTTGCCCAGCACGCGGCCGGCACCGAGGATGCCGGCGCAGCTGATGGCGGCGTTGAGCCCGCCCAGGAAGTCGTGCGCGGCATCGATCTGCGCGGCCACGGCGGCCTCGTCGCTCACGTTGGTGTTGAAGTAACGGGCGTTGCCCGGGCCGAGCGCGGCCACGGCTGCGGCGCCCTTGTCGTCATTGAGGTCGAACAGCGCGACCTTGGCGCCGTGGGCGACCAAGTACTGGGCCACGGACAGGCCGAGGCCGGAGACGCCACCGGTGATGACGGCACGGACAGAAGACAGCAGCATGGCGGGGTTCCGCAGGTTCAAGAACCGCCGATTCTAGCGGAAGCCGGCGCTGTCGCCGTTGTGCACTGCGCCCAGCTCAGCGCCGGTGCGACAGCCGCCGGGCAAATTCGTCGGCGGGCAGGCCCGGGGCGAACAGGAAGCCCTGGCCCACCGAGACGCCCAGCGACTGCAGGAAACGCCGCTGCGGCTCCGATTCGATGCCCTCGGCGACCAGGCCCAGGCCCAGGCTGCGCGCGATCCCGCAGACCGCCTCGCACACCGCCTCGTCGGAGCGGTTGCCGGGCACGCCTTCCACGAACAGCTGGCTCAGCTTGAGGCCGTGGATGGGCAGCCGGCGCAGGTAGTTGAGCGCGCTGTAGCCCTCGCCGAAATCATCGATGGTCAGCAGCACGCCCATCTCGCGCAGGCGCGCGAAGGTCTGCAGGGTGTCCGGCGCGTCCTCGATCAGCACCCGCTCGGTGAACTCCAGTTCCAGCGCGCTGCCGGGCAGGCCGAATTCGTCCAGCACCTGGCGCACGTTGCGGGCCAGGTCCTCGCCCACGAACTGGCGGTAGGACACGTTCACCGCCACCCGCACGATGCCCAGCCCGGCATCCTGCCACTCGCGCACCTGGCGGCACGCCTCGCGCAGCACCCACAGCCCGATCCGCACGATGTCCCCGGTGCTCTCGGCATGGCCGATGAAGATGTCCGGGCGCAGTTCGCCCAGCTGCGAGTTGCGCCAGCGGATCAGCGCCTCGGCCGCCACCATGCGCCCATCGTGCAGGTTCACCTGGGGCTGGTAGACCAGGTGGAACTCGTCATCGTCCAACGCGCGGTGCAGGCGGCTCTCGATCTGCAGGCGGTCATGCTGGCGCTGCGCCAGTTCCGGGGAGAACACCTGCCAGCCGTTGCGGGTGCGCCGCTTGCAGTCGTACATGGCGATGTCGGCGTTCTGGATCAGCTGCTGCGGGCGCAGGCCGTCCTGCGGGGCGCGCGCGATGCCGATGCTGGTGGTCACCGCGAACTCGTCGCTGCCGAAGCGGAACGGCGTGCTGAAGCCGCGCGTGATCGCTTCGGCCAGGCGCTCGGGCTGGTCGGCCTGGTCGCGGGTGTCGCACACCACCAGGAACTCGTCGCCGCCAAAGCGTGCCAGCAGCCCCTCGGTGCCGATCGCGGTGGCGATGCGGCGGGTGGCGTCGATCAGCAGCTCGTCGCCGGCATTGTGGCCGAGCAGGTCGTTGACGGTCTTGAAGCGGTCCAGGTCGATATACAGCACCGCCACCCGGCAATGGGTGGGGTTGGCCATGCGGGTGGACAGGTCGTTGAGCACCGCATCGCGGTTCATGATGCCGGTCAGCGGGTCGGTGCGCGCCTGGATGCGCAGGGTTTCCTCGGCCTGCTTGCGTGCGGTGATGTCCTGCACGGTGCCCGCGATGCGCGCGGCATCCACGTCGCCGGCCTCGGCCTCGCCGATCATGCGCACCCAGAACGAATGCCCGTCGCTGCGCTGGCCCTGCAGCTCCAGTTCGAACGGGGCCTGCTTGTCCACCACGTCCAGCAGCGCCTGTTGCAGTTGCAGGCGGTCGTCCACGCGCAGGCAGTCCAGCAGGTGGGCCATGTCATGCACGGGCGGCGTCTGGCCGAGGATGCGACTGGCCTCGTCGGTCAGGTACAGCCGTTGCAGGCCGCGATCCCATTCCCAGCCACCGATGTGCGCCAGCGACTGGGCGCGGTCGAACAGGGCGTTGGTGCGCTTGAGCTCGGTGATGTCGCTGAACATCCCGAAGACGTGGTCCGGGCAGTCGCGGCCGGTGCCGAACACCGGCACGTTGGTGGTGGAGATCCAGATCATCCGCCCGCGCGGCCGGTGGTACAGGCCCACGATGGTGCTGCGGATGATCCGCCCGGTGCGCAGGGACACCGCCGCCGGCCACTGGTCGCGGGTGAGCGGGTGGCCGTGTTCGTCCACGCAGATCCAGTCGTCGGGGGCCAGCATGGCCTGCAGGCTGCCACCGTTGCCGGCGGTGCCCAGGATGCGGTGCGCGGCCGGGTTGGCCGAGACCACGCGCAGGTGCGTGTCGAACAGGATCACGCCCTTGTCGATGGATTCCATCAGCAGCCGGTAACGCGACTCGGCCTGCCAGCGGCTGCTCAGGTCGCGCGCCACCGCCACGATGCAGTGGTCGCCCTGGTGCTCGAAACCGGCCGAATGCACTTCCACCGGGAAGCGGCTGCCGTCGCCGCGCATGTTGGTGACTTCGATGACGTAGGTTTCGCCCCGGCGCAGGGCCTCCCAGACCGGGTCGAGGTGGTCGCCGGGCAGGTCCGGGTTGAGCAGTTCGATCGGCTGCCCGACGATGTCTTCGCGCGGGCGGCCGTAGGCGCGCACGCCGGCCTGGTTGAGGTCCAGCACCACGCCGGTGTCGCTGAGGATGCTGACCGGGTCGGGCACGGCATCGAACAGGGCCGCGTAACGGCGCAGCGCCAGTTGCCGTTCGTCCATGGCTTCCTGCAGGGCCTGCTGCACGTCGCGCAGCAGGGTGCGCAGGTCGGCTTCCGGCGGCGGGTGCGCCAGCGCGCGATCCATGGCAGCCAGCGCATGGACGTGGGCGGTGAGGTGGTCACCGACCGCGACGTCCCGGCGCTGGCCGCGGCGGCTCATGTGGCCGCCAGCGCCTTGCCGGCCTTGCTGCCGGTCTCCCGGCCCAGGCGCGCGGCCAGCCAGCGGCCGGTCGTCGCCAGCGCGGGCAGGTCGATGCCGGTGCGCATGCCGATGCCGTGCAGCAGGTAGACAACGTCCTCGCTGGCCACGTTGCCGCTGGCGCCCTTGGCGTAGGGGCAGCCGCCGGCACCGGACACGGCCGAGTCGACCACGCGCACGCCTTCTTCCAGGCAGGCGTCGATGTTGGCCAGGGCTTGGCCGTAGGTGTCGTGGAAATGCACCGCCAGCGACGCCATCGGCAGCTCGCCGGCCACCGCGTGCAGCATCGCGCGCGCCTTGCGCGGGGTGCCCACGCCGATGGTGTCGCCCAGCGAAATTTCGTAACAGCCCATCGCGTGCAGTGCGCGCGCCACCCGCACCACCTCGCTCACCGCGACCTCGCCCTGGTAGGGGCAGCCGAGCACGGTGGAGACGTAGCCACGCACCTTCACGCCATCGGCCCTGGCCCGTTCGAGGATCGGTGCGAAACGGGCCAGCGATTCGTCGATGCCGGCGTTGGTGTTGGTGCGGTTGAAGGCCTCCGAGGCGGCGGTGAACACCGCCACTTCCTGCACGCCCACCGCGCGCGCACGGTCGTAGCCCTGTTCGTTGGGCACCAGCACCGGGTAGGCGATGCCCGGCTGCCGCGCGATGCCGGCATACACCTCGGCCGCATCGGCCAGCTGCGGCACCCAGCGCGGGCTGACGAAGCTGGTGGCTTCGATGGTGCGCAGGCCGGTCAGCGACAGCTGCCGGATCAGTTCGATCTTGTCGGCGGTGGCCACCGGCTGGGCTTCGTTCTGCAGCCCGTCGCGCGGGCCGACCTCGACGATGCGGACGAAGTCATCGGCCATGGCGGGCCTCCCGGCGGACGGGGTGGCGCACAGCAGGCTGCGGAAGGGAAAAAACTGGGGTCACAGGGGTACCTGGCAGGGAAGGGTGGCCCACGTTCCCCGGCGGGCCACGAAAGGGGGATACGCGGGATGGGCGGCAAAGCGGCCAGCCCGCGATGGCGATCGGTCGCCGGGGGCGACCCGTGGGCCTCAGCCCGGGCGGTGGCAGACCGCTTCGATGTTGTTGCCGTCCGGGTCGAGCACGAAGGCCCCGTAGTAATCGGGGTGGTAGTGCTCGCGGATGCCCGGGCCGCCGTTGTCGCGGCCGCCGGCTGCCAGTGCCGCGGCGTGGAAGGCGTCCACCTCGGCGCGGCTGCCGGTGCTGAAGGCCACGTGCACGCCGCCGTGGGCGCCGGGCGCATTGCCGATCCAGAAGTCCGGCTTGCCGGTGCGGCCGAAGCCGGCATGGGCGTAGGCGCCGGTCTGTTCGGCGCTGACCTGCATCACCACGGTGATGCCCAGCGGTGCCAGGGCGTGCTGGAAGAAGGCGAGGCTGCGGTTGAAATCGGCGCAGCGGATTCCGATGTGGTCGAGCATGGCAGTCTCCTCAGTCCTGGGTGACCCAATGCGGGGCGCGCTTGTCCAGGAAGGCGCCCAGGCCCTCCTGGCCCTCGGCCGACACCCGCAGCCGGGCGATCAGCGCGGCGTTGTCGCGGTCCAGCGCATCGCGGTCGCGGCCCACGCTGACCCGGCGCACCAGCTCCTTGGCCGAGGCCGAGGCGATCGGGCCGGCCTTGTCCAGCAGCCCCAGCTGGCGCTGCACCGCTTCGTCGATGCGCTCAGGCTCGATCAACTGGTGGACCAGGCCGATCCGCAGCGCGGTGTCGGCGTCGAAATGCTCGCCGGTCGCGAACCAGCGGCGGGCCTGACGGGTGCCGATGGCCTCGATCACATAGGGCGAAATCACCGCCGGGAGCAGGCCCAGCCGGCTTTCGGTCAGGCCGAAGCGGGCGGTGGTGCTGGCAATGGCGATATCGCAGCAGGCCACCAGGCCCACGCCGCCGCCGAACGCGGCCCCGTGCACGCGGGCGATGGTGGGCTTGGGCAGCTCGTCCAGGGTGCGCATCAGCTGGGCCAGGGCCAGCGAATCCTGACGGTTGGCCTCTTCGCTGGCCGCGGCCATGCCGCGCATCCACTGCATGCCCGCCCCGGCCGAGAACGTGGCGCCCTGCCCGCCCAGCACCCCCCCCCGGACCGGGTCGTCGCGGCCGGCCGCGGCCAGCGCCGCGGTGAGCTGGGCGATCAGGGCCGCATCGAAGGCGTTGTGCAGGGTGGGGCGGTTCAGCCACAGGGTCAGCACCGAGGCGCTGCGTTCTATCCTTAATGCATCACTCATGGGGGTCTGCGGTCAGTCCATACATGTACGGATCATAGCGGGCCAGTGGGCACCGGCAATGACGCGGCGCGGCGATGCTAGAATTGATAACCATTCCCGATTGGCAAGAAGGCGCTCCGTGACGTTGTCCGATCTGCCTCTGCACCGTTCCGCCCTGGTGGACTCGGTGCAGGAACTGCATGCAAACGATGCCATCGCCCGCCGGCTCAAGGAGCTGGGCTTCGTCAAGGGCGAAGACGTGCGCCTGGTCGCCCTCGGGCCGATCGGCGGCGAGCCGCTGCTGGTGCAGGTCGGCTTTACCCGGTTCGCCCTGCGTCGCAGCGAAGCCAAACGCGTGCTGCTGCAGGCCGCCCCGGCCGGAGCAGGCGCATGAACGCCGCCGCGACCCTGCGGGTGGCCCTGGTCGGCAACCCCAACAGCGGCAAGACCGCGCTGTTCAACCAGCTGACCGGCAGCCGCCAGAAGGTGGCCAATTACACCGGTGTCACCGTGGAGCGCAAGGAAGGCCGCCTGCGCGCGCCGTCGGGCCGTGAGTTCGCCGTGCTCGACCTGCCCGGCGCGTACAGCCTGCAGCCTGCCAGCCTGGACGAGGCCATCACCCGCGACCTGTGCCGGGGTTTCTACCCGGGCGAGGCCGCGCCGGACGTGCTGCTGTGCGTGATCGATGCCACCAACCTGCGCCTGCACCTGCGCTTCGCGCTGGAACTGCGCGAGCTGGGCAAGCCGATGATCGTGGCCTTGAACATGGTGGATGCGGCCGAGCGCCGCGGCATCAAGATCGACGTGCCCGCCCTGGAGCAGGCCCTGGGCGTGCCGGTGGTGGAAACCGTTGCAGTGCGCCGCAACGGCGCGCAGGCGCTGGTGGAGCGGCTCGATGCGATGGTGCCGCACCTGCAGGCGCCGGTGGCATTGCCGGCGGCCGATACCGACTACCACGTGCAGGTGCGCGCGATCCTGGCCGCGGCGGTGAGCATGCCCACCCGCACCGCCAAGGTCGACGACGCGCTGGACCGCTGGCTGCTGCACCCGGTGTATGGCCTGGTCACCCTGGTGGTGGTCATGTTCCTGATCTTCCAGGCGGTGTTCGCCTGGGCCACGCCGCTGATGGACGGTATCGAGGCCGGCTTCGGCTGGCTCGGCGAGACCGTCGGGGCGGTGTTGCCCGAGGGCCCGCTGACCAGCCTGCTGACCGACGGCATCATCGCCGGCGTGGGCGGGGTGGTGGTGTTCCTGCCGCAGATCCTGATCCTGTTCGCCTTCATCCTGGCACTGGAGGAGTCGGGCTATCTGCCGCGCGCGGCCTTCCTGCTGGATCGCATGATGGCCTCGGCCGGCCTGTCCGGGCGCTCGTTCATCCCGCTGCTGTCCAGTTTTGCCTGTGCGGTGCCGGGGATCATGGCCACGCGCAGCATCCAGGACCCGCGTGACCGCCTGGCCACGATCCTGGTGGCGCCGCTGATGACCTGTTCGGCACGGCTGCCGGTGTATGCGCTGCTGATCGGCGCGTTCATTCCGCAGAAGACCCTGTGGGGTTTTGTCAGCCAGCAGGGGCTGGTGCTGTTCGGCCTGTACGTGGCGGGCATCCTCAGTGCGCTGGCGATGTCCTGGGTGATGAAGAAGTGGCGCCGCGACAAGAGCGAGCATCCGCTGATGCTGGAGCTGCCGTCCTACCGCATCCCGCACCCGCGCGACCTGGCGGTGGGCCTGTACGAACGCGGCATGATCTTCCTCAAGCGGGTGGGCGGCATCATCCTGTCGCTGACCATCCTGCTGTGGGTGCTGTTGTCCTTCCCGGGGGCGCCGGCCAACGCCACCATGCCGGCCATCGATTACAGCTACGCCGGCCAGATCGGCCATGCCATGGCGGTGTTCTTCGCGCCGCTGGGCTTCAACTGGCAGATCTGCATCGCGCTGATCCCGGGCATGGGCGCGCGCGAAGTGGCGGTCTCCTCGCTGGCCACCATCTACGCGCTGTCCGCCGCCGATGACGATGCCGCCATCCAGGCCCTGACCCCCGTGGTCGCCCATGGCTGGTCGCTGGCCACGGGCCTGTCGCTGCTGGTGTGGTTCATCTACGCCCCGATGTGCATTTCCACGCTGGCCACGATCAAGCGCGAGACCAACTCGTGGAAGCAGGTCGGGTTCGCCACCGTGTACCTGTTCGCCGCGGCCTACATCGCCGCGCTGGTCACCTACCAGGTGACCGTGGCGCTGGGAGGCGGCTGATGGCCACCGGCCTGCTGCTGCAGTACGTTGTGGTGGCGCTGATCGTGCTGGCCAGCGCCTGGGTCGTGCTGAAGAAGCAGTTCCCCGGCGTGGTGCGCAAGGCGCGCGGTGTGCTGGCGCTGGCGCTGGTGAAGCCGCAGCGCGCGGCCTGGCTGCAGGCGCTGGGCCGCAAGGTGGCCCCGCCGGCCAGCGGCGGCGGCGGCGCGTGCGGCGGCTGCGACAGCTGCGGGCCCAGCACGCCGAAGCAGCACTGAGCCCGGGCGCCGCCAGCGCCAGGGTAGAGCCACCCCATGGGTGGCTGCTCTTCGTCCAGGTGTACGGGTAAAGCCCAGCCACGCATGGCGTGGCGCTACCCGCCGCCGACCAGGGTAGAGCCACCCCATGGGTGGCTGCTCTTCGTCCAGG
>NZ_JAVWXA010000053.1:20403-25751 GCF_036662295.1 Stenotrophomonas sp.
TACCCGCCGCCGACCAGGGTAGAGCCACCCCATGGGTGGCTGCTCTTCGTCCAGGCGTACGGGTACGGCCCAGCCACGCATGGCGTGGCTCTACCCCCCCCTGTCTCACCGGGCCCTGCTGCCCAGGCGCTCGGCCTGCGACAGCCACGCACCGCGCTGGGCCGGGGTGCTGCTGCGCACCGGGCCGAGGCCGGTGATCCGCACCGGCGTGATGCCGCAGAATTCCAGGATCGTGCGCCGCACCTGCTGGTGCCCCGGCATCCGGTACACCCAGCGGTAATACCAGGGCGGGGTGTCCAGCGTGGTGATCACCCGCGCGCTGCGGCCGGCCAGCAGCCGGTCCCACCACACCGAGTCCTGGCGATAGCGGAATGCCACGCCCGGCAGGAAGGCGCGGTCGAAGAAGCCTTTCAGCAGCGCCGGCATGCCGCCCCACCACGTGGGATAGACCAGCACCAGGTGGTCGCAGTCGGCGATGGCGGCGTTCATCTGCTGCAGGCCCGGCTCCAGCGGCTGGATCTGGCGGTAGCCGTGGGGCAGGACCGGGTCGAAGTCGATCTCGCCCAGTGCGAACAGCACCACGCGATGGCCAGCCGCGGTGGCGGCCTGGTGATAGCGCTCGGCCAGCGCGCCGCAGAAGCTGTCGCGGCTGGGGTGGCCAAGCAGGATGACGATGGATCGGGACATGGGGACGCTCGCATGAAGAGCGCGCAGGCTACGGTCTGCCCCATGGGGCAGAGTCAAGCGTCCAGGCAGTCGCCGCCGGCCATGCATGCCTCCAGCGGCCCGGTCTCGCCCTGGTCGATCAGCATCGCCACCTCGGCCTGCAACTGGCTGAGCGCGGCATCGAGCTGCTGCAGCTGCGCGGCCTGCGCGCGCACGGCGCGCTGCCGATCGGCCAGCATCGCCTGCACGCGCGCCCAAGCGATGCCGCCGTCGTCGCGGCGCAGGGCCGCCACGTCGGCCAGCCGGAAGCCCAGTGCCAGGGCCTGGCGGATCAACAGCACCAGGTTGAGTTCCTGCTCGCTGTAGTCGCGATAACGGTTGATCCGCGGCACCGGCGCCAGCAGCCCGCGCGCCTCGTACAGGCGGATCGCCTTCTGGCTGGCGCCGCTGCGCCGGGCGACTTCGGAGATGCGCATGTCAGGGGTGCACGCAGCACGCACCGACGCGGCAGGCGCGGCAGGTGGACAGGGCAGGGGAGCAGGCAGGCAGCACGGGAGCAGGCGGTGGCGACAGGGACGCACAGGGTAGCAAGCGGCGTCGCGCCCGCCGCGGCGGCCGCTGCATGCGCCATGGGCGATATCCTCTTGTGCAGGCTTGCCGCCACCGGCTAGCCTGCGCGCATGACCACCACTCCTCTTCGCCTGCTCATCCACGGTGCCTCCGGCCGCATGGGCCAGGCCCTGCTGCGCCTTGCCGCCGATTCCCCCGACCTGCAGGTCGTTGCCGCCGTGACCCGACGCTCGCCGGTGCAGCGCGTGATCGACGGCGTGCCGCACTTTGCCGCCAGCGAGCTGGCCGGTGCGCCGCCATTCGACGTGGCCATCGACTTCAGCCTACCCGAGGGCTTCGACCCGGTGCTGGCACTGTGCGTGGAGCGCCAGGCCGGCCTGGTGTCGGGCACCACCGGCATCAGCGAAGCCCAGCGCCAGGCGCTGATCCAGGCCGCTGCCGGCATCCCGCTGGTGTGGGCCTCCAATTTCAGCCTGGGCGTGGCGGTGCTGGACGAACTGGTGGAGCGCGCCGCCACGGCCCTGGCCGGCTGGGACTGCGACATCGTCGAATCGCACCACGTGCACAAGCAGGACGCGCCCTCGGGCACCGCGCTCACCCTGGGCGCGGCCGCGCAGAAGGGCGGGGCACAGCCGCACTACGCCAGCCTGCGCGCGGGCGACATCGTGGGCGAGCACCTGGTGCAGTTCACCGGGCTGGGCGAGCGCATCGAACTCACCCACCGTGCCACCAACCGCGACATCTTCGCGCGCGGGGCGCTGTTTGCCGCCCGCCAGCTGCAGGGGCGGGCGCCCGGCAGCTATCGCGTGCGCGACCTGCTGGCCGGGCCGGCACCGGCCAGCGCCGGCTGAGACACCGCCGGCGCCCCGCCACGGGGCGCGGTGGTCGATGCAGGCGCTTTCCTGAACAGGTGAAGGGCAGCCTGAACACCAAACGGCGCCAGCGCGTCCGTACGTCGGCGGATGCACGTAAACGCTGGCGTCGCGGCCCCCTTGCCATTACAATTCCCGCTCGCCGAATCACGACAGCCGGACCGGTCCCGAACCGCCGTCCGCGCTTTTTTGCAGCCGCTTTTTCGTGAAGCGCAGGCGTGACTTCGGTGACCCCATCGGTAGCCAAAGTGAGAATTCCGTGACCCAAGCCGCAATCCTCGTCCTCGAAGACGGCACCGTATTCGAGGGCGAATCCGTAGGCGCGCCCGGCCTGTCCGTCGGTGAGGTGGTGTTCAACACCGCGCTGACCGGCTACCAGGAAGTGTTGACTGATCCTTCCTACGCCCGGCAGATGGTCACGCTGACCTACCCGCATATCGGCAACACCGGCATGACCGACCAGGACGACGAAGCCCACAAGGTGTGGTCGGCCGGCCTGATCGTGCGCGACGTGCCGCGCCGCCCGAGCAACTGGCGCAGCCAGGTGTCGCTGCAGGATTGGCTGCTGCAGCGGGGCGTGGTCGCCATCGCCGGCATCGATACCCGCAAGCTGACCCGCATCCTGCGTGAGCGCGGTGCCCAGAACGGCGCGCTGATGGCCGGCGAAGGCCTCAACGTGGAGACGGCGCTGGAAGCGGCACGCAAGTTCCCCGGCCTGAAGGGCATGGACCTGGCCAAGGTGGTGAGCACCGACAAGGCCTATCCCTGGACCGAGGGCCAGCTGGACCTGGACAGCAACGACTTCGTCACCGCCGCGCCGCGCTTCAAGGTGGTGGCCTACGACTTCGGCGCCAAGCTCAACATCCTGCGCATGCTGGCCGAGCGCGGCTGCGACATCACCGTGGTGCCCGCGCAGACCCCGGCCGCCGACGTGCTGGCGATGAACCCGGACGGCGTGTTCCTGTCCAATGGCCCGGGCGATCCGGAGCCGTGTGACTACGCGATCGAGGCGATCAAGGTGTTCCTGGACAAGAAGCTGCCGGTGTTCGGCATCTGCCTGGGCCACCAGCTGCTGGCGCTGGCTTCCGGCGCCAAGACGGTCAAGATGGGCCACGGCCACCACGGCGCCAACCACCCGGTGCAGGACCTGGACGATGGCCGGGTGATGATCACCTCGCAGAACCACGGGTTCGCGGTGGATGAAGCCACGCTGCCGGCCACCCTGCGGGTCACCCACCGCTCGCTGTTCGACGGCACCAACCAGGGCATCGCGCGCACCGACGTGCCGGCGTTCTCCTTCCAGGGCCACCCGGAAGCCTCGCCGGGCCCGCACGATGTGAGCCCGCTGTTCGACCGTTTCGTGGAACTGATGGCGCAGGCCAAGGCCTGATGCGTCGCCGCCGGCGCGTCCGGCGGCATCGCGAGGGATCGCGAAGTCCTGCACTGCCGCTGCCTTCGGCGCGGCGCTGCACCCCGGAAGTTTCCTGATCGACAGCGTGCGATCACCCCGACACGCTGTACTGACTTAGAGAAGACAATGCCCAAGCGCACTGACCTTAAAACCATCCTCATCATCGGTGCCGGCCCGATCGTCATCGGCCAGGCCTGCGAGTTCGATTACTCCGGCGCGCAGGCCTGCAAGGCGCTGCGCGACGAGGGCTATCGCGTGGTGCTGGTCAACAGCAATCCGGCCACGATCATGACCGACCCGGAGATGGCCGATGCGGTCTACATCGAGCCGATCAACTGGCAGACGGTCGAGAAGATCATCGCCAAGGAAAAGCCCGACGCCCTGCTGCCGACCATGGGCGGCCAGACCGCGCTGAACTGCGCCCTGGACCTGGCCGACCACGGCGTGCTGGAGAAGTACAACGTCGAGCTGATCGGCGCCAAGCGCGATGCGATCCGCATGGCCGAAGACCGCGAGCTGTTCCGCGTGGCCATGGGCGAGATCGGGCTGGAGTGCCCGACCGCCGCGGTGGCCCATACGCTGGAAGAAGCGCTGGAGATCCAGACCCGCGTCGGCTACCCGACCATCATCCGCCCCAGCTTCACCCTGGGCGGCAGCGGTGGCGGCATCGCCTACAACCGCGAAGAGCTGGTCGATATCGTGACCCGCGGCCTGGAGCTGTCCCCGACCACCGAAGTGCTGGTGGAAGAGTCGGTGCTGGGCTGGAAGGAATTCGAGATGGAGGTGGTGCGCGACACCGCCGACAACTGCATCATCGTCTGCTCGATCGAGAACCTGGACCCGATGGGCGTGCACACCGGTGACTCGATCACCGTGGCCCCGGCCCAGACCCTGACCGACAAGGAATACCAGCGCCTGCGCGATGCCTCCATCGCCGTGCTGCGCAAGATCGGCGTGGATACCGGTGGCTCCAACGTGCAGTTCGGCATCAGCCCGACCAACGGCCGGGTGGTGGTGATCGAAATGAACCCGCGCGTGTCGCGCTCCTCGGCGCTGGCCTCCAAGGCCACCGGCTTCCCGATCGCCAAGGTCGCCGCCAAGCTGGCCGTGGGCTACACGCTGGACGAGTTGAAGAACGAGATCACCGGCGGGCTGACCCCGGCCTCGTTCGAGCCGTCGATCGATTACGTGGTCACCAAGATCCCGCGCTTTGCCTTCGAGAAGTTCCCGGCCGCCGATGCGCGCCTGACCACCCAGATGAAGTCGGTGGGCGAGGTGATGGCGATGGGCCGCACCTTCCAGGAATCGCTGCAGAAGGCGCTGCGTGGCCTGGAGACCGGCAAGATCGGCCTGGACCCGACCGGCCTGGACCTGGCCAATGAAGACGACATCACCACGATCAAGCGCGAGCTCAAGGCCCCCGGCCCGGAGCGCCTGTTCTACGTGGGTGATGCCTTCCGCGCCGGCTTCAGCGTGGAAGAGGTGTTCGCCCTGTCGCACATCGACCCGTGGTTCCTGGACCAGATCGAGGAGATCATCCAGGCCGAAGCGCAGGTCGCCGCCGAGGGCATCGACGCGCTGGACGCGGCGCGCCTGCGCAAGCTCAAGCGCGCCGGCTTCTCCGATGCCCGCCTGGCCGAACTGACCGGCACCAACGAAGCGGCCGTGCGCGCGCTGCGTCGCGCCCACAAGGTGCGCCCGGTCTACAAGCGCGTGGACTCCTGCGCGGCCGAGTTCGCCACCAGCACCGCCTATCTGTATTCGACCTACGAGGACGAGTGCGAAGCGGCGCCGAGCAACCGCGACAAGATCATGATCCTGGGCGGTGG
>NZ_JAVWXA010000054.1:0-25597 GCF_036662295.1 Stenotrophomonas sp.
GCCCGTACCCGCCCCAAGCGACAAGGCATGCACGCGCGTGCTTCAGCAAAGCCTTAACCCCGCAGATGGGCGAAGAACCAAAGAAAAGCCGCGCAGGGCGCGGCTTTTCAGGTGCTGCATGCAGCCGGTGGCTTACGGACGACGCTCGAGCGCCTCGATGTCCTTGGCCTTGGGCAGCAGGTCCTGCTTGGTCACGCGCAGCGCACCGATGGTCAGCATCGGCACGGCTACCAGGATCGAGGACAGCACCACGATCACCGCGCCCACCATGTGGGTTTCGGCCAGGCCTTCCATCGAGGTGCCGCCGTACAGATACAGCGCCAGGGCCGACAGGAAGAACATCACCGCGGTGATCACCGTACGCGACAGCGTCTGGTTGATCGAGCGGTTCAGCACTTCCAGCGGTTCCACGCGCAGGCTGCGGAAGTTTTCGCGGACACGGTCGAACACCACGATGATGTCGTTGATCGCAAAGCCCATCACCGACAGCAGACCGGCCAGCACGGTCAGGTCGAACTCGCGGCCGATGGCCGAGATGTACGCCACCGTGACCAGCAGGTCGAACAGCGCCACGATGCTGGCGGTGATCGCGAACTTCCATTCGAAGCGGAACGCGATGTAGATCAGGAAGCCCACCAGCATGAACAGCGTGGCGTACAGGCCGTTCATCGCCAGGTCCTTGCCGACCTGCGGGCCCACGAACTCGTTGCGCTGGATCGTGGCCTTGTTGTCGCCCAGCGAGATGGCCTTCACCACCGCTGCGGCGGTCTGCTGGTCACTGGCCGAGTTGCCCGTGCCGGGTGCGTGTTCGCCCTGCGGGGCCAGGCGGATCAGCAGGTCGGTGTTGCCACCGAAACTCTGCACCTGGGCGCCTTCAAAGCCGTTCGCCTCGAGCCGGGCGCGGACGTCTTCGACGTCCACCTGGCGCTCGAAACGGGCCTCGATCAACGTACCACCGGTGAAGTCCAGGGCGTAGTTGAAGCCCTTGGTGGCAATCAGCGCGATCGAACCGATGAACAGCAGCAGGGTGACCACCATGGCGGCATGACGCCAACGCATGAAGTCGATCTTGGTGTCGTTCGGGAGGATATGCAGCGGAAACAGTTTCATTGTGCGTGTCGTCCCGTCAGATGGCCACGTTCTGGAGCTTCTTGCGACGACCGTAGATCAGCGTCGCCAGGGCGCGCGACACGGTGATCGCCGTGAACATCGAAGCGAAAATACCGATGATCATGGTCAGCGCGAAGCCCTTCAGCGGGCCGGTACCGAATGCGTACAGCGCCACGCCGACGATCAGGCCGGTCAGGTTGGCGTCGAGGATGGTGCCGCTGGCACGGTCGTAACCGGTCACGATCGCGGTCTTGCCCGGCATGCCGGCCCGCAGCTCTTCACGGATACGCTCGTTGATCAGCACGTTGGCGTCCACCGACAGGCCCACCGACAACGCCAGGCCGGCAAAGCCCGGCAGGGTCATGGTGGCACCGAACATGGACATCACCGCCACCACGATCAGCAGGTTGAACAGCATCGCCAGCGAGGTGATCACGCCGAACATGCGGTAGTACACGCTGAAGAACACCAGGGTGAACAGGAACGCGTAGACCACCGCGGTGATACCGTTCTTGACGTTCTCCGCACCCAGGCTCGGGCCGACCACGCGCTCTTCCACGAAATCCATCGGCGCAGCCAGCGAGCCGGACTTCAGCAGCTTGGCCAGGTCTTCGGCTTCCTTCTTCTCCAGGCCGGTGGTCTGGAAGTTCTTGCCGAACACGCCGTTGATGTTGGCGACCGAGATCACCTCTTCCTTGATCCGGAAGCTGCGCACTTCCTTGCCATCGACCATGTTCACCGTCGGGATCCGCTCGGTGTAGACCACGGCCATCGGCTTGTTCACGTTGGCGCTGGTGAAGTCGAACATGCGCTGGCCGCCGACGTTGTTCAGCGTCACGCTGACCGCCGCGGCGCCGTTCTGGTCGGTGGTGGCCTGGGCGGCGACCATCTGGTCACCGGTGACGATCACGCGCTTGTTGAGCAGCACCGGGCCGCCGCTGTCACGGCGCTGGTAGACCTTGGCTTCCGGCGGGATGCGGCCACTGGTGATGGCGTCCTGCGCGTTGCCTTCGACCACGGCGCGGTATTCCAGCGTGGCGGTCGCACCGATCATGCGCTTGGCTTCGGCGGTGTCCTGCACGCCCGGCAGCTGCACGACCACGCGGTCGGCACCCTGGCGCTGGATGATCGGCTCGGCCACGCCCAGCTGGTTGACGCGGTTGCGCAGGGTGTTGATGTTCTGCTCGATCGCGCCGTTGGCGATCTGGCTCAGCTCGGCCTCGGGCACCTTGACCGCGATGCGGTTGTCGTTGACCTCATAGCCCAGCGTGGGCTGCGCCTTGGCCATGACCTCGCGCGCACGGCTCACCGCATCGGCGCCGGCGGACGGGCTGATGGTGGCCACAATGCTGTTGTCCGGGCGACGCTCGACCGACTGGTAGGCGATGCGGGCATCGCGCAGGCTGGTGCGCACGTCTTCGGCGTAAGCATCCAGGCGCTTGTCCAGCGCCGCCTTCTGGTCGACCTGCAGCACGAAGTGCACGCCGCCCTGGAGGTCCAGGCCGAGCACCATCGGGCGACCGCCCAGCTTGGCCAGCCATTCCGGCACGGTGGAGGCCAGGTTCAGGGCCACCACGTAGTTTTCCCCGACGCTGTCGCGCAACGTGTCGCTGGCGGCGGCCTGCGCCTTCAGGTCGGCCAGGCGGACGATCAGGCTGTCGCCTTCCTTCTCCGCGCCAAGGGTGCTGACCCCGGCCTTCTTGAGGTCGGCCAGCACCCGCTCGCGCAGGGCGTCGTCGATCTGCCCGCCACGGTTGGCGGTGATCTGGACGGCCGGGTCCTTCTGGTAAATGTTGGGCAGCGCATAGAGCGTGCTGAGGGCCAGCACGATCAGGATGACGAGGTACTTCCAGCGTGGAAATTCGAGCATTGCTTGGGTCCCGCGCGGCGCCCATCCCGGCGCCGCGGTTGTACTTCGGAAAAGGGGTGGCTCAGTTGGCCGACTTCAGCGTGCCGGTGGGCAGCACGTTGCCGACGGCGCCCTTCTGCACGCGGATCTGCACGTTGTCGGCCACTTCGATGGTGATGAAGTTGTCGCCGATGCCCTTGACCACGCCGGCGATGCCGCCGTTGGTCAGCACTTCGTCGCCGACCTTGATCTTCTCCAGCATGGCCTTGTGTTCCTTCTGGCGCTTCATCTGCGGGCGGATCATCAGGAAGTACATGATCGCGATCAGGATGATCGGGAACAGCAAGGTGGTCAGACCCATGCCCTGCGGCTGGCCACCAGCGGCTTGGGCGTGGGCGGCGGGAATCAGGAAGGCGAGCAGGTTCATTTGGTGTCCTTGGGTTGGGAGGCGCCCCGCCCAGGTGGGCCGGGGAGTCGCCGCGAAACGGGGGTCAGCCTCGAAGTATGCCATGGCCCCGGGAGTTCGTCCTTGGGCCGTTTGGCAGGGTGTTGCCGCCGGCCCGGGGGCCGGTGGCGCCCTTACAGGGCTGGGGTGGCCACGCCACGGGCCGCGTAGAAGGACTCGCGGAAGGCGCCGAAGGTTCCCGTCTCGATCGCCGCGCGCATGTCGGCCATCAGCTTTTCGTAGTAATAGAGGTTGTGGAGGGTGCCCAGCATGGGCGCCAGCATTTCGTTGCAGCGGTCCAGGTGGCGCAGGTAGGAGCGGGTGTAGCCGCTGGTGCAGGCATGGCAGCCGCAGCCCGGCTCGATGGTGTCCATATCGCGCTCGTAGCGGGCGTTGCGGATGCGGACGGTGCCGAAGGAGGTGAAATAGTGGCCATTGCGCGCGTTGCGGGTGGGCATCACGCAATCGAACATGTCCACGCCCCGGGCCACGCCCTCCACCAGGTCTTCCGGGCGGCCCACGCCCATCAGGTAGCGCGGGCGGTCGGCCGGCAGGATCGGGTGCATGTGCTCGAGCATGGCATTGCGCTCGTGCTCGGGCTCGCCCACGGCCAGCCCGCCGATGGCATAGCCGTCGAAGCCGATCTGCTGCAGGCCCTCGGCCGAGCGGCTGCGCAGGTCGTGGTGGACCCCGCCCTGGACGATGCCGAACAGCGCCGCGTCGTTGCCCAGCGCGTCGTGCGCGTCGCGGCTGCGGCGGGCCCAGCGCAGGCTGAGCTCCATCGAGGTGCGCGCCACCGGCTCGGTGGCCGGGTACGGGGTGCACTCGTCGAAGATCATCACCACGTCCGAATCAAGCACCTTCTGGATGTTCATGCTCTCTTCCGGGCCCAGGAACACCCGCGCGCCGTCGGTCGGCGAGGCGAAGGTGACGCCCTGCTCGGTGATCTTGCGCCGGTGCGCCAGCGAGAACACCTGGAAGCCGCCGGAGTCGGTCAGGATCGGGCCGTCCCAGCGCGCGAAGCCATGCAGGCCGCCGTGGTCGGCGATCACGTCCAGGCCCGGCCGCAGGTACAGGTGGAAGGTGTTGCCCAGGATGATTTCCGCACCCAGCGCCCGGACCTGCTCGGGCAGGATGCCCTTGACCGTGCCATAGGTGCCCACCGGCATGAAGGCCGGGGTTTCCACGGTGCCGCGCGGGAAGGTCAGGCGGCCGCGACGGGCGCGCCCGTCGGTGGTTTGGAGCTGGAACTGGAGTCGGGACATGGAGCGCGATTCGGGCAAATAATTGCGCATTGTCGCCGAAAACCGAGGGCAATGCCCTGCCCCGCCCCAGTCCCCGGCAGCGCCGGCCCCGTCACGCCCCCTGCGGGAACAGCAGCATCGCATCGCCGTAGCTGAAGAACCGGTAGCGCTCGGCGATGGCCGCCCGGTAGGCCTCGAACACCCGCGCCTGGCCGGCAAAGGCCGAAATCATCATCAGCAGCGTGCTTTCGGGCAGGTGGAAGTTGGTCACCATTGCATCCACGCTGCGGATCCGGTAGCCGGGGGTGATGAAGATCTGGGTCTCCCCGGAAAAGGGCAGCAGCTCGCCGTCGCGCATGGCGCTTTCCAGCGCGCGCACCACCGTGGTCCCCACCCCGATCACCCGGCCGCCAGCCGCGCGGGTGCGCCGCACCTGCTGGACCAGCTCGGCGCCCACGTTCAGCCACTCGCGGTGCATCACATGGTCGGTCAGGTCATCCACCCGCACCGGCTGGAAGGTGCCCGCGCCCACGTGCAGGGTGACGTGGCCGAAGCCCACGCCCCGGGCCGCCAGGGCCGCCAGCAGCGCTTCGTCGAAATGCAGCCCGGCGGTGGGGGCGGCCACCGCGCCCACTTCGCGGGCGAACACGGTCTGGTAGCGCTCGCGGTCGTCCACGCCGGGCTCGCGCTGGATGTAGGGCGGCAGCGGCAGGCGCCCGGCATGCAGCAACCACTGTTCCAGGGCCTCGGGCACGTGGAAGTGCAGCACGTAGAACTCGCCATCGCGCCCCAGCACCTCGGCCTCGCCGCCGGCATCCAGCGCGATCCGGCTGCCGGGCTTGGGCGACTTGCTGGCGCCCACCTGGGCCCGGGCCTGCTGCGCGCCGAGCAGGCGCTCGATCAGGATCTCGACCCGGCCGCCGCTGGCCTTCTGCCCGAACAGGCGCGCCGGGATCACCCGGGTATCGTTGAACACCAGCAGGGCGCCGGGATTGCGCAGCTCCGGCCGGGCGCGCAGGTGGCGGTGGTCGACCGCGGCCGGGGCCGGCGGGACCAGCATCAGGCGGCTGGCCGAGCGCTCGGCCAGGGGCGCCTGGGCGATCAGCTCGGGCGGCAGTTCATAGTTGAAATCGGACTTTTTCAAGGGAGCGCACGGCAACGTGTAGGCAATGTCGGCCATTGTACGACTGGCCCTCGGTGGCAATGCGCGATTGAGCGAACGTCGCGCAAAATGCTGCTATGCAACAGTTTTCGGCGGGGTTATCGCGCGAAATGCCGCGTGCTAGCATCGGGATGGAAGTCAGATGCACGAGCAGGAATTCCCGGAGCGCGCGCGAATAGACGCGCGCTTTGCATTTCCGCCGTGCCGCCATTCGTGTCAGGAGATCTGCAATGAGCTTCATCGAACGTCTTGCCCCCCTTCGCGCCCAGCCCGGCACCCGCCTCACCGCCGGTCTGGATGACGCCAGCCTGGAACGCCTGGCCGCCGGCCACCCGCACCTGGTCGATGCGATCGACGCCGCCGCCGCCGAGTTCGAGCGCGTGCGCGCCGACCTGGGCCCGCTGCTGGCGCTGGACGAGCGCGACCAGATCGATGCGATGCAGGATGGCTTCGTCAATTTCTATGCCGACGATGCGGTCACCCCGTATGTCGCCCTCGCCGCCCGTGGCGCGTGGGTGGTCACCCTGAAGGGTGCGGTGCTCTATGACGCCGGCGGCTACGGCATGCTCGGCTTCGGCCACACCCCCGATGCGGTGATGGCCGCGATGGCCGCGCCGCAGGTGATGGCCAACGTGATGACGCCCAGCCTGTCCCAGCAGCGCTTCATCCAGGCGCTGCGCAAGGAGATCGGGCACCGTCGTGGCGGCTGCCCGTTCGCCCGCTTCATGTGCCTGAACTCCGGCTCCGAAGCGGTCGGCCTGGCCGCGCGCATCGCCGACGTCAACGCCAAGCTGCAGACCGATCCGGGCGCCCGCCATGCCGGCGCCAGCATCAAGCGGGTGGTGATCAAGGGCAGCTTCCACGGCCGTACCGACCGTCCGGGCCTGTACTCCGATTCCAGCCGCAAGACCTACATGCAGCACCTGGCCAGCTACCGCGGGGAAGACAGCTTGATCGCGCTGCCGCCCTACGACGAAGAGGCGCTCAAGCGCGTGTTCGCCGAGGCCGAGCAGAACCAGTGGTTCATCGAAGCGGTGTTCCTGGAGCCGGTGATGGGCGAAGGCGACCCGGGCCGTTCGGTGCCGCCGGCGTTCTATGCCCTGGCGCGCGAACTGACCCGCCAGCACGGCAGCCTGCTGCTGATCGACTCGATCCAGGCCGGCCTGCGCGCGCACGGCGTGCTGTCCCTGGTGGATTACCCCGGCTTCGAAGGCCTGGACGCGCCGGACATGGAGACCTACTCCAAGGCGCTCAATGCCGCCCAGTTCCCGCTGTCGGTGCTGGCCGTGACCGAACATGCCGCCCAGCTGTACCGCAAGGGCATCTACGGCAACACGATGACCTCCAACCCGCGCGCGCTGGACGTGGCCTGCGCCACGCTGTCGCTGCTGACCCCGCAGGTGCGCGAGAACGTCCGCGCGCGCGGCGCCGACGCGGTGCGCAAGCTGGAGCAGCTCAAGGCCGAGCTGGGCGGGCTGATCACCAAGGTGCAGGGCACCGGCCTGCTGTTCTCCTGCGAACTGGCCCCGCAGTTCAAGTGCTACGGCGCCGGTTCCACCGAGGAATGGCTGCGCAACCACGGCATCAACGTGATCCATGGCGGCGAGAACTCGCTGCGCTTCACCCCGCATTTCGGCATGGACGGCGAGGAACTGGACCTGCTGGTCGCCCTGGTGGGCCGCGCCCTGAAGGAAGGCCCGCGCCGGGAGCAGTCGCAGGCGGCCTGACGCGGCCGGGGCGGGGCTGGATTGGCCTCCCCGCCCGGAACGCGCGATAATCCTCGCCCGCATTCGCGGAACGACACCTCGTCAGGCGACCGGAACATGGGTCACCGGCGGGGCGTTTTCGTTTCCGCCGCCCCGCTTTCTGAATACAGGAAGGTCCGATGAAGTCGATTTGTGTTTACTGTGGCTCCAACCCCGGCAGCAAGCCGATCTATACCGAACGCGCCATCGCCCTGGGCGACCGCATCGCCCGTGAGGGCCTGCGCCTGGTCTACGGCGGCGGCAACGTCGGCTTGATGGGCACGGTGGCCAATGCCGTGCTGGAAGGCGGCGGCGAAGTGACCGGGGTGATCCCGCAGCAGCTGGCCGACTGGGAGGTGGCCCACCGCGGGCTGACCGAGCTGGAAATCGTCGGGTCGATGCACGAGCGCAAGTCGCGCATGTTCGAACGCTCCGATGCGTTCGTGGCCCTGCCCGGCGGCTTCGGCACCATGGAAGAGATCTTCGAGATGCTCACCTGGCGCCAGCTCGGCATCGGCAACAAGCCCTGCGCGTTCCTGGACGTGGATGGCTTCTATGCCCCGCTGATCGGGATGATCGACCGCATGGTCGACGAACGCTTCCTGCACCCCGAGCAGCGCGCCGACCTCTGGTACGGCTCGGACATCGACGCCATGCTGGCGTGGATGCGCGCGTATGAGCCGGCGCAGGCGTCCAAGTGGATCGATGAGAAGCGTCGCGCCGCGTTGATGTGATCGCGTGAGGCGGTGATCGGGGGTTGCCGGCCCGCGGCGGGCATTACCCGGCGAAGGTTTCCATCGGCGCCGGGCGGCCCAGCAGGTAGCCCTGGCCGTAGTCGCAGCCCAGCTGCAGCAGGGTCTGGCGTTGGGCATCATTCTCGATGCCCTCGCCCACCGTCTCGATGCCCAGCGTGCGTGCCAGGGACAGTACGCCCTGCACCAGGGCGTAGGTGCTCTGCATGTCCTGCCCGTGCAGGCCGGCGATGAAGCTCTGGTCGATCTTCAAGGTGGAGATCGGGAAGCGGTGCAGGTAGGACAGCGCCGAGAAGCCGGTGCCGAAATCATCCAGCTGCACCAGCACGCCGCGCTCGCGCAGCGTCTGCAGGATGCGCAGCGTGCGCGGGCCATCGTCCAGCAGCGCCACTTCGGTGATCTCCAGCCGCAGGCGGCGCGGATCGGCGCCGGCCGCTTCGATCAGGCCGAACAGGCGTGCGCTGAAATCGGGCGAGCGGAAATGCCGCGGCGACACGTTGACCGACAGGTAGCCCTCACCACCCTGGGCCAGCTGCCCGATCACGTCCTCATACAGCAGCCAGTCCACCTGCTCGATCAGGCCGCTTTCCTCGCCCAGGTCGAGGAAGGCGCTGGGCAACAGCAGGCCGCGGCGCTCGTGCTGCCAGCGCAGCAGCGCCTCATAGCCGACCACCGCGCCATCGCCCAGGCGGACGATCGGCTGGTAATAAGGCAGGAAATCGCGGTTGATGATCGCCCGGCGCAGGTCCGCTTCCAGGTCCAGGCTGCGCAGCGCTTCCTCGCGCATGGCCTCGTCGAACACCGCGCAGCGGTCCTTGCCCTGTGCCTTGGCGCGGTACATCGCCGCATCGGCATCGCGCACCAGCTCCTCACCGTTGCGGTAGCGCGGGTTCCACATCGCGATGCCCAGGCTGCCGGACGGGAACAGCTCCCGGCCCTGCACCCACATCGATTCCTCCAGCGCCACCAGCATGCGCTGGGAGAAGTCGCGCGCCGTCTCCAGGCCGTGTTCGCACTGCAGCAGGATCGCGAACTCGTCCCCGCCCAGTCGGGCCACCACGTCGCCGCTGCCGATCATCGACACGATCCGCTTGGCCACCTCGACCAGCATCTGGTCGCCGGCGGCATGGCCGATGCTGTCGTTGACCAGCTTGAAGCGATCCAGGTCCAGGAACAGCACCGCAAAGCGCGGGCCGTCGGGCAGGCGCGCGCGCCCGATCGCATCCTCCAGCCGGTCCAGCAGGTGCAGGCGGTTGGGCAACCCGGTCAGCGCATCGTGCATGGCCTGGTGGGTGAGCCGCTGTTCGGCGCGCAGGCGCTCGCCGATCTGGCCGAGCAGCTTGTCGTTGACCTCGGCCAGCTCGCGGGTGCGCTCCTCCACGCGTTTTTCCAGCTCGGCGTGGGCATTGCGCAGGCGTTCCTGGTCGCGCTGGCGGGCCAGGCCATTGCCGATGTTCTGCGCCACGAAGGTGAGCAGCCGCTGGTCGTGCGCGGTGAAGCTCACTTCCGGCGAGTAGCTCTGCACCACGATCACGCCCACCACGTCGTCATCGCTGAGCAGCGGCACGCCCAGCCAGCAATGCGAGCGCGCGCCGAACTCGCGCACCCGGCCGGCGGCGCGCAGCGCATCGATGTGCTCGCGCGAGGCGAGCAGCGGCTGGCGGTTGCGCACGATGAATTCGGTCAGCCCCTTGCTGAAGGGCCGCGGCGCGCGCGCGGCGTTGTATTCGTCCACCGAGTACACGAAATCCAGGCCGTCGCCGTTTTCGTTGACCAGGGCGATGTAGAAATTGCGCGCGTCCAGCAGCGTGCCGACCACCCCGTGCACCTGCACGTAGAACTGGGCCAGGCTCTCGGCGCTCATCGCCATCTCGGCGATGTTGAACAGCGCCAGCTGCAGCTTCTCCGCGCGGCGGCGCTCGACCACTTCATCCTGCAGGCTGCGGTTGGCGCGCTGCAGTTCCAGCGTGCGCCGCTCCACCTGGCGCTCCAGCTGCACCTGCGCCTGGCGCCGGTCCATCGCGGTCAGGATGTGCTGGGCCACGTAGCCCAGCAGGGTGCGGTCGGCTTCGTTGTAGCGCACGCGCTGCTCGTAGCTCTGCACCACGATGGCGCCGCACACCCGCCCCTCGCGCAGCATCGGCACGCCCATCCAGTCCAGGCTTTCCGGGCCGGTGACCGGGTCGTACTCGTCGTTCATCGCCGCCAGCAGCTCGTTGGACGGCCCGCTCAGCGGCTGGCCGTGGCGCAGCAGCGCGAAGGTCAGGCTGCGCGGCATCTCGTGTTCTTCGTAGCTGCGGTCCGGATCGGCCTCGAAGGTGTCGCGCTGGTCGGCGAAATACAGGAACCGCACGCGCCGACGCACGTCGTCGTACTCGACGATGTAGCAGTTCTGCGCATACATCAGCGAGTTCAGCACGCGGTGGAAATGCCGCAGCATCTCGGTCATTTCCAGGTCCGCGCCGGCCAGGTCGGCGATCTCGTACAGCGCCTGCTGCAGGCGCTTGGAGGTCTCCAGCGAGGTGATCTGCTCGCGCTGGCGGGCCAGTGCCAGCGCCGACTCCAAACTCAGCCGCGCGATGGCCCACCAGCCCGGGTCGGGGGCGCTGCCGTCGGCGTCCAGCGCGCGCACGGCCAGCTCGCTGCCCTGGTGCTGCCAACGGCGCAGCGCCGCCTGCGCGCCAACCGGCCCGCCCAGCAGCGCATCCAGCAAGCCGGCGGTGCCCTGCGCCGGCGCCGGATGGGCCAGGCAGCCTTCGCCCAGCCCCGCGTCCGACCACGCCAGCGCCACCTGCGCGCCCTCGGGCAGCAACGCGCACAGCGCCTGCGCCAGCGCAGCGGAAACCGCTGCGTCACGATCAGGATGCCCCACGGACGTCACCATCTGGCTGGACAACATGTTCATCTCTTCTGGCACCGGATGCCCGGCACCTCCCCTGTGCCCTGAGCATAACGCGCCCACCGGGGGGCAATGGAAGCCCGCGACCCCGTTCAGCGCCCCCGGACGTTGAAGGAGGTGTCCTTCCTCCGTGCCCCGCCATGCCCGCCGCCGCCGCGCCGCCACGCCCATCCCGCTATACGGAACGCTGCCCAGCGCTTACGCTGTGCGGCGTGGATGCCGCCGCCCTGCCAACCGACGAATCACTGATGCTGGCCTGGGCCGGCGGCGAGCTGCGCGCCTTCGAAACCCTCTATGCCCGCCACCGCGGCCGCCTGTACAGCTTCCTGCTGCGGCAGCTGCGCGATGCCGCGCTGGCCGATGAAATGTTCCAGGACGTCTGGCAGCGCGTGATTGCCGCCCGTGCCGGCTGGCAGCCCGAGGCCGCCTTCACCATCTGGCTGTTCCGGATTGCCCACAATCGGCTCAATGATCATTGGCGCGCATCCCGGCACCGCCCCCCTGCCCCGGGCGACGCCGAGGAGCGGGTGGCGCGGATGAGCGATACGCGCACGCCGGAGACCCAGCTGTCCGAGTTCGAACAGCGCCGCCACCTGCAGCTGGCGATGGAGCAGCTGCCCGATGAGCAGCGCGAGGTACTGCAGTTGCGGCTGGAGCAGGAGCTGAGCCTGGAAGAGATCGCCCAGATCACCGGGGTGGGCCGGGAGACCGTCAAATCCCGGTTGCGCTATGCGATGGACAAACTCCGCGCGGGGTTGGCCGAATGAACCCGTCCGATCCGCTGACCCCCGAAGAACGCGAACTGTCGCGCCTGCTCGGTCGGGCTACCCCGGTCGCGCCGCCGTCGGCGGTGGATGCGGCGGTGCTGGCCGCCGCACGCGCGGCCGTGCAGCCGGCAGCGGCCGCCGTGCCGGTGGACGTCGTGCCGCCAGCGCAGGCCGCCCCGCCGCGGCGTCCGCGCTCGCGGCTGCCGGCAGCGCTGGGGCTGGCGGCCTCGGTCGTGTTCGCCGTGGGCATCGCCTGGCAGCTCAAGCCCGATGCGCCCGCGGTGCCCATGGCGGCCGAAAGCGCGCCGATGCCGGAGGCAGCGCCTGCGGCGGCACCAAACGTACCCAACGCCTCGATCGCACCGGTCGCACCGGTCGCACCGGTCGCGCCACCGCCGGCAGCGGCGGCCCGCGCCGCAGCCGCCCCGGCCGAGGCCGACCACGCGCAGGTGGCAGCCGCCGCCAAGGCGATGACGGAGAACGCGCCGTCCCCGCCGAAGGCGGCACCCGCCCCTTCAATGGCACCGGCGCCAATGCGCGAACCGGTCCTGCACAGCCCCGCGCCCGCTGCCGTGGCCGCGTTGCCCGCGCCGCCCCCCGCCCCGGCGGCGCCGATGCAGGCTCCGGCACCGGCCGAGGCACGCGAGGACGCCGCCGCCGCCACGCTGGATCGGGTGACCACCACCGGTGCGAGCACGGCGTACCGCGCCAACCGCAGCGCAGCACCGATGGCGGCCGAGTCGGCACGCGGCGCGCCGGGCGTGATGCGGCGCGCGGCGCCGTCGGCCGCCGCCGGTGGCCTCTCCGCCTCGGCGGTGGAGGCGGCCGTGGAGGCCGATGCGTTGTTGCCGCGCAAGCAATGGCTCAAGCGCATCCGCGAGCGTCGCGATGCCGGTGACCTGGACACGGCCCGCGCGAGCCTGGAACGCTATCTGCAGCAGTATCCGGAAGCCCGCGTGCCGCGCGACGTGCGCCAGCTGCTGGACAACTGAGCGGCGTGTGACGACCCACGGTCGTCACCTACAATGGCGGCAATGCCCGATACGCTCGCCACCGTCGTCAGCCACAGCCTGGAGATCAAGCACAGCCGCTTCATCGCCCACGCCGCGCCGATCGACACGCCGGCAGCCGCGCTGGCCTTCCTCCAGCAGGTCGCCGTGCCCGAGGCCACCCACAACTGCTGGGCCTACCGCCACGGCAGCGAGTACCGCTCCAGTGACGATGGCGAACCGGCCGGCACCGCCGGTCGCCCGATCCTGGCCGCGATCGATGGCCAGGGCTTTGACCGGGTGATGGTGGTGGTGATCCGCTGGTATGGCGGCATCAAGCTGGGCGCCGGTGGCCTGGTCCGCGCCTACGGCGGCACGGCCGCCGAGTGCCTGCGCATCGCCCCGCGGCAGCCGCTGGTGGCCTTGGCCGCGTTGCAGGTGCAGGCCGGTTTCGACGACCTCGGCGCCCTGCATGCGGCGCTGGCGGCGCACGGGGCTGAAAAGCTGGACGAAACCTTCACCGCGAACGGGGTGGACCTGACCCTGCGGTTGCCGGCCGACCAGGCCGATGCATTGAAAACCCGCCTGCGCGACGCCACCCGTGATCGTATCCGCATCGAAACATGCCCCGAACCAGGCCCCCTGAATGACTGAGACATCTCCCCCGCCGACGTCGCCGGCCCACCGGCTCGGCAGCCTGGGCACGCTGTGGCCGTTCGTGCGGCGCCATACCGGCCTGTTCGTGGCCTGGCTGGTTGCCCTGGCGCTGTCCTCGGTGGCCACGCTGAGCCTGCCGCCGGCGGTCAAGCAGATGATCGACCACGGCTTCAACGACAGCGGCCAGATCAACCGCGCCTTCGCGCTGCTGTTCCTGGTGGCCGTGCTGCTGGCGCTGGCCACGGCGGCGCGGTTCTTCTTCGTCTCGCTGCTGGGCGAAAAAGTGGTGGCCGACCTGCGCAGCCGCCTGTATGCCCACCTGATCGCGCTCGGCGCCGGCTTCCACGACCGCAGCCGCAGCGGCGAGCTGGTCTCGCGCCTGACCGCCGACAGCGAGCTGCTGCGCAGCGTGATCGGCTCCACCATGTCGGTGGCCCTGCGCAGCAGCGTCACCGTGGTGGGCAGCCTGGTCATGCTGTTTGTGACCAGCCCGCGCCTGGCCGCGTGGTCACTGGTGGGCATCCCGCTGGCGGTGCTGCCCATCATCATCGGCGCGCGCCGCCTGCGTGGCATCTCGCGCGCCAGCCAGGACCGCATCGCCGATGCCAACAGCCTGGCAGCCGAAACGTTGGGCGCAGTGCGCACCGTGCAGGCGCATGCGCGCGAGCCGTATGAGCGCGGCCGCTTCAACGCCGCGCTGGGCGAGTCGATCCGCGCCGCGCGGCGCCGCATCGGCGCCCAGTCGCTGGTGACCGCCACCGCCATCGTGCTGGTGTTCGGCGCGATCGTGGGCGTGCTGTGGCTGGGCGCGCATGACGTCATCGACGGTCGGATGACCGCCGGCACGCTGGGGCAGTTCGTGCTGTATGCCTTGATCGGCGGCGGCTCGGTGGGCGCGCTGGCCGAGGTCTGGAACGAGCTGCAACGCGCCTCCGGCGGCATGGGCCGGATCGCCGAGCTGCTGCAGGAAGACATCGAGATCACCACCCCGGCCGATCCGCTGCCGCTGCCCACGCCGCTGCGTGGCGAGATCCGGTTCGAGTCGGTGCTGTTCCACTACCCGCAGCGCCCGGACACCGCCGCGCTGGACCAGTTCGACCTGCACGTGCGCCCGGGCGAGACCGTCGCGCTGGTCGGTCCGTCCGGTGCCGGCAAGAGCACGGTGCTGTCGATGCTGCTGCGCTTCCACGATCCGGCCGCCGGCCGCATCCTGGTGGACGGCGTGGACGTGCGCCGGGTCGATCCGGCCCAGCTGCGCGCGCAGATGGCGCTGGTGCCGCAGCAGCCCACGCTGTTTGCCAGCACCGCGCTGGACAACATCCGTTACGGGCGCCTGGAAGCCACCGACGAGGAGGTGCAGCGCGCCGCCGAAGCGGCGGAGGCCGATGAGTTCCTGCAGGCGCTGCCGGAGGGCTACCTGAGCGAGCTGGGCGAGCGCGGCGCGCGCCTGTCCGGCGGCCAGCAGCAGCGCATCGCCATCGCCCGCGCACTGCTCAAGGATGCGCCGATCCTGCTGCTGGACGAAGCCACCAGCGCGCTGGACGCACAGAGCGAACGGGCCGTGCAGCAGGCGCTGGAACGCCTCATGGCCGGGCGCACCACGCTGGTGATCGCCCATCGCCTGGCCACCGTGCTCAAGGCCGACCGGATCGTGGTGATGGACCACGGCCGCATCATCGCCCAAGGCACCCACGCCGAGCTGCTGGCCGAAGGCGGCCTGTATGCGGAGCTGGCTCGCCTGCAGTTCATCGAGTGACGACGCACCGATAACGTGGGTCGGTGCATCGTGCAGCGGTGCCCGACCCGTGCTGCAGGAGGTGTTCCATGTCGTTTCGACAGTTCCCCGCCACCGATGCCAATGGCGAAAGCTACGTGATCATCGAGTTCAAGCAGGAGCCGCAGGACCCGGCCGCGGCCGACGATGCCACGGCGCGGTATGAGCTGGCCGATGGCCGCCACCTGGTCCGCGAGGGGCGCCAGTTCCGCACCGCCGGCGGCGAGCTGACCCTGGTCACCTGACCCCCGCCAGATCGCGCGCGAGGTCAAGCAAAATAGTTTGCGAAAGGCTGGTCATTTTCTGACCAGCCTTCTTGACAGCCTTTACAGGCAAGGGCTGCGCGCGGTTATCCACATGTTTGTGCGCCACTCATCCACACCCCCTGTGGATGAATGCTTCACTGCAGCAGTCAGCGCGGCAGTACCCGTCCGATGCCGGAGCCATCGATGTCGACCGCCGCGCGCTGCAGTGCTGCCGCGTCGCTGCCGGCCACGAAACCGACCCGGAAATGCACCTCGCCCGACGGCGTGCGCGAGGAGTGGATCGAGGCCAGGCTGATGCCGTGCCGCTCGAACACATGCAACAGTTCGCGCAGCGAGCCGGGCCGGTCTTCGGGAAGATGCACGCTGATCGCGTTGCGCTCGGTCAAGTCAGCCAGCAGGTAGCCCACCCGCTCGAAGGTGTAATTGCCCTCGGCCAGCACCGCCTGGCCCTGGCTGTCGCGGTTGTCGAGCAACAGCTGTTGGCGGAAGGCCGCGCGTGCGGCGTCATCGCCGTGCCCCACCTGCGCGCGCAACTGCTGCAGGTGCGCCAGCAGGCGGTCGAGCATCGGTGCCACGTGCGGGTTGCCGAACTGGATGTCTTCGTAGATCGCCGGGTTCATCGACAGGATGCGCGCGATGATCGCCGTGTCCAGTTCGAAGGAGGCCGACCGGTACGGCATCAGCGCCGGCAACGCGCCCAGCATTGGCGCGTACTCGCGCAGTACACCGGCCTGCGCCAGGTGGGTGGCATGCACCATCGCCTGCACCAGCGCCATCACCTGGTCGTGGTGCTCGGGCGTGGCGCGCACGCACTCGGCCTCCAGCGCGGCACAGAGCTGGTCCACCCAGGGCTGCCAGCGCGACAGGCGCGCCTGGCAGACCACCATCACCCGCCCTTTCAGCGTGGGCGCCTTGGGCGGGGCCGTCATCGGGTGCAGGCCCACCACGTCCGCCTGCGAGGCGAGCATGGCCGCCACCGGCGCACTCTTCACCGAGGTCACGTCCAGCCACAGGCGCCCGGCTTCGCGCCCGGCCGAGCGCGCGACGTACTCGGCGATCAGGGCCGGGGTGTGCCGGATCGGTGCGGAGAACACCAGCACGTCGGCGCGCTGCAGCAGTACCTCCGGGTCGTCCGAATGCGGGTCGGCCGGATCATGGCCGATCACCTCCAGCCCCATGCGTTGCTGCAGGAACCCGCGCAGCCAGCGCCCGTAGGCGCCGGCACTGCCGACGATGCCCACCACCACCACCGGCGCTGCGCTCACGCCAGGCGCTCGGGGACGAAGCGGTGCGGCAAGGCGAGCGCGGCCGGGGCAGCGGCCAGCACGTCGAACTCTTCGTGGCCATTGGCCAGGGTGGTTTCCAGTGCCACGTGCACGCCGGCGATCGCGCGCGAGATGGCCTGTTCGAACGACTCGCCGCGCAGCAGGAAGGCCACCAGCAGCGACATCAGCACGTCGCCGGTGCCGGCCACGTCCACCGGCAGGTGCGGGGAGGACCAGCGCCAGATCGCCTCGCGGCTCACCGCCAGCGTGACCAGCTGGCCGGGGGCGCCGCCCACGCTGTGGGCCAGCACCCACTGCGGGCCACGCACCAGCAGCGCCTGCGCGGCGGCGATGGCATCGTCTTCCGCCAGGCTGGGCATGCCGGTCAGACGGCCCAGTTCGAAGGCATTGGGCGTCACCAGCCAGGCGTGCGGCAGCAGGCGTTCGGCAAAAATGGTTTCCAGCCCGGGTTCCACGTAGGGGCCGGTGTGGGTGTCGCCGATCACCGGGTCCAGGCAGTAGCGCAGCTGCGGCGAGGCCGGCAGCACCTGGTCCAGCCAGTCGGCGAAGGCGGCACCGTTGCCCACGCTGCCGAAGTAACCGGACACCAGCATGCGGGCGCGCTGCGGCAGGCCGCGCTCGCTCGCGCCCAGCAGCAGCTCGGCGAACCAGTCCGCCGGCAGCACGCAACCGCGCGTGGTCGGATAGAACGGCGCATTGCTGAGCAGCGTGGTGGGCACTTCGGCCACGCGCACACCGAGCGCGCGCAGCGGCGGCACGGCGGCGCTGTTGCCGGCATAGCCATACACCAGCTGCGACTGTACCGAGATGACGTCGACCGGCGACGGACCGTCCGGGCGCTGGCGGCGGCCGTGGACCAGGTGGCTTTCGAGGGTATCGTTCATCCGCGCATTTTACGCCCCCTTCCGCCACGGTAGAGCCACCCCATGGGTGGCTGCGCGCCGTGCCCGAACAGGTAGAGCCACCCCATGGGTGGCTGCACGCGATGCCGGAACAGGTAGAGCCACCCCATGGGTGGCTGCACGCGATGCCGGATCGGGTAGAGCCACCCCATGGGTGGCTGCGCGTGTTGACGGAACGAAAAACAGCCACCCATGGGGTGGCTCTTCCTACGGTGCCCGAACGAAAGGCAGCCACCCATGGGGTGGCTCTACCTACGGTGCCGGAACGAAAGGCAGCCACCCATGGGGTGGCTCTACCCCTCCGGAACGGTGCGCAAAAAAGGCCCGCTGTTGCCAGCGGGCCTTGGGTGCATCGCAGGAACCGGCCTCGCTTACGAAGTCATCCGGTCCCAGAAACCCTTCACGCCATCGATGAACGTGGCCGACTTCGGCGAGTGCTTGCGCGCTTCTTCGCCGGTGAAGGTGGTTTCGAACTGCTCCAGCAGCTTGCGCTGCTCCGGCGTCAGGTTGACCGGGGTCTCCACCACCACGCGGCAGTAAAGATCGCCCTCGCCACGGCTGCGCACCGAACGCACGCCCTTGCCACGCAGGCGGAACAGCTTGCCGGTCTGCGTCTCGGCCGGAATGCGAATCTCCGCATAGCCGCCCAGCGTCGCCACGCGCACCGTATCGCCCAGTGCCGCCTGCGAGATCCGGATCGGCACCTCGCAGTGCAGGTCATCGCCGTCGCGCTGGAAGATCGCGTGCTCGCGCACCCGCACTTCCACGTACAGATCACCCGGCGGCGTGCCGGCCGGGCCGGCCTCGCCTTCGCCGGACAGACGGATACGGTCGCCGGTGTCCACGCCCGCAGGCACCTTCACCGACAGCACCTTGTCTTCTTCCACGCGGCCATTGCCGTGGCAGGTCTTGCACGGCGTCTGGATGATCTTGCCGCGCCCGTTGCAGTTGTGGCACGCCTGCTGCATCGCGAAGATGCCGCGCTGGATGCGCACCTGGCCATGCCCATGGCACACGCTGCAGGTATCCACCTTGCCGTCTTCCGAGCCACTGCCATGGCAGTCGTCGCACTCGGCCAACGTCGGAATCTCGATGCGGCGCTCCACGCCCATCACCGCTTCTTCCAGGTCCAGCTCCATCACGTAGCCCACATCGGCGCCACGACGGGCCTGGCGCTGGCCACCGCCGGCGGCACCGCCGAAGATGTTGCCGAAGATGTCACCGAAGATGTCGCCCATGTCCGGGCCGCCGGCACCACCGCCACCGCCCATGCCGTGCTCGAACGCGGCATGGCCGTGCGCGTCGTACATGCGCCGCTTGTTGGCATCGGACAGCGTTTCGTAGGCTTCCTTGCACTCCTTGAAGGAGGCTTCGGCCGCCGCGTCGCCGGGGTTGCGGTCCGGGTGGTACTTCATCGCGCAGCGGCGATAGGACTTCTTCAGTTCTTCTTCGCTGGCCGTGCGGGAGACGCCCAGCACTTCGTAGTAATCGCGCTTGCTCATGGTGTTGAATCGGGTTCCGGAAGTCGGGATTCGTCAAAGCGGAAGAGCGGAACCAGGTCCGCTCTTGCGCCGGGGCGCCCCGACAAACCGTGTGACGGCTGCCAGGACCCTGGGGAAACGACGACGGGACGCTGCCTGCGCAACGTCCCGCGTCATGGTCCGGATCAGGACTTCTTGTCGTCCTTGACTTCGGTGAACTCGGCGTCGACCACATCGTCGTGCGCGCCGTTGTTGGCACCGGCGTCGGCACCCGGGGCGGCACCGCCCTGCTCGGCCGCCGCCGAGGCAGCGAACAGCGCCTGGCCGGCTTCTTCCAGCACCTTCGACTTGGCTTCGATCTGCGCCTTGTCGTCGCCCTTCATCGCCGTTTCCAGGTCGGCCAGGGCCGACTCCACCTTGCCGATCACATCACCGCCAACCTTGCTGCCGTGCTCGGTGATCGCGGTACGGGTACCGTGGATCAGCGCGTCGGCCTGGTTGCGGGCCTGGACCAGCTCGTGGAACTTCTTGTCTTCTTCGCGGTTGGCCTCGGCATCGGCCACCATGCGCGCGATCTCGTCCTCGGACAGGCCCGAACCGGCCTTGATCTCGACCTTCTGTTCCTTGTTGGTCTTCTTGTCCTTGGCCGACACGTGCAGGATGCCGTTGGCGTCGATGTCGAAGGACACTTCCACCTGCGGCATGCCGCGCGGGGCCGGCTCGATGCCGGACAGGTCGAACTTGGCCAGCGACTTGTTGAAGCGGGCCTGCTCGCGCTCACCCTGCAGCACGTGCACGGTCACGGCCGACTGGTTGTCCTCGGCGGTGGAGAACACCTGCGAGGCCTTGGTCGGGATGGTGGTGTTCTTCTCGATGATCTTGGTGAACACACCGCCCATGGTTTCGATGCCCAGCGACAGCGGGGTCACGTCCAGCAGCAGCACGTCCTTGACGTCGCCGCCCAGCACGCCGCCCTGGATCGCCGCACCCAGTGCCACGGCTTCGTCCGGGTTGACGTCCTTGCGCGGTTCCTTGCCGAAGAACTCGGTGACGGCCTGCTGCACCTTCGGCATGCGGGTCTGGCCGCCGACCAGGATCACTTCGCTGATGTCGCTCGAGCGCAGCCCGGCGTCGTTCAACGCCACGCGGCACGGCTCGATCGACTTCTTGATCAGCTCTTCCACCAGCGCTTCCAGCTTGGCGCGGGTCAGCTTGATGTTCAGGTGCTTCGGGCCGGAGGCATCGGCGGTGACGTACGGCAGGTTCACTTCGGTCTGCTGGGCGCTGGACAGCTCGATCTTGGCGCGCTCGGCCGCATCCTTCAGGCGCTGCAGGGCCAGCGGATCCTTGCGCAGGTCGATGCCCTGGTCCTTGTTGAACTCGTCCACCAGGTATTCGATGACGCGGTTGTCGAAGTCTTCGCCGCCCAGGAAGGTGTCGCCGTTGGTGGCCAGCACTTCGAACTGCTTCTCACCGTCGACGTTGGCGATCTCGATCACCGACACGTCGAAGGTGCCGCCGCCCAGGTCGTACACCACGATCTTGCGATCCTTGTTGTCGCCCTTGTCCAGGCCATAGGCCAGCGCCGCGGCGGTCGGCTCGTTGATGATGCGCTTGACGTCCAGGCCGGCGATGCGACCGGCATCCTTGGTGGCCTGGCGCTGGCTGTCGTTGAAGTAGGCCGGCACGGTGATCACCGCCTCGGTGACCGTCTCGCCCAGGAAGGCTTCGGCGGTCTTCTTCATCTTCTCCAGCACGCGGGCGGAGATTTCCTGCGGCGCCATCTTCCTGGCATCGCTGGTCTGCACCCAGGCATCGCCGTTGTCGTGGGCCAGGATGCCGTATGGCACGTGCGCGATGTCCTTCTGGACTTCAGCGTCGGTGAACTTGCGGCCGATCAGGCGCTTGACGGCGTAGAAGGTGTTCTTCGGGTTGGTGACGGCCTGGCGCTTGGCCGAGGCACCCACCAGCACTTCGCCGTCCTTGGTGTAGGCGACGATGGACGGCGTGGTGCGGTCACCCTCGGCGTTTTCGATGACGCGGGCCTTGCCGCCGTCCATGATCGCCACGCACGAGTTGGTGGTGCCGAGGTCGATACCAATGATCTTGCCCATGAGGGAGACTCCTGAAAGTTCTGGGAACATCCGGCCAGTGCCGGGTTATGAATGGGATGTGTGGGACGCCGGGAGGACTTTCAAGCCATCCATCAAACACAGCGTCCGATGCCACCCGAACGCGTTCAGCGTCCGGTCGAGATCAATCGCGGGCCACCACGACCAGGGCCGGGCGCAGCAGGCGATCGTTGAGCAGGTAGCCCTTCTGGAACACCTGGACCACGCTGCCCGGGGCCGCGCCGGGGGCGTCGGCCTGGCTGATGGCCTGGTGGTGGTCCGGGTTGAAGGCCTGGCCGGTCGGGTCCAGCAGGGTCAGGCCGTTGTCGGCGGCCACCTTGAGCAGCTGCTTGTAGGTCAGCTCCAGGCCCTCGCGCAGCGGGCTGGGCTCGGCACCGGCGCTGTTCAGGCCGGCGTCCAGGCTGTCGAACACCGGCAGCAGTTCGCCCAGCAGCTTCTCGTTGGCGAAGCGGCGGGCCTGTTCGACGTCACGGGCCACGCGCTTGCGCTGGTTGTCCAGGTCGGCGCGCTCGCGCAGCGACTCGGCGCGCAGCAGGGCAACTTCGTTGTGCAGGCTGTCCAGCTGCTGCTGCAGGGACGGCTCGGCCGCCGGTTCACCGGCGGGATGCTGGGATGCGATATCGGGCTGATCTTGGTTCATTTCCGGATCCTTGGCGGTGACTCTCCGCCTCCACCCACCCCTATGTGGGCGCGGGGTCGGGATTCAAGAGTCCGGCGACGGGTTTTAGGCGCGATCGCGGGACAATCCACCGCCGGCCGGGTCGGCCAGGGCCGCGCCCAGCACCTGGGCGGTGGCTTCCACCAGCGGGATCATGCGGTCGTAGGCCATCCGCTTGGGGCCGATCACCCCCAGCACGCCCAGCACCTGGCCCCCGGCCGAGTACGGCGCGGTCACCAGCGACACCCCTTCCAGCGGCATCACCCCGGTCTCCTCGCCGATGAAGATGCGCACGCCCGGGGCCTGGATGGTGCGTTCGAGCAGCTGCAGGATCTCGCGCTTGCTGGCGAACACGTCGAACAGCTCGCGCAGCCGCTCCAGGTCGGACAGGTCCTGCACGCCCATTAGCCGGGTCGCCCCGGCCAGCACCATGTCATCAGCCGGGGGCACCAGGGCCTGTTCGGCCAGCTCGATGCCGTGGGCCAGCAGCTGTTCCATCTCCGACTGGGCATCGCGCAGCTCCAGCAGCAGGCGCTGGCGGATCTCGGCCAGCGGCCGGCCGGCGCAGTTGGCATTGAGATAGTTGGCCACCTGCTCCAGCTCGCCGGCGCCGAAGCTGCGCCGCGGCTCGATCACCCGGTTCTGCACTTCATTGTCGGCAAACACCAGGATCGCCAGCACCCGGCCGGCGTCCAGCGCCACGAAATCGATATGCCGGAAGGCGAACTGCTCCCGGCGCGGGGCACTGACCACGCCCACGAAATGGCTCATCGCCGAGAGCAGCTCCGAGGCGCTGCCCAGCAGGGCCTGGGTGCCGTTGCCGGTGGCCAGTTCGGTACGCAGCCGGCTCAGCTCGCCCTCGCCGGGCGGCTGCATCTTGACCAGGCTGTCCACGAACACCCGGTAGCCGTGCGCGGTGGGCACCCGCCCGGCCGAGGTATGCGGCGAACTGAGCAGCCCCAGGTCCTCCAGGTCGCCAAGGATGTTGCGGATGGTGGCCGGGCTGACATCCAGCCCGGCCAGCCGCGCCAGCGTCTGCGAGCCCACCGGCTCGCCGTCCTGGATATGGCGCGCGATCAGCGTCCGCAGCAGATGGCGGGCGCGGGGCGCAAGGTGTGACGCAGAGGGGTGCATGGAATCAGCCTGTGAGACGCATCCTTAGATAATGGCTGCGGGGATCGAAGGCAAGTCATTGGAGCCTTCCCCGGCACATGCTAGTTTTGCGCGGCTACCGAACAGACCACCATGCTCAGACATCTATCGATCAAGGATTTTGCCGTCGTCCGTGCCACCGAACTCGAATTCGGGCCGGGCATGACCGTGGTTTCCGGCGAGACCGGCGCCGGCAAGTCGCTGATGGTCGACGCCCTCGGCTTCCTCTCCGGCCTGCGCGC
This sequence comes from Stenotrophomonas sp., assembly GCF_036662295.1. Lineage (GTDB taxonomy): Bacteria > Pseudomonadota > Gammaproteobacteria > Xanthomonadales > Xanthomonadaceae > Stenotrophomonas. The sequence goes on from NZ_JAVWXA010000054.1 coordinate 23,513, forward strand.
GGACAGCGGCGTGGTCCGCCATGGCGCCGCCCGCGCCGAGCTGTCGGCCGAGTTCGCGCCCGGCCAGGACGCCCCGGCGCGCCGCTGGCTGCGCGAAAACGAGCTGGACGACGAGGACCAGTGCCAGTTGCGCCGGATCATCCGCGCCGACGGCGGCTCGCGTGCCTGGATCAACGGCCGTCCGGTCACCCTGACCCAGCTCACCGAGCTGGCCGCCACCCTGGTGGAGATCCATGGCCAGCACGAGCAGCAGGCGCTGCTGGCGCGCCCTTCCCAGCTGGCCCTGCTGGACGCCTTCGCCCGCAACGAGGCCGAGCGCGGCCAGGTGCGCCAGGCCGCCGCGCGCTGGCAGGCGCTGGTGGACGAGGCCGAGGCGCTGTCGCGCCAGGGCGATGTGAGCGACCGGATCGGCTACCTGGAACACCAGCTGGGCGAACTGCAGCGCGAAGACCTGGAACCGGCCTCGATCGCCCAGCTGGGCAGCAACCACCGCCGCCAGGCCCATGCCAGTGCCCTGATCGCCGCCTGCGACGTGGCCGCCGCGCGCCTCAATGGCGATGAAGAGACCTCGGCGCTGCAGCTGTTGCAGCAGGCCCGCCACGACCTCTCGCGGGTGGCCGAACACGACCCGCGCCTGGGCGAGGTGGATGCGCTGCTGGACAGCGCCGCCATCCAGCTGGACGAAGCGCTGGCCCTGCTGGACCGGGTCCATGACGACCTGGATGCCGACCCCGAGCAGTTCGAGGACATCGAGCGCCGGCTGGGCCGCCTGCACGACCTGGCGCGCAAGCACCGGGTGCCGATGGAGGCCCTGGGCGAGCATCGCGACGCCATGGAGGCCGAGGTCGAGCAGCTGCGCGGCGCCGACGTGCGGCTGCAGGCGCTGGCCGGCCAGATCGAACGCGCCGCCGGCGAGTGGAAGGCCGTGGCCGAGGTGCTCAGCGCCAGCCGCCGGCAGGCCGCCAAGGCCCTGTCGGACACCACCACCACCCTGATCGGCGAGCTGGGCATGGGCGGCGGCCAGTTCCTGATCGAGATCGAGCCGCAGGCCGTGGCCAAGCCGGACCCGAACGGGGCCGAGCGCGTGGAGTTCCTGGTCGCCGCCAACGCCGGCCAGCCCCCACGGGCGTTGCGCAAGGTGGCCTCCGGCGGCGAACTGTCGCGCATCTCGCTGGCCATCGAAGTGGCCGCGTTGGGCCTGGACGCAGTGCCGACCATGGTCTTTGACGAAGTGGATTCGGGCATCGGCGGCGCCGTGGCCGACATCGTCGGGCACAAGCTGCGCGCCCTGGGCGAGAAGCGCCAGGTGCTGTGCGTCACCCACCTGCCGCAGGTGGCCTCCAAGGGCCATGCCCACTACCGGGTCAGCAAGGCCCCGGTGGACGGCATGACCCAGAGCGCGGTGGAGAAGCTGGACCCCAAGGCCCGCGAAGAGGAGCTGGCGCGCATGCTCGGCGGCGTGGAAGTGAGCAAGGAAGCCCGCGCCGCCGCGCGCAAGCTGCTGCAGGTGTGAGGCCGCGTGCCGGCCCACGGTCGGCCCCGACCGCGGCGGCCGCGGGTAGTGCCGGCCGCAGGCCGGCTCCCCATACCCCCACCCCCCCCCGAAAAACAAAAACCCGGGCCATCGCCCGGGGTTCGGTCACACGCCATCCTGCCAAGGCAGACGGGAAACCCCGCCGCCAGGCCGTTACCGACGCTTCTTGCGCACGTAAAGCACCAGCGAATGCTCTTCCAACTCGTAGCCGTGATCGGCGGCGATCTTGCGCTGCAGCTCCTCGATCTCGTGGCTTTCGAACTCGATGATCTTGGCGGTATCCACGTCCACCATGTGGTCGTGGTGGCCGCCCCGGTCCAGCTCGTAGACGGCCTGGCCGCCTTCGAAGTTGTGCTTCAGCACCAGGCCGGCGGCCTCGAACTGTGTCAGCACACGGTAAACCGTGGCCAGGCCGATTTCATCCCCGTGCTCCAGCAGCTGGCGGTAGATGTCTTCGGCGGTCATGTGGTGCTGGGCGGTGCGCTGCTCGAGCAGTGCCAGGATCCGCATCCGCGGATGGGTCACCTTCAGGCCGACTTTACGCAGGTCGT
>NZ_JAVWXA010000055.1:0-24846 GCF_036662295.1 Stenotrophomonas sp.
CGGAGCGGGACTTGCAGCGTGTCCCGCGAACCCGCACACCCCCACCCCGCGCGACCAGGCCAGCACTCGCAAGGCTTCACACGACGCAACCGCATCAGCGAGAACTCCGCAGAGAGGCCAAGCACCCGCGCTTGCCCGCCGATCAGCAGCACAGCCCCTCGCAACCCATTACCCGTACTACCGGCACACCTCGGCCGGGTTCAACCCCAGGTCCCGGCATACCCGGTCATGGGCCACGCCCGCATGCCGCTGCTCTTCGCCCAGCACCCGATCCACCAGCGAGCCCGTCCCGCGGAAGGACAACCCGCACCACGGCTGCGCCGGCACTTTCCCGCCCAGCGCCTGCATCACCGGCCGTGCCTCCTCCCAGGCACCGGTCAGGTACAGCGCCAGCGCGAAGTGGCTCAGCTGCTGCCGCCATGCGCGCCCCTTGCGTGCCGCCAGCGCCTGCGGGATCCCCGCCCCGTCGGTATCCAGCCAGTCCAGCAGCGCCTGCCGCATCCATCCGCCCAGCTGCAGCCCGCGCACCTGCGCCACGATCGCCAGCAGCGAATCGCAGTCGTCCATCAACGGATACATCCACTCCACCACGTGCGCCGGCACCGCCACGTGCGCCCCGTGGCCGCGCGGCGCGCTGGCACTGATCCAGCGCAGGTACGCCCACATCTGCTCGTCGCTGCCGCCCCACTTGGCCATGCTGCCCTTGGCCGCCAGGAACACCGTCGGCGTGTGGAACGGCGCCACCGCCATCGCCTGCTCGATGCGCGCGACCCGCGTGCCGCGTTCGATCCCGCACACCACGTCGCAGTGGATCAACCCGTACAACGCCATCGCCGATGACCGGTCGCGCGCCGCCAGCGTCCTGAACGCCGCATGCCCGCGCTCGAAGCACAGCGGGAACGCCTTGCGCCGCGCCTCGGGAATGGCGTCCAGGTAGTCCTCGCCGCGCAACCGCCAGCCTTCGCCCAGGTGCGCAAAGGCCAGCAGCAACAGCGCATCGTCGCTGTCCGGTGCGTCTGCATGCCAGCGGGCGGCGGCCGCCGACGCCTGCACCTGCTCGCCCCAGCAGCCGTAGAAATTCTGCTGCACGTCCTCGTGCAGCGCCGCCATGTACTGGCTTGCCTGCGCGTACTGCTGGCGCGTGACCAGATCGAGCAGCGCGGCGGCCTCGGCAATCAACTCCACCTCGATCGAGGTGCCGTGGGGTACCAGCCCGATGGCCTGGAAAATGCTGCGCATGGATGTCCTTATCAATCGCTGCGTGCCACGCACGAAGCCGGGGCACGGATTGTAAGGGTCCACGCGCGTGCTGGCATCCCACGCACGCGATCAGCCACGACACACACGCGGCAACGGCGCCGGCGTGCCCGGCGCAGCCACCGCATGCATTGGCCTCAGGGGCAGCGCACTGCGTGCTCGGCGGTATCGCTGTTCACCGCCACCCGCACCTGCGTGAACGCCGCCGCGAACGGTGCATCGGCACTCACCACCAGCGGCGCTTCCACCGCCCCCAGGTCCACGCCGTTGCGCGCGAAACAGGCCAGCGGCACCGTCACCGTCTGCTTCGTGCCCGGTGCCACGCCGGTCAACAGCGGGGCGATATCCACGCCGCCCTCGCAACCGGTGCCGCACTGCATGCTCACCTTCACCGGCGCGGCGGGCGCGTGCACCACCTGCACGTCGAACTGCAGCGCGCCGTGGTTGCGCGCCAGCGCCCCCAGGTTGCGTCGCGAGCTGCTGCGCGCGACCAGCTGCGCCGGTGCCAGCCAGGTGACTTCCTTCGCGTCCTGCTGGGTGTTCACCTGCACCGTGCGCACCTGCACCACCGGCGAGGCGGCCGGCCAGCGCAGCGTGGCGTTGAGGTCGTTGCCCAGCGGCTGGGTGGCGCCGTTGGCCGCCACGTGCAGTGCAAACGGCGGCGTATCGGCACGGTTGAAGATCGGCAGCGTGGTCACCTCGCCGCAGTTGTCCGGGTTGGCCTCGGGCAGCGTGGCCACCCGGCCGGCGGCGGCGTAGCTCAAGCCATGGCCAAGGGTGAACAACGGCGGGCGCTTGGGGTCGGGGCGGTCGAGCGGTGCCGGGCACGGCACGCCCGGCCACGGGAAGCTGAGGCGGCCGCGGAAGTCGCGCGCCGGCTTGCCATCCTTGCCGGCCACCAGTACATCGGTGATGCCCTTGCCTTCGCTGCCGGGCAGCCACGCGGCCACGAAGGCCCCGGACAGGTTGAGCAGGTCGTTGGTGTACATCGGCCGGCCGGAGAAATACACCGTCACCACCGGCTTGCCGGTGGCCTGGGCGGCGCGCAGCAGGCCCAGGTCCTGCGGGTAGGCGCGGCTGTGGCTGACCGAGTCGGAGGCCAGGATGTCACCGTTGGTCTCGGCATACGGGGTCTCGCCGACCACGGCCACCACCACGTCGAACTGGCTGGGGTCCAGGTGGCTGCCGTCCGCGCTGTAGCTCACCTGCTGCGTGCCCAGTTCCGCGCGCAAGGCCCCCAGGACCGAATCTGCGTACGGGAAATCGGCGTTGACGTTCTCGGTGCCCTGCCAGGTCAGCGACCAGCCACCGGCCTGGTCGGAGAGGCTGTCGGCGCTCTTGCCGACCACCATCACCCGCGCATCGCGGCGCAGCGGCAGGGCGCTGCCTTCGTTCTTCAGCAGCACGAGCGATTCGGCCACGGCGCGCCGCGCCAGCGCGCGGTGTTGCACGGCGTTGGCGTCGCCGGCGTAGCGGCTGTCGGACGGCTTGTGGTCGAACAGGCCGGCGCGCAGCTTGACCCGCAGGATGCGCGCCACCGCATCGTCGATGCGGGCCATCGGGATCTGCCCGCCTTCCACCTGGGCGATGGTGTTGGCGATGAAGGCCTTCCAGTCGTCGGGCACCATCACCATGTCGATGCCGGCGTTGATCGCCTGCGCGCAGCTGTCGTTGCGGCAGCCGGGCACCTGGGCGATGCCGTTCCAGTCGGACACCACGAAACCGTCGAAGCCCATCTTGTCCTTGAGTGCGTCGGTGAGCAGCGCCTTGCTGCCGTGCATCTTGCCGTAGTCCACGTGCCCGGCGCGGTCGTTCCAGCTGTTGAAGGAGGCCATCACCGTCTGCACGCCCTCGCCCAGCGCGCCGTAGTAGCCCTGGCCATGCACGTTGACCATGCTGGCCTTGTCCACCAGCGCCTCGCCCTGGTCGCGGCCCTGGTCGGTGGCGCCATCGCCGATGTAGTGCTTGGCCGTGGCCACCACGTTGCCGTCGTCGGCGAAGCGGCCCTGCGCGCCCTTCACGTAGGCCCGGGCGTACTCGCGCACGCGCGCCGGGTCGGCGGAGAAGCTCTCGTACGTGCGGCCCCAGCGCGGATCGTGCGCCACCGCCAGGGTGGGCGCGAATACCCAGTCGATGCCGGTGGCGCGGGTGGCGCGCGCGGTGGCCTCGCCGATGCGTTCCACCAGCTCGGCATCGCCGGCCGCGCCCAGCCCGATGTTGTGCGGGAACAGCGTGGCGCCATAGACGTTGTTGTGGCCGTGCACCGCATCGGTGCCCCAGATCACCGGGATCGGGGTCTTGGCGTCGGTGGCCAGCGAGGCGGCGCGATAGGCATCGGCCAGGGCCAGCCACTCGGCCACCGTCGCGTGCTTGTCCATGCCCGGCCAGGAGCCGCCGCCGTTGAGCACCGAGCCGATGTAGTACTGGCGCACCTGCGCCGGGGTGATCGTCTTGATCTCCGGCTGGGTCATCTGCCCCACCTTCTGCGCCAGCGTCATCTGCGCCAGGATCGCCTGCACGCGGCGCTCCAGCGCCGCATCGGGGGCGATCGCGCTGGTCACCTTCGGCCAGTCGGCCAGCGGCGCGGGGGCCGCCATCGCAGCGGTGAACGGTGCGGCCAGGGCCAGCAGCAGGCAATGGGCAAGGCGCGTCTTGTTGGGGCGGTTCACGGACATCTACCTCCGGTGGACGGGTTCGCGATCGAGGGAGGGCGCTGCCGCGGCCGGCCGCGCGGCATGACGCGCCAGGCGCGATGCCGTGGTATTTGGATCGGTACAACGCCCCGTTCTGACAGCGCTGTCATACAAAGCCCGGGCAGCGCTGTCAACCTGCAAAGGCCCGCGCCGCGCCCACGTCACGCAACCGCAAGGGGCCGGCACGCGGATGCGTCGCGCGATTGCGCCGATGGTGTTGCGATGCCGCACGAAAATCGCGAACGCGCCACGAGTGCCCGCGACATGGCAACATCCGCCTGCATCGGCACAGCCCGCGCGGCCGCTTCGCACTACCCTCGGCATCTGCCGACCTGCCCTTACATAGGATCCACCGCACCATGCGTAGTCGAATCGAGGATGTCGCCGCCGTCGCGGGCGTTTCGATCAAGACCGTGTCCCGCGTGCTCAACAACGAGCCCAACGTGCGGGCCGAAACACGCGAACGGGTGGCCGCGGCGGTGGCGCGACTGGGCTACAAGCCCAACCTGTCCGCGCGCAGCCTGGCCGGCCAGCGCTCCTACGCATTGGCGCTGGTCTACAACAATCCCTCGCGCAACTACCTGATGGAGATCCAGAACGGGATGCTGGAGGCCTGCCATGCAAGCCACTACAACCTCATCCTGGGCCCGGTGGGCGTGGGCCGCAGCACCCTGCCCGACCTTTCCGCGCTGTTCGAGAACTCCCGCCCCGATGGCGTGGTGCTGATCCCGCCGCTGACCGATGACGCGGTGGTGCTGTCCTACCTGGCCGACCACGAGATCCCGTTTGCCAGCATCGCCCCGCGCCATCCGGAGGGCTGCATCGGCGTGCGCATGGACGAGACCACCGCGGTGGTCGAGCTGATCGGCCACCTGGTCGCGCAGGGCCATCGCCGCATCGCGCACATCAAGGGGCCACGCACGCACGGCGCCTGCCAATGGCGCCTGGCCGGCTATCGGCAGGCCTTGCGCGCGCACGGCATCGCCTACGATCCGGCGCTGGTGGCCAGCGGGCAGTTCTCCTTCGAGTCGGGCATCGAGGCGGCCAACGCGCTGCTGGACCTGGACCAGCCGCCGACGGCCATCTTCGCCGCCAACGACGACATGGCCGCCGCGGTGTACCGCGTGGCCGGGCAGCGCGGCCTGCGCGTGCCCCGCGACCTGTCGGTGTGCGGGTTCGACGACACGCCCATCGCCGGGCATATCTACCCGGCACTGACCACGGTGCGCCAGCCCACCTCACGCATGGGCACGCTGGCCACCGAGCAGTTGATCGAGCGCATCCGCAACGCCGACGGCGGCCGCATGGTCACCGTGGACCATGCGGTGCTGGTGCGCGAATCCACCCACCCGCCGCGCCGGCGCTGAGCGCCGCGCTCAGTCCTGCAGGCGCGCGCCCCGCCAGGCGTAGAACACGATGTACAGGTAGCACAGCATCGGCAGCAGGAAGGACACCTGCAGGCCGTGGTGGTCGGCCAGCCAGCCCATCGCCAGCGGCACCACGGCCCCGCCCACGATGGCCATCACCAGCAGGCTGGAGCCTTCGCCGGTCAAGGTGCCCAGCCGCGCGATGGCCAGCGCGAAGATGGTGGGGAACATGATCGAGTTGAACAGGCCGATGCTCACCACCGCCCACTTGGCCAGCGCGCCGCTGCCGAGCATCGTCACTGCCAGCAGCACCATCACCATCACCGCGAAGACGCCCAGCACCCGGCGCGGTGCGATGCGCGCCAGCAGCACGGTGCCGACCAGGCGCCCGACCAGCGCACCGCCCCAGTACATCGAGACATAGCGGGTGGCCTCCTGCTCGCTCAGGCCCTCGCCGATGCCGGGCATGGACAGGAAGTTGACCAGCACGCTGCCGATGGATACTTCCGCGCCCACGTAGAAGAAAATCGCCAGCACGCCCAGCAGCAGGTGCCGATGCCGCAGGGCATCGCGCAGCCGGCCACCGCGGGCACCGTCCTCCACCCCGGCGATGGTGGGCAGGCGGAACATCCAGAACGCGACCGCCAGGGCGAACAGGGTCAGTGCCAGGCCGAAGTACGGCACCTGCACCGACTGCGCCTCGGCGGCACGGTAGGCCAGCGCCTCGGCGGCCGGCAGCAACGCCAGCTGCTCGGCGCTGCGCGGCTCGGCCGACAGGATCAGCAGGCCGCCGAACAACGGCGCCAGCGTGGTGCCCAGTGCGTTCATCGACTGGGCCAGGGTGAGGCGGCTGGAACTGGTCTCCTCCGGCCCCAGCAGCGCCACGTACGGGTTGGCCGCCACCTGCAGCACGGTGATGCCGGTGGCCAGCACGAACAGCGCGCCCAGGAACAGGCCGTACACGTGCAACTGCGCGGCCGGCCAGAACAGCAGCGCGCCCACCCCGGCAATCGCCAGCCCGGCCACGATGCCGCGCTTGTACCCCAGCGCGGCCACCAGCCGGCCCGCCGGCAGCGACATCAGGAAATACGCACCGAAGAAGGTGAACTGCACCAGCATCGCCTGCACCCAGGTCAGCGCGAAGGCGGCCTTGAGGTGGGGGATCAGGATGTCGTTGAGGCAGGTCAGGAAGCCCCACATGAAGAAGATGGCGGTCACCACCCCCAGCGCCACACGATTGCTTTGTACGTGCTGCCCGCGCACTGCTGCAGGGTTGTCCATTGCATGTCCTTCCGGTTGTGATTGCCGGCCACGCGGCGGCCACACATGGAACTCGCTCCGCCCTCGATTGTCCAGCGCTGTCAGACAACCGGTCATGGCAGCGGTCAGCCGTGGCGCGCAGGGCCAGCGGCGGTTTTGCGCAGTTCCGTTCTGCACTGCACAACGTATGGAAGGGGCCATCGCCACGCCGCCACGTCCCACGCAAAACGTGCGGCAACGCCTGCGCTGCGGTGGTTTTCGCCACGCCGACAGCATCGGTGCAACCGTTCCCATCGGCAGGCGCGATGGCGGCGGCCGACACGCTGGACGGGCGTTTGTTGACAACGCTGTCAACCATGGCCCCCAATCCGGCCACGTGTGCAGTTGAACGATCCAATCGAGACGAACCGCCATCACCGAATTCCCTGGGGAGGGAGCTTCCATGAAGACGTACAAGGCAGTACCCCGCAAGGCGATGCTCACCTCGGCGCTGCTCGCCGTGCTGGCCGGCCCGGCCTGGGCGCAGCAGTCCAGCGGCAACGCCGCGCCCGCGCAGGACCCCGATCCGGCCACGCTGGATACGGTGCAGGTCACCGGCATCCGCGGCAGCCTCACCTCGTCGATGAACCTCAAGCGCGACAGCCAGGGCGTGGTCGATGGCATCGTCGCCGAGGACATCGGCAAGTTCCCCGATACCAACCTGGCCGAGTCGCTGCAGCGCATCAGCGGCGTCTCCATCGACCGCACCTCCAGCGGCGAAGGCTCCAAGGTGACCGTGCGCGGCATCGGCCCGGACTTCAACCTGGTGCTGCTCAACGGCCGCCAGATGCCGGCCTCCAACCTGGGCAACGGCGGTGGCGGGCTGTCCGGCTCGCGCTCGTTCGACTTTGCCAACATCGCCTCCGAGTCGATCTCCTCGGTGGAGGTCTACAAGACCACGCGGGCCGACAACCCCACCGGCGGCATCGGTGCCACGATCAACATCAAGACCCTGCGCCCGCTCGAATCCGAGCCGGTGATCAGCCTGGGCCTGAAGGCGGTCAACGACAGCTCCAACGACAACCTGCCGCGCACCCTGCAGGGCGCCAACGTGACCGGCGAACTGTCGGGCATCTTCAGCCAGCGCTATGCCGACGACCGCTTTGGCGTGACCTTGAGCGCCAGCCACCAGGAGCGCGATTCCGGCTTCAACCAGGCCACCGTGGCCGAGGGCTGGGCCACCTTCCAGGGCGATGAAGCCACGGACTGGCGCGCCCTGCCGCAGCCCGGCCAGGGCTATGCCAACCGCATCCAGAACCGCCCCGGCGCCGAGGACATCTACGGGCGCCCGCAGAACACCGCCTACAACGTCAACGGCGTGCAGCGCCAGCGCACCAACGCCCAGGCCACCCTGCAGTGGAAGCCGGCCGACAACGTCACCACCACGCTGGACTACACCTACGTGGAGAACAAGGTGCAGCAGCAGCGCAGCGAGCTGTCGGTCTGGTTCAACTACGGCCCCGGCGACAGCACCTGGACCAACGGCCCGGTCGCCGCACCGATCATCTACAGCGAGGACATGACCAACTCGGACGTGTCGATGGGCGGCATGAAGCTGGCCACCAAGAATGCGATGGACTCGCTGGGCTTCAACGTGGCCTGGGAAGTCAACGACGCGCTGGACCTGTCCTTCGATTTCCACAACGCCAGCGCCGAATCGCAGCCGGACAGCCCCTACGGCTCGGCCGGCGTGCTGGGCGTGGCCGCCTTCGTGCGCGGCAAGACCACCGTGGACTACAGCGGCGACCTGCCGATCATCAACATCGCCCTGCCACCGGGTGGCGTGCAGGCCGCCGATGCGCTGGTCACCGGCAGCGTGTTCCAGAACAGCTACAACAAATCCAAGGTGCAGCAGTACCAGGGCAGCGGTACGTTCACCTTCGCCGATTATTCGGCGCTGGATTTCGGCCTCGGCCATACCAAGGTGGAAAACCGCTCGGCCTCGGCGATCATGCAGCGCGATACCTGGGGCGGGCTGGGCAACGCGGCCGACTACGATGACAGCATCTGGTACGCCGACGACATGGCCCGGTACTTCAATGCGTTCTCCGGGCACAGCGACCCGCGCCTGACCGGGCAGTTCCTGGTGTTCGACTTCGACCGCCTGCGCGAGCGCGCCGGCCAGATCGCGGCCAACGGCGAACCGCCCTGCCCCTCCTGCTACCTGGCGCCGACCGAGTACACCGAGGACATCCGCACCACCGAGACCTCCAAGAGCGCCTACCTGCAGTACCGCACCACCTTCGACTGGTCCATGCCGCTGCACGTGGCCGCCGGCGTGCGCTACGAGCAGACCGAAGTGGAATCCACCGCACTGGTGCGCGTGCCCACCAGCATCAACTGGGGCTCGGCCAACGAGTTCAACCTGGGCTATGCCGCCGAAGGCACCTTCATCGGTGGCAAGGGCAAGTACGACTACGTGCTGCCCAGCGTGGACCTCAAGCTGGACCTGACCGAAGCCCTGGCGCTGCGCGGCAGCTACAGCCGCAGCATCGGCCGCCCCGGCTGGACCCAGATCGACAGCGGCCGCCGCTTCGACAACATCGTGCGTACCCAGGGCGGCACCGGCTCGCGCGGCAACCCGGCGCTGGAGCCGCTGCTGTCGGACAACTTCGACCTGTCGCTGGAGTGGTACTACGGCGAATCCAGCTACGCCTCGGTGGGCTTCTTCCGCAAGAACATCAAGAACTTCATCAGCAACACCATCGTGCGCGACAGCAGCGCCGGCCTGCACACGCCGGTGGGCGGCACCTACTGGAACGAGGCCATCGCCTCCGGCTGCGGGGTGACCGACATGCCCTGCATCCGCGACTACATCTTCACCAACCACGACGGCGACCCGGGCGTGACCGCCACCGGCACCAACCCGGCCGGCCAGCTCACCGGCACCATCGTCGGCCAGCCCGGCGACCCGGTGGCCGGCTTTGACATCACCCTGCCGGCCAACCAGCGCTCGGACCATCTCGATGGCTGGGAAGTGAGCGTGCAGCAGTTGTTCGGGCAGACCGGCTTCGGCCTGGCCGCCAACTACACCAAGGTCAAATCCGGGCTGACCTTCGACAACCTCAGCCTGGGCGACCAGTACCCGATGATCGGGCTGAGCGACTCGGCCAACCTGGTGCTGTTCTACGAGAAGTACAACTGGCAGGTGCGGGCGGCCTACAACTGGCGCGACAAGTTCCTCAACGGCATCGGTGGCCAGGGCCCCAACCCGAACTACACCGAGGCCTACGGCCAGCTGGACCTCAACATCAGCTACGCGGTCAGCGACCAGCTCACCCTGAGCGTGGAGGCGATCAACCTCACCGACGAAACCATGCGGACCTACGCGCGCCACACCAACATGCTGCGCTACGCCACCCAGACCGGCCCGCGTTACATGCTTGGCCTGCGTTACAAGTTCTGACCCCTGCGAAGGGCCGCCCACCCGCGTGGCCCTTCGCCGCCCCGGCGCGCTGCGCTACCGTGGACGCCCCACCCTTGCCTTTCCTGGACCGCCATGACCCCTGCGCCCGGCCCGATCGAGGAGCTGCACGACCTGGACCTGGCGCAGCTGCCGGCATTGCTGCCGCAGTGGACCACCCCGCGCGTGCTGCGTGGGGTGGTGGCGCACTGGCCGATGGTGGCCGCCGCCCGCGAGGGAGCAACATCGGCGGTGGCCTACCTCAAGCAGTTCGACGCCGCGCACCTGCCGGTCACCGCCACCACGGCGCCACCGCAGGCGCAGGGCCGCCTGTTCTACAACGCAGACATGAGCGGCTTCAATTTCCGCCGCGAGCAGATCGCCCTGAAGGTGGTGCTCGACACCCTGCTCAAGTACCAGGCCGATCCGGCGCCGCCCAGCATCTACGTGGCCTCCACCACGCTGGACACCGTGCTGCCCGGCTTCAGCCAGGCCAATGCACTGGCGCTGGGCGTGCCCGCGCCGCTGACCAGCGTGTGGATCGGCAACCGCTCGCGCATCGCCGCCCACCAGGACGTGCCGGACAACCTGGCCTGCGTGTGCGCCGGCCGACGCCGGGTGACGCTGTTCGCGCCCGCGCAGGTCGACAACCTGTACATCGGGCCGCTGGATTTCACCCCGGCCGGGCAGGCGATCAGCCTGGTCGACTTCGCCGCACCGGACCTGCAGCGTTTCCCGCGCTTCGGCCAGGCGCTGGCCCAGGCGCAGGTGGCCGAGCTGGGCCCGGGCGATGCGGTGTTCATCCCCTCGCTGTGGTGGCACCACATGGAAGGGCTGGACGCCTTCAACGTGCTGGTCAACACCTGGTGGCGACCGGTGCCGGCCTGGATGGACGGGCCGATGAATGCCCTGATGCTGTCCCTGCTGGCCCTGCGCGACCTGCCGCCGGCGCAGCGCGCGCACTGGCGCACGCTGTTTGACCACTACGTGTTCTCCGCCGACGCCGACACCAGCGCCCACATCCCCGCCCACGCGCGCGGCGTGCTGGCACCGCTGGACGAGGCCGCCGCGGCCAACGTGCGCAGCGTGCTGCGCCAGCGGCTGACGCGCTGAGCCGACGATCGCCCGCCGCTTCACCCACGCACCGGAAGAATCCGCAATAATCCGCGCCGTGATCCGCAGTCCGCCCGGGAGCGGGGTTGCCGGCGAACGGGCGCGCTGGCGCGTCCGGGCACGGCACCACGCAGTGCGCTCCTGATTGCTCCATCGATGCCGTTCCATCCGTCCCCCGGCTGGCGCTGCACCCTGCCAGTGCCAAACGACCGCATGCGCCCGTTGTCCACCCGTCTCAACCTCGGCAAGCTGATCCTTGCCCTGGCCCTGCTCAGTGCGCTGGTCGCGCTGGCCAACACCCTGCACGCCAGCTATCGCGTGCAGCGCGAACAACTGATCGGCAATACCCTGGAAGCCAACCGGGTGTATGCCAGCAAGCTGGCCGAAACCACCCAGAACTTCATCCAGTCCGCGCAGCAGCAGCTGGCCTACAGCGCCACCTCGCTGGGCCAGCGCGCGCACACCCGCGAGGAGCTGGAAGCCGAAGCGGCGCGCCTGCAGCTGCAGACCAACAGCTTCAACTCGGTGCTGATCGTGGACCCGGCCGGCACCGTGCTGGCCACCTCGCCGCAGAGCCTGGCGCTGCAGGGCGTGGTGCTCAAGAGCCCCGGCAACAAGGAAGCGCTGGCGCGGCGCGAGCCATTCATCAGCGACCCCTACCAGTCGGCCACCGGGCGGCTGCTGGTGGCCATCTCGCACCCGGTCTTCAGCGCGCAGGGCCAGTACCGGGGCTACGTCAGCGGCACGATCTACCTGCGCGAGCGCAGCATCCTGCAGACCCTGCTGGGCAAGCACTACTACCGCGACGGCTCCTACCTGTACGTGGTGGATCGCAACGGCCGCATCCTGTACCACATCGAGCCGGACCGGGTCGGCCAGTTCGCGCTGGAGAACCCCGCCGTGCAGGCGGTCAGCCGCGGCCATTCCGGCGCCCGCCAGGTCCGCAACAGCCACGGCGTGCAGATGCTGGCCGGGTTTGCGCCGGTGCCGGTGGTGGGCTGGGGCGTGGTCGCCCAGCGCCCGACCGAGGCCACCCTGGCGCCGCTGTCGCACCTGATGACCTCGGTGATCTGGAATGCCATCCCGCTGGGCCTGCTGTCGCTGCTGGTCACCTGGTGGTGCGCGCGGCGCATCTCGCTGCCGCTGTGGCAACTGGCGCGCAACGTGCAGAACCGCGACACCGGCATCGCCATCCGCCACGTCACCGGCATCCGCGCCTGGTACTACGAGGTGTCCCACCTCAAGCAGGCGCTGCTGTACAGCTTCAACCTGCTGCAGGACCGCATCGGCAAGCTCAACCGGGCCAGCATGACCGACCCGCTGACCGGCCTGCAGAACCGCCGCGGGTTGCAGCAGGGGCTGGAGGACTGGCAGGCGCGCGGCCAGCCGTTTGCGATCATCGCCCTGGACATCGACCGCTTCAAGACCATCAACGATCGCTTCGGGCATGCCGTCGGCGATGCGGTGATCCTGCGCATCGCCCAGCTCATGCGCGACGACTCACGCGATACCGACCTGCTGTGCCGCAACGGCGGCGAGGAGTTCCTGATCCTGCTGCCGGGCGTCGATACCCCGACCGCGGCGGCGATCGCCGAACGCCTGCGCCTGCAGGTGGCCGCCGAGTCGTTCGAGGACGTCGGCTCGGTCACCGTGTCGCTGGGCGTGGCCCACTACCCCACCTACCACGACGACCCGCAGCAGGCGCTGCGCCTGGCCGACAAGGCGCTGTACATGGCCAAGGAACAGGGGCGCAACCGCACCGTGGTGCATCCGGAAGGCAGCGCGCGCGAGCGCGATTGAGGCCTGCACAAACGAGGGTAGAGCCACCCCATGGGTGGCTGTGCCGACCACGACAAGCCATCAGACCGGCATCGCACGCCCGCCAAGCACGCGCGGCCCTCAGCCTTGGCCGAGAACCGTCTTGAGCACCGGGCCGGCGCTGTCGCCCACCACATAGGCCCCGTCGCCCAACGCGTCCGGCGCCACCGCCGTGCGCTCGGGCTGCTGCCACGGCACGGGCTGGCGCGGGCCCGGCAGATAGGGCTCCCAGGCTGGCGTGGTCGACGCGGCATGCTCGGCATAACCGCCAGCCTCGCACGGCAAGGCGACCATATCTGTTACAGCCGCGCCGCCTCAGCCGCCAAGCGGGGTCAGCAGCCGGGGGCCCTTGCGCGCCGCATCGGCCATGAACACCCCGCCGGCCGGCAACAGGTCGCCGTCGTCATCGAGCAGGGCCTTGTCGGCGCGCCACGGCGCCTGCTGGCGCGGGCCGGGGATATAGGCATCCCACTTGCCGTAGCGTTCCTCGCGGCCGTCATTGAAGGCGAACCGCACCGGCACGCGCACGGTCCAGCTGGCATCGTCCTTGTCCTCGCCGGTGGTGGGCACCTTGAAGGTCCACTTGCGTGCGGCGCCCATCGAGACGCGCGACAACTTGTCGCGCATCCGGCGCATGTTCGGCTCGGTGGCGATCGTGCGCAGGTTGACCTGCTCGGTGGCCACGTCCAGCACCTTGCCGTCGCGGCCGATCTGCAGCAACAGCAGCACGTCGCCGCGCCCACCGGCGTAGTACACGTCTTCGGGATAGGCCGGCGGCGGCAGCTTGAGGCGGGTGACCGAATCGGTGGCGTTGTCGTCGTAGCGCTCGAAGCTGGCCGCCAGCAGGGTCACCTTCTGCGTGCCATCGGGGTTGATCCTGCCGCCCAGCCGGATGCTCACCGGCGAGCGTGCCTGGACCGCCTTGCCATCGACCTGCACCGGCTGGAAGCGCCAGGTGCGCACGGTCTCCTCGACGAAGCCGGCGATGCCCGCGTGGACCTGGTCGCGCTTGTCCATGCGGAAGCCTTCCACCTGGCCTTCGGTGCCGATGTCGATCTCGCCGGTCAGCACCATGCTGGCCTCGGCCTGCTCACGTACCGCTTGCCGGGACTGCGCCTGGGCCTGCGGCATCATGGCCATGCCGGCACCGCCCATGGCGAGGGCCAGCGAAAGAATATGGGATGTACGCATCGCACCTGCTCCTTGTGGATGCCACCGAGCCTACCGCAGCCGGGCGCCTGCCGCCAATCAGGCCAACCGATGGCTGGCCGCGTAAGGCGGCGTATCGGGGAAGTCGCCCGCGGCGAACCGCGCCTGCAGTCCCTGCCACCAGTGCGGATCGAACAGGTGCGCGAAGTGCTCGCGCACGGCCGCCAGCTCGGCCGCCGGCAGCCCCATGAACATCCAGAAGCGCTCGGGAAACACGTCGCGCGGCCCGATCTGGAACCACGGCTCGTCGGCCAGTGCCTCCTCCTCGTTGCGCGGGGTGGGCCACGCGCGGAAGTGGCAGTCGCTGACCAGGCACAACTCGTCGTAGTCGTAGAACACCGCGCGGCCATGCCGGGACACGCCGAAGTTCTTGGGCAGCATGTCGCCGGGGAAGATGTTGTTGCGCGCCATGTCGGTGATGGCCTGGGCGTAGTCCAGCGCGGCCTGGCCGCGCGCCTGCCCGCCCTGCTCGCGCAGGTAAAGGTTGAGCGGGCGGAACCGGCGCTGCACGTAGCACAGCGCGATCACCAGCGCGTCGCCGTCCTCGCGCACGCTGCCGGCGCACTGGGTGAGCAGCTCGTCCAGCAGCGCCGGGGCGAAGCGTGCGCGCGGGAAGCGCAGGTGGCGATAAGGCTGCGCATCGAGCAGGCGGCCGACGCGATCCAGGTTGAACACCAGCGCGTATTTCTCTTCAACCTGGTGCCGGGTCATCGTCTTCGGCCAGGCAAAGCGGTCGCGGATGAGCTTGAACACCAGCGGGTAGCTGGGCAGGGTGAACACCGCCATCACCATGCCCGGCGTGCCTTCGGCGTGGACCAGCTGCTCGCTGGGATGCTCGTGGAAATGCCGGAAGAAGGTGCGATAGCGTTCGGTCTTGCCCTGCTTGGCGCGGCCCAGCACGGTGTAGATCTCATCGATGGGCTTGGCCGGCAGCAGGCTGCGCAGGAACACCACCGCATCGCCGACGGTGGCCAGGTCGGCCTGGAAATAGCTGCGCGACACGCCGAACAGGTGCGCCACATCGCGCCGACCGGTAAGCACGGCATCGGCACGCAGGCCCTGGCCGTCGTTGACCAGCACGATCACGCACGGCGAGAACCGGTGCTCGCCAAACACGCGCCCCACCAGGTAGGCGCGGCGCTCGCGGTAGAACACGGTGTCCAGCAGCTCGATGCTGCGCACCGGGTAGGCGCCCCAGTGGGCCAGGTCGTCCTGCAGGCGCACGGCGATGGCCGCCGCGCAGCGCAGCTGGTGCGCATAGGGCACCTCGAACCGGTAGTCGCCCAGCACGCGCATGAACGCCTCGGCCGGGCGCGTGGCCGACAAGGTGTAGCTGTGCCGCGCGACCGGATGGGTGATGGCGTCGGAAGGCTCCACGTCGATGGCCATGAACTCGATGGCCGCATCCACGCCCTCGGTGGCGAACAGGCGCCGGGCCAGGGTGTTGTAGAAGGTCTTGTACAGCTCGGCGTCGATCAGGCCCTCCAGCAGCGTGGCATAGGCCTGGCGCACCTGCAGCCACACCGCGCGCGCGCCGATGGCCTGGCCGGCCGCACGCCGCATCGCATCCACCGTCCGGGCCACGCACTGGTCATACAGGCCGATGCGTTCGACCGCATCGGCGCGCGCACCGGCCCAGTCGCGGGTTTCAAAGCGCAGCCGCGCGCGCCGGGTCACCTCGGCAAAGCGTGCGTGGTAGTGCTCGAAGCCATCGCGGACCAGCACCGCCAGCGCGACGGGCAGCGCGTCAGGCGCCACGGGGGAAGCTGCGACCATGCCATCGCACCGGAAGGACCGGCCTTTACCATACGCCAGCACATGCCTACCCGGTAGCGTTGGCTGCAGAACAGTGGGCGCAGTCGTTCCTCACACAGAATTGAAACCAGTCTGAATGACAAGCATCTTCGCCATAACTAGGCTGAGATGAGAATCAATGGAGGTAGACGATGCAGCAGCTGGCACTCATCCCGCGCGTGGACGAAGGAAGCATGATTCCCCAACGAATCGGCGATGGCTACATAAGTGCGACTGCACTGTGCCAGTCTGTCGGCAAGCGTTGGTCGGACTACAGGGCACTCAAGACGACGGGAGAGTTCATCCAGGAGCTCACACTACAAACCGGCCAGTCCGAGGCACAACTGATCCACGTGGTGAGCGGTGGAAATCCCACACTTCAGGGAACGTGGGTTCACCCGTACCTGGCCATGAACCTGGGCCAATGGCTTTCCCAGCGATTCGCGGTGAAGGTGGCCCAGTGGGTGTTCGAATGGCAACAGGGCAAGGTCACGGCGGTCATGCCGGTGCACCTGGAAAGATACATGCAGAACCGCTCCAAGGTTCCGTACACCCACTTCTCGATGCTCAACGAGCTCACCCTCAATCTCATCGCTCCGCTTGAGCAGGCGGGCTACACGTTGCCGGCGGAAATGGTGCCGGATATCTCGGAGGGGCGCCTGTTCTGCAAGTGGCTGCGCGACAACCGCGGGATCGACCCCGCCCACTTCCAGACCTACGAGCACAGCTATCCTGACGGGCGCACGGTGCCGGCCAAGCTCTATCCGATCGAACTGTACGAAGACTTTCGCCTCCATTTCAACGAAACCTGGCTGCCGCTGCATGCTCCCAAGTACTTCGCGGCCAGGGACAAGAAGGCGCTCGGGTTCGTGCAAACGCTGCTGCTCCCTGCACCCTGAGCAACGTCATGGCGAGCGCCGAGTGCGCCTGCCGGGAGCAAGACGCACTCGATGACTGGCCGTTACAGCGCCAGCTCGGCCTCCACGTCCTGTACCTTGCGCCGGGCCAGGGCCAGGTTGGACTTGTTGCGATCCAGCACCAGGTACAGGAACAGCCCCTTCTTGCGCGAGACCGGCCGCATGATGTGGTACGCCTTGCCCAACGAGATGAGGATGTCCTCGATGGTGTCGTTGAGGTTGAGCGAGGCCGCCGTCTTCATCTTGGCCCGGATCACTTCGGTGTTGCCGGCGGCGGCCACTTCCATGTCCATCCCCGAGCCGGCCTCCCCCAGCAGCATGCCGCTTTCGTAATCCACCAGTGCCACCGCCTGCGCACCGTCGATGGTCATCAGCGCGTTCAAGGTATCCTCGAGTCCTGCCATGGTGCACCCCCTAGGTTGTCGAGCCCCGTTTCCTCCTGCGGATCGGCTCGTGATCCGCTGAGTTCGGCCATGATGTTGCGGCCACATTCCTTCGCATTCCACAGGACCTTGCCGATCACGCAGCGCGCGTCGCAGGCGGTCATCAGCAACAGCGGCGCCGGTTGCGCCGGCAGCGCCAGCATCAGCACCTTGCCGCCGCCGGCTTCGAGCATCAGCACCTCCAGCTCGCCCAGCGCCAGCTCGCGCCCCACCGCCGCAGCCAGTGCCAGCATCGCGCTGGTCATCGCCGCCAGCCGCTCGCCGTTGCCATGGGTGCCGGCCGCCGGCACCAGCGCGAAGCCGTCCACGCTGGCCAGCACCACGCTGCGCACGCCGGTGATGTCATCGGCGAAGCGCTGCAGGTGCAGGCCCAGGTGCAGGCGGGTTGCCGCGTCCAGGCGGCGGGCATCGTGTCCGTCAGCCATGCAGGGCCACCAGTGCGCCCGCTTCCATCTCTCCCATCAGCACGTCCATCAGGCACAGGCCCTGCTCGCGGTCGCGCGCATCCACCGGCACCACCGGCAACCAGCGGCCATCGCGCCCGGCGCGGGTCGCGCAGGCGTCGAGGTCGAAACCCGGGGCCAGGTCCAGCCGCGAGACCCCGATCACCGCCGGCACCTGCGCGGCGTGCTGCCCCAGCACGCCCAGGTAGCCCTCCATGTCCGCCAGCGTGGTGCTGGCGGTGGCGTCCAGCAGCAGCACCACGCCGCTGGCCCCCTGCAGCAGGATCGGCCAGAGGAAGTCGAAGCGCTGCTGCCCCGGCGTGCCATACAGGCGCAGGCGGTCGCCGTTGGGCAGGTCGATGTCGGCATAGTCCATCGCCACCGTGGTGGAGGCCTTGTCCGCGCCCTGGCGGTCGCTGTTGTGCACGTCGGTGTCGATCACCGCCCCGGCCGCGATCGCGCGGACCAGGGTGGATTTGCCACAGCCCATGCTGCCCAGCACCACGATCTTGTGTTCGCGCACGCTCAGCCCCCGCCACGCTGGCGCACGCTGCGCCACATGCGCGCCAGCAGCCCGCCGCCGGCCGGGGCATCGCCCACCGGGCGACGCGTGTCCGCGCCGGCTTCCAGCGCGGCGTAACCGCACAGGTAGGCCGGGTGGACGAAGGCGCGCACCGCCGCTTCGCCGATCTCCAGCAGCGCGGCGCATTCGCTCACGCTGCAGGCGCGCTTGAGCAGCAGCGAGCACAGCCGGAAGCTGTCGTGCTGGTGGCCGAGCACGCGGAAATCCGGCCAGCGCAGCAGCCGCACCCGCGCCTGCCCGCGCAGGCGCGCGTCCAGGTCCTGCCAATGCGCCGGGTGCTGGCCCCATTGCCACAGCAGCGGGCGCAGCGGCTGCCGTGGCAGTTCGCCGGCGAGTTGCTGGTAGCGCTTGGCAGCGATGCCATGCAGCGCCAGGTGCTCGAACTCATCGGACAGCAGCTGCGCCAGCTCGGCGTTGCCGCTGCCATCGGGCACCACCATCTGGTCCTGTTCGAAATCCAGCAGCAGCATCGGCAGGCCTTGCAGCGCCAGCACCGCATGGCCCTGCCGCGACTGCAGGTGCTCGCGCAGGGCGCGGGTGATGGCCTTGGCCGCGCGCGCGGCGATGGGCTCTTCGATCGGGTTGGCGGCCGACGGCATCTGCCGCAGCGCGTGCTCGATCGCATGGTCATCCAGCACCGCATGGCCCTCACGCTGCCCGTGGCGCAGCGCACCGTACTGGTCTTCGATCCAGAACTGGATCTTCGGGCGTTCGCGCACCATGCGCAGCGCGGCATTGCGCAGGGCGGGCGTATCCTTGATCACCAGCAGGTCGCAGTCGTCCAGGTCACGGCAACTGCGCACCGTGTCCGCCGGCAACGCCGCGGCCACGCGCAGGCGTTGCAGCAAGGCGTGCTCTCCCTGGACATCCGATCCCACCACCAGCACCCTGGCCATCGCCTTCCCCTGCGCCGTGAGAGTTCACACTTACTGCGGAAAAGATCGTCGATAGGCTATGCCATCGAAATCGCGTCATAAGTGATGGATCGCACAGATTGGAGTGACGTTTTCCTGCCTTGCGGCGGTGGCAAGCGTGGCGGCGTGCAGGGCAAGTTTCGTACCAGTGGTGTTGACGCGGCCTTCATGCCGCGCGGCGTGGCCGATGACGAAGATCACGGTGTCGGGTGGGTGGCTGCTTCCATATCATTGCCATCGAGGTAGCCACCCATGGGGTGGCTCTACCCGGTGAAGCGCTGGGGCGCCAGCAAAAGCCCGCGCCGGGTTTTGCTCGGGCGCATCGCGGCGCGGCCTTGGCTACGTCCGGCGTCGGGCAGGTAGAGCCACCCCATGGGTGGCTGCTTCCAGATCATTGCCATCGAGGCAGCCACCCATGGGGTGGCTCTACCCGGTGAAGAAACTGCCGGGCTGCGGTCAACAAAAAACCCGCACCGGGGCGCGGGTTTTTCGTGCATCACCGCCAGGGCGGCGAGGCGACCTTACAGGGCGGCCAGCGCCTGGTTGAAGGTGTCGCTCGGGCGCATCGCGGCAGCGGCCTTGGCCACGTCCGGGCGGTAGTAACCGCCGATGTCCACGGCCTTGCCCTGCACCGCGGCCAGTTCGCCCACGATGGCCTGCTCGTTGTCGGCCAGCGCCTTGGCCAGCGGGGCGAAACGGGCCTTCAGCGCGGCATCTTCTTCCTGCGCGGCCAGGGCCTGGGCCCAGTACAGCGCGATGTAGAAGTGGCTGCCACGGTTGTCGATGCCGCCAAGCTTGCGAGAGGGCGACTTGTCGTTGTCCAGGAACTGGCCGTTGGCCTGGTCCAGGGTCTTGGCCAGCACGCTGGCAC
Organism: Stenotrophomonas sp.; assembly: GCF_036662295.1. Classification (GTDB taxonomy): domain Bacteria; phylum Pseudomonadota; class Gammaproteobacteria; order Xanthomonadales; family Xanthomonadaceae; genus Stenotrophomonas. The sequence goes on from NZ_JAVWXA010000055.1 coordinate 20,125, forward strand.
CGGCGTTGTCGTAGCGGTTGCCCAGGTGCTCCAGCGAGGCGGCCAGCGCCAGGAATTCACCCAGCGAATCCCAACGCAGGTAATCCTCTTCCACGAACTGCTGCACGTGCTTGGGCGCCGAACCACCGGCACCGGTCTCGAACAGCCCGCCGCCGGCCATCAGCGGCACGATGGACAGCATCTTGGCGCTGGTGCCCAGCTCCATGATCGGGAACAGGTCGGTGAGGTAATCGCGCAGCACGTTGCCGGTCACCGAGATGGTGTCCTCGCCCTTGCGGATGCGGTCCAGCGAGAAGGCGGTCGCCTCCACCGGCGGCAGGATGCGGATGTCCAGGCCCGCGGTGTCGTGGTCCTTCAGGTAGGTCTCCACCTTGGCGATCACCTGCGCGTCATGGGCACGGCTGGCATCCAGCCAGAACACGGCCGGGGTGCTGCTCAGGCGGGCGCGGTTGACGGCCAGCTTCACCCAGTCCTGGATCGGGGCGTCCTTGGTCTGGCACATGCGCCAGATGTCGCCGGTCTGCACGGCATGCTCGAACACCACCGCACCGGCCTCGTCGGTGACGCGCACGGTGCCGTCGGCCGGGATCTGGAAGGTCTTGTCGTGCGAGCCGTATTCCTCGGCCTTCTGCGCCATCAGGCCCACGTTGGGCACCGAGCCCATGGTGGCCGGGTCGAACGCGCCGTGGGTGCGGCAATCGTCGATCACCGCCTGGTACACGCCGGCGTAGCAGCGGTCGGGGATGACGGCCTTGGTGTCCTGCAGCTTGCCGTCGGCATTCCACATGCCGCCCGAGTCGCGGATCATCGCCGGCATCGAGGCGTCGACGATCACATCGCTCGGCACGTGCAGGTTGGTGATGCCCTTGTCCGAGTTGACCATGGCCAGGCCCGGGCGCTTGCCGTATTCGGCAGCGAGGTCGGCCTTGATGGCCTCCTGGGTGGCCTCGGGCAGCTGCGGCAGGCGCGCGAACAGATCGCCGATGCCGTTGTTGGGATCGAAGCCGGCCTGCTTGAGCACGTCGGCGTGCTTGGCCAGCACGTCCTTGTAGAACTCTTCGACGACCACGCCGAACATGATCGGGTCGGAGACCTTCATCATGGTGGCCTTCAGGTGCAGCGAGAACAGCACGCCCTTGGCCTTGGCATCGGCGATCTGCGCCTGCACGAACGCGGCCAGCGCGTTGCGGCTCATCACCGCGGCATCGACGATTTCACCGGCCTTGACCGCGGTCTTTTCCTTCAGCACCACGGTGCTGCCATCGGCCTGCTGCAGCTCGATCTTCAGGCTGCCGGCGCTGGCCAGCGTGGCCGACTTCTCGCTGCCGTAGAAATCGCCGCCGTCCATGTGCGATACGTGCGACTTGGACTCGGGCGACCACTTGCCCATGCGATGCGGGTGCTTGCGGGCGTAGTTCTTCACCGACAGCGGCGCGCGGCGATCGGAGTTGCCTTCGCGCAGCACCGGGTTCACCGCACTGCCCTTGACCTTGTCGTAGCGCGCCTTGATGTCGCGCGACACGTCGTCGGTGGGCACGTCCGGGTAATTGGGCAGGGCAAAGCCCTGGTCCTGCAGTTCCTTGATCGCCGCCTTCAGCTGCGGCACCGAGGCACTGATGTTGGGCAGCTTGATGATGTTGGCATCCGGGGTGGTCGCCAGCTGGCCCAGCTCGGCCAGGTGGTCGGCTTCCTTCTGGTCGTCCTTCAGGTAATCCGGGAACAGCGCCAGGATGCGGCCGGACAGCGAGATGTCGCGGGTTTCAACGGCGATGCCGGCGGTGGCGGTGTAGGCCTCGACGATCGGCAGCAACGACTGGGTGGCCAGGAACGGGGCTTCATCGGTGAGCGTGTAGAGAATCTTGGGCGTGTTCGACATGGGGGATCAGGGCTCTCTTGCAGATCTCGTGAATGATGGCCGACGGCGATGCCGGGCCGCGTGCAACCGGGTCACTTTCCCGTGGATCGCGCCGGTCGGCGCGCATGGCGGGAAACCCCCGCATTGTCGCGTTTTCAGCCGCGTGGAGCAAAGCCGGGCCATACGCGGCGGTACTGCAACGCTGCGATCCATGCCACGCCGGTTCGGTATCGCCTGAAACCTTGCCGGGCCGGCGCCGGACGCGCCGCCGGGTGACGCCGGCGGCCCGGGGGCGGCGCTGATGCTTCCTTAACCGGGGCCCGGGGTATAGTCGGCCCGGTTGGACGAAACAGGATGGTCGTCATGTGGAAATTCAGGCTGCCGGCAACGGCAATGATGGTTCTTCTAGCATCAGGAGGGTGCGCGATGTCCAACTCCGCTCATGCGGTTCCCGAGGCCGCGGCCACGCTGCAGGTGCCCGCGCAGACGCCCACACCGAAAATATTCGCCTGTGCCCGCCAGCGGCTGGCGCAACTGGGCCAGGACGAGGCACTGTGGGACCACCCGGTGACCCGCGAGGACCTCCAGCATGGCGTGCTGGAAACCGGCGACTTCCCCGAAGACAACATCAGCGGCTTCCGCCTCCACCTGGAGCATGACCCGGCCAAGGGCGCGGTCGCGCTGCGCCTGCGCGGGGCCGGGGCGTACTTCGTGGACCAGGGCGTGGAAGCGGGGCTGAAGGAATTCGAGAGCGGTTTCGCCGCCTGCGTGGCATCACCGTAAGGAAGGCCGGACACGCGGCGGGTGCATGGCACCTTGCCGCCGGCGCACACCCATCAAGGAGAGGACCATGCCGGACGACCGCTATTCCATCGAGGCCCGCTCACTGCGCGTGGCCGGCGTGGCCAGCCACGACTACTGGGTGCTGCGCGGGCCCGACGGCAAGGACATGGCCGAGTTGCATGGCCTGGCCACCGACCGCGAGACCAACCGCGCCATCCCGATCGGCACCGACGAGAAGAAGCACTCGCTGCGCGTGTGGCATTTCGTGCACGACAAGGACTTTGCCGCCGAGCATGGCGTCAAGCCCACGCGCGAGAGCTACATCCAGGAAGGCCAGCAGCACAACACGGTGCTCACCGGCACCCGGGAAGAAGTGCTGGGCCGCTGGAATGCCGCGGTGGCCGCCAAGGAGCCGCTCAACGCACTGGACCTCAACTACCCCAATTACGGGTTCAAGGTGTTCAGCGATACGGTCAACAGCAACTCGGCCTATCGCACCCTGGGCGAAGTGATGGGCGTGCCGGTCAAGGACTTCGGGGGCGTGATCGAACCGGGCATCGACAACCGCATGACCACCCCCGAGGAGATCGAGAAGCTGCGCAACAAGGACTACCCCGTGCTGTCCTCGCGAGATGCCCCTGGCCGCGAGGCGGGCGCGGACACGCTGCTGGCCGGCGCCCGCGACGGCGGGCCGGCGTTGGACACGGCCCTGCGCGACCTCCAGGCCTCCCCGCAGGGCCAGCAGTTCGCGGCCACCGCCCAGGGCGAGGCACAGGCACGCAGCGTGGCCGACGCCGGCCGCGATGCCGACCCCGTGCAGCCGGCCGCCGCACGCAGCTGATCGGCGGGAAACCGGAACCAAAAAAAGACGCAGCCTCGCGGCTGCGTCCATCGTGAGCCTGTTGCCGGGAGAGAGTCGGCGCGGGCTTACTTGACCTCGAACTCCTGCGGCGTTCCGGCCGCTTTGCCATCTACCATGACTTCCGCACGGTACTTGCCTGCCGGCCAGCCCTTGGCATTCTTGAACGTGATGTTGGTGGTCTCGGCCGCCGTGGTGTTCAGCGTCTGCGAGTTTTCACCGGCCACCTGGCCGTCCTGGAAGGTCAGCTTCGCGCCGACGTTGGCATTGCTCGCGGTGCCATCGGTGCGGACCGACACGATGATGTCGTCCTTGGGCGCGAACAACGCGGCGGTCGCCACGCTCTTGTCGGCGGCGGCGGTCTTGCCGACGGTTACCTGGGTCACGCTCACCGCCGCGGCGGCCGCCATCGGCTCGGGCGCGGCCGGCGTCATCGGCGCCGGCTCGGCAGGCGTCATCGCCGCTGGCTGGGCGTTGTTGTCGGCGGTGTCTTCTTTCTTCTTGCAACCAGCCAATGCCACGGTGGCCAGCAGGGCAGCGAGAACGGCGGTACTGATGGACGTCTTCTTCATGGAATTCCTCCCTGGGAATCAGTGGACTACGCGGAACGACTCAGCCTTTGGGCGGCAACTTGAGGGTCTGGCCCGGGAATATCTTGTCCGGGTCGCCCAGCACATCGCGGTTGGCCTCGAAGATCTGCTTCCAGGCGTTGGCATCGCCCAGTTCCTGCTTGGCGATCTTCGACAGCGAGTCGCCCTTCTGCACGGTGTAGGAACCTCCCACCTTCTCGGCGGTGGTATCCACCGATGAGGTGACGCCGGAGAAATCAGCCTTTTCCACCTTCTGCGCGGTCGTATCCACGCTGGAGGTGACACCGGAGAAATCGGCCTTCTTATCGGTACTCATCCACACGCTCCCGTCTTCATTGACGACATGGGAGGCAAGGTGTCACAGCCCGTGTTAATGGGGCATGGCGTGGATGTGAAGACACCCGGAACGCCGCCTGCGCGGGGGGGTAGAGCCACCCCATGGGTGGCTGCGCGCGTGGTGCAGGGTTCCCAGGGCAGCGACCCATGGGGTCGCTCTACCGGGCGGTGCCGGGTTCCAGGGCAGCGACCCATGGGGTCGCTCTACCGGCGCGTGACGCGACCCGGGCCTGCGACCAATGGGGTCGCTCTACAGGCGGGCGACGGGTTCAGGTGCAGCGAACCCAGGGTTCGATGTA
>NZ_JAVWXA010000056.1:0-2081 GCF_036662295.1 Stenotrophomonas sp.
CGGAGCGGGACTTGCAGCGTGTCCCGCGAACCCGCACACCCCCACCCCGCGCGACGGAGCCGGCACTCGCAAGGCTTCATACGCCGCGACGACAGAACCCCGCACATGGGCGAAGAACCAAAAAAAAACGCCGGGCAATGCCCGGCGCTTTTCAGTTCACCTGCCACCGAGGTGGCAGTCGCCGCGATCAACCCAGCAGGTGGGCCACGCCAGCGCGTTCTTCTTCCAGCTCGGCCAGGGTCTTGTCGATGTACTTCTGGCTGAAGTCATCCACCGGCAGGTCCTTGACCAGCGTGTACTCGCCGTTCTCGGTGGTCACCGCGAAGCCGAAGATCACCCCTTCCGGGATGCCGTAGGAACCATCGGACGGCACGCCCATGGTCACCCACTTGCCGTTGCTGCCCAGCACCCAGTCACGCACGTGGTCGATGGCGGCATTGGCGGCCGAGGCGGCCGAGGACGAACCCCGGGCTTCGATGATCGCCGCGCCGCGCTTGCCCACGGTCGGGATGAAGGTGTTGGCGTTCCATTCCTGGTCGTTGATCGCCTCGGCCACCGACGCACCGTCGGCAGTGGCGAAACGGTAGTCCGGGTACATGGTCGGGCTGTGGTTGCCCCACACCACCAGCTTCTCGATGCCACCGACCGACTTGCCCAGCTTGGTCGACAGCTGGCTCAGCGCGCGGTTGTGGTCCAGGCGCAGCATGGCGGTGAAGTTGCGCGGGTTCAGGTCCGGCGCCGACTTCATGGCGATGTAGGCGTTGGTGTTGGCCGGGTTGCCCACCACCAGCACCTTCACGTTGCGGCTGGCGACCTTGTTCAGCGCCGCGCCCTGGGCGGTGAAGATCTTGGCGTTTTCCAGCAGCAGGTCCTTGCGCTCCATGCCCGGGCCGCGCGGACGCGCGCCGACCAGCAGGGCCACGTCGGCGTCCTTGAAGGCCACTTCGGCGTCATCGGTGCCCACCATGCCGGCCAGCAGCGGGAAGGCGCAGTCTTCCAGTTCCATCATCACGCCGCGCAGCGCGGCCTGGGCCTTGTCGACCGGCAGCTCGAGCAGCTGCAGGATGACCGGCTGGTCCTTGCCCAGCATTTCGCCGGAAGCGATGCGGAACAGCAGGGCGTAGCCGATCTGGCCGGCGGCGCCGGTCACGGCAACACGAACAGGTGCTTTCATGGGGATTTCCTCTGCTAAGAAGCGATAGAGCGATGGGGGAGAAGGCCGCACGGGCGGGGACAGGCCTGGCGGGGCGGCCGGAACGTGGAAACGGCCCCCTTCGCAGGGGGCCGTTCGGGTTTGGGATCAGGCCGGGATCTTGGTGTTCCACTCGGCCACGCGCTCGGCCTGGGCGGCCAGCACGGCGTCGGTGTCGCCTTCCAGGGTGATCGAATGGATCACGTCGCCCTGCTTGACCGAATCCACGATGGCCTGGCCGTCCAGCACCTGGCCGAACACGGTGTGCTTGCCATCCAGCCAATCGGTCTTGATGTGGGTGATGAAGAACTGGCTGCCGTTGGTGTTGGGACCGGCATTGGCCATCGACAGCGAGCCGATCTGGTGCTTCACGCCGTTCTTTTCGTCTTCGAACTTGTAGCCCGGGCCGCCGGTGCCCTGGCCCTTGGGGCAGCCGCCCTGGATCATGAAGTCCGGGATCACGCGGTGGAAGATCAGGCCGTCATAGAAGCCGCGCTTGACCAGGTTGACGAAGTTGGCAACCGTCAGCGGCGCCTTGTCGGCGAACAGCTCGACCTTGATCGGGCCCTGGGTGGTGTCGAAAGTGGCGATGAGGGACATGCAAATCCTTGGGGTACGGGGGTTTGTCGTTAGCCTTATAGGATACACCTCGCCCTCCGCACCGGCACGGAAACGCCTTGTTGAATGCCACAAGGACGGCGGTAGTGCCGGCCGTTGGCCGGCAGCCAGGTGAAAACCGCCGGAGATCATGGGCTTGCCGGCCAGCGGCCGGCACTACCTGAATGGGGATCCGGGGCACCCTGAAACGGACTTTTCGCGAATGGTCATCCAGGCCGTATAATGTTGGACTTCTTTTTCCAAATCCGGCGCCGACTGGCCCCCTTTCGCA
>NZ_JAVWXA010000056.1:2181-24440 GCF_036662295.1 Stenotrophomonas sp.
CGTATAATGTTGGACTTCTTTTTCCAAATCCGGCGCCGACTGGCCCCCTTTCGCATGTCTATCGAAAATCTTCGCAACATCGCCATCGTCGCCCACGTCGACCATGGCAAGACCACCCTGGTCGACCAGCTGCTGAAGCAGTCCGGCACCCTGTCCGAACGCACCGTGCTCGCCGAGCGCGTCATGGACAGCAACGATCAGGAAAAGGAACGCGGCATCACCATCCTGGCCAAGAACACGGCCATCACCTGGGAAGACAAGAAGACCGGTATCAAGAACCGGATCAACATCGTCGACACCCCGGGACACGCCGACTTCGGCGGTGAAGTGGAGCGCGTGCTGTCGATGGTGGACACCGTGCTGATCCTCGTCGACGCGATGGACGGCCCGATGCCGCAGACCCGCTTCGTCACCCAGAAGGCCTTCGCGATGGGCTTCAAGCCGATCGTGGTGGTCAACAAGGTCGACCGCCCGGGCTCGCGTCCGGAGTGGGTGATCGACCAGGTCTTCGACCTGTTCGACAAGCTCGGCGCCACCAATGAACAGCTGGACTTCCCGATCGTCTACGCCTCGGCCCTGAACGGCTACGCCGGCCTGGAAGACACCGTGCGCGACGGCGACATGACCGCGCTGTACGAAGCGATCATGCAGCACGCCCCGCGTCCGGAAGTGGACCCGGAAGGCCCGTTCCAGATGCGCATCAGCCAGCTGGACTACAACAATTTCGTGGGCGTGATCGGCATCGGCCGCATCCAGCGCGGCACCCTGAAGAAGGGCATGCAGGTCGCCGTGATCGACCGCGAAGGCAAGAAGCGCAACGGCAAGGTCGCGCAGGTGCTGGGCTTCCTGGGCCTGGAGCGCATCGAGCAGGACACCGCCGAAGCCGGTGACATCGTCGCCATCTCCGGTATCGCCGAGCTGACCATCTCCGACACCCTGTGCCACCCGGACACCCCGGAAGCACTGCCGGCGCTGACCGTCGACGAGCCGACCATCTCGATGACCTTCCAGGTCAACAACTCGCCGTTCGCCGGCAACAAGGACCTGTCCGGTGGCAAGTTCCTGACCAGCCGCCAGATCAAGGACCGCCTGGACCGCGAGCAGGTCCACAACGTGGCCCTGAAGGTGGAACAGCTGGAAGACGCCGACAAGTTCCTGGTCTCCGGCCGTGGCGAACTGCACCTGTCGGTGCTGATCGAGAACATGCGTCGTGAAGGCTACGAGCTGGCCGTGTCGCGCCCGGAAGTGATCATCAAGCAGATCGACGGCCAGGCCATGGAGCCGATCGAACAGCTGGTGGTGGACATCGAAGAGCAGCACCAGGGCGGCGTCATGGAGAAGCTGGGCTCGCGCAAGGGCGCCCTGAAGAACATGGAGCCGGACGGCAAGGGCCGTGTGCGCCTGGAATACCAGATCCCGGCCCGTGGCCTGATCGGTTTCCAGAACGAGTTCAAGACCCTCACCCAGGGTTCGGGCCTGCTGTTCCACGTGTTCGACCACTACGGTCCGAAGGAACAGGGCGCCATCGCCAAGCGCCAGAACGGCGTGATGATCGCCAACGCCCCGGGTGCCACCCCGGCGTACTCCCTGGGGCCGCTGCAGGAACGCGGCAAGCTGTTCGCTGCCGAAGGCGACAACGTGTATGAAGGCCAGCTGGTCGGCATCCACTCCAAGGACAACGACCTGACCGTCAACGCGATCAAGACCAAGCCGCTGACCAACATGCGCGCCTCGGGCAAGGACGATGCGATCCAGCTGACCCCGGCGATCAAGTACTCGCTGGAACAGGCCCTGGACTTCATCGAAGACGACGAGCTGGTGGAAATCACCCCGAAGGAAATCCGTCTGCGCAAGAAGGGCCTGACCGAAAGCGACCGCAAGAAGGCCTCGCGCGGCGGCTGATCGGACACCCTCCGTGACCGACACGCCCTACAACCCGGATCCTCACAAGCATCCGGGGCTTCACCTGATCGCCTTGCTGGAAGCCAGCAAGGCGGTCCTGGCGCTGTTGGCGGCGACCGGGCTGGAAATGCTCGGTCCGCAGCCATTGCGCGATGCGGTCAATGCCCTGATCCGGCGTTTCAGCCTGGACCCGGATCACGGCACCCTGCCCTCGCTGCTCAACATGATCAATCCCGATGCGGTGCACCTGGCCGCGGTGGCCATGCTGGCCTACGGGGTGCTGCATCTCTTCGAGGCCTGGGGCCTCTGGCGCGCCAAGGCCTGGGCCTCCTGGCTGGGCTGCGTCACTGCCGGCATCTACCTGCCGTTCGATATCTACGCCATCATCCGCCACCCTGGCTGGGCCTCGTGGTCGGTGCTGGTGATCAACCTGATCGTGGTCGGCGTGCTCGCCCGCGATATCCGCAAGCGCCATCCCCTCCCCACCGGCCCGCGCTGAGTTGCCAAGCGTGGCACTGGCTGGTTAGCCTGAGCGCCGGTTACCGGAACCCCCACATGCGTCTGCCGCTGACATCGATGTTGATGGTCGTGTCGCAGTGCGGCTGTGCGCCTGCGCCTGCCCCGGTCCACGCCAGCGAATCGCCGGCTGCCACCGCCGCGCCCGCGGCCGCCAACGTCCCCTTTGCGTATGCCGAAACGGACATCGCCGACCTGCAGGCGCAGATGGCCGCGGGCACCCTGGACAGCGTCGGCCTGACGCGCGCCTACCTGGCCCGGATCGCCCGCCTGGACCGTGCCGGGCCACGCCTGAACGCGGTGATCGAGCTCAACCCCGATGCCCTCAAGGACGCCACCGCGCTGGATGCGGAGCGCCGGCGCGGGCAACTGCGGGGGCCATTGCACGGCATCCCGATCCTGCTCAAGGACAACATCGGCGCACGCCCGATGAGCAACAGCGCCGGCTCGCTGGCGCTGGCCCGGTTCCGCCCCGACGATGCCTTCCTGGTCACCCGCCTGCGCGCGGCCGGGGCGGTGATCCTGGGCAAGACCAACCTGAGCGAATGGGCCAACTTCCGCTCCAGCCAATCCCAATCCGGCTGGAGCGCGCGCGGTGGCCAGACCCGCAACCCGTACCGGCTCAGCCACTCGCCCTGCGGGTCCAGCAGCGGCAGCGCGGTGGCCGTGTCGGCCAATCTTGCGGCTGCGGCCATCGGCACCGAAACCGACGGCAGCATCGTCTGCCCGGCGGCGGTCAACGGCGTGGTCGGGCTCAAGCCGACGGTGGGGCTGGTCAGCCGCGAAGGCATCCTCCCGATCTCCTTCAGCCAGGACACCGCCGGCCCGATGGCGCGCAGCGTCGCCGATGCGGCCACGCTGCTGACCGCGATGGCCGGCCGCGACGACGCCGACCCGGCCACCGCCACCATGCCCGGGCGCGCGGTCTACGACTACACCTCCCGGCTCAACCCGGACAGCCTGCGCGGGGCGCGCATCGGCGTGGTGTATGGCCCGCTGGACCAGTTGCCCGGGATCGGCCCCGCCCTGCAGCATGCGATCGGCGTGCTGCGCGAGGCTGGCGCGGTGGTGGTGCCGGTGCAGCTGCCCACCCAGGGCCAATGGGAAGACGCCGAACGGGTGGTGCTGCTGCACGAGTTCAAGGCCGGGCTGCAGCGCTACCTGGTCACCTACAAGGCGCCCCTGCGCGACCTGGACCAGGTCATCGCCTGGAACCGCGCACACGCCGACGAGGAGCTGCTGCCGTTCGGCCAGGACCTGATGGAGCAGGCGGCCGCCGCCGGTGGCCTGGGCAGCCCGGACTACATCGCCGCGCGCAGCCTCGCACGCCGCCTGGCGGGCCCGGAAGGCATCGATGCGGCACTGCGCGCCCAGCAACTGGACGCGCTGATCGCACCGACCACCGGCACCGCCTGGCCGATCCGCAGCGGCAGCGGCGACGCCTTCCCGGGCGAGAGCTACAGCGCGGCCGCGGTAGCCGGCTATCCCAGCCTTAGCGTGCCCATGGCCCACGTGAACGGGCTGCCGCTCGGCCTGCTGTTCATGGGCACCGCGTGGAGCGAGCCGCGCCTGATCGAACTGGGGTACGCCTACGAGCAGCGCACCCGCGCGCGGCGCCCACCGCGGTTCAAGACCGACACCCTGCTGGCCAATCCCAACCCGCCGTAACCCGTCGGGCCGACCCACGGTCGGCACCTACCCGGCGGCCGGTGGACCGTCTTCGGCGCCCGGCGAGCGCACGTCCTCGGCCGGCTGCGAGCGGGGCCCGCGCAGGCCCGGGTCGGGCTGCTGCAGCAGCTCGGCACGGGTGCGCGGCAGGGCCTGCGGATGCTCGCGCGCCAGGAAGTCCAGCATGCGCTCACGCACGATGCAGCGCAGGTCGAAGGCATCACCGGAGTTGCGCGCGCTCACCAGCAGGCGCACCTGCAAGGTGTGCTCGGTGGTCTCGGTGACCTGGGTCACGCAGACCCGGCCATCCCACAGCGCCTCGCCCTTGCAGATGCGTTCCAGCTCCGCGCGCAGGGCCGCGATCGGGGCGCGATAGTCCAGCCACAGGAACGCGGTGCCCAGCAGGTCGGCGCTGCGGCGGGTCCAGTTCTGGAAGGGGTGCTCGATGAACCAGGTCAGCGGTACCACCATCCGGCGCTCGTCCCAGATGCGCACCACCACGTAGCTGCTGCCGATTTCTTCCACCCGCCCCCATTCGCCCTCCACGATCACCACGTCGTCCAGCCGGATCGGCTGGGTCAGGGCGATCTGCAGGCCCGCGATCAGGTTGCCGAATACGGGCTTGGCCGCGATGCCGGCCACCAGTCCGATGATGCCGGCCGATGCCAGCAGCGCGGTGCCGATCTGGCGCACCATGGGGAAGGTCAGCAAGATCAGCGAGACCCCGACCAGGATGATGGCGCCCATCAGCACCCGGCTGAGCACGCGGGTCTGGGTCTGGATGCGGCGCGCCTCCAGGTTGTCGGCGACCTCCATCGGATGCTCGCGCAGGATGGCCTGCTCACCGGCGGCCACCGCACGCACCAGCAGCCAGATCACGCAGGCGGTGAGCCCGATATGCAGCAGTCGCAGCGACTGGTCCAGCCAGCGCCCGTCCAGCGGAGTGGCTTCCAGCGCCGGGATCAGCACCAGCAGCGGCAGCGCGAACGCCAGCGGTCGGCTGATCACCCGGGCGATGCGCGCCCGCCGGTAGTCACGGCCCTTGAGCCGCCGGGTGAGCGCCATCAGCAGCCACCACCCGGTGACTCCGACCGCCAATGCGATGCCCATCGGCCATAGATACAATCCCGCCTGCTGCCAGTCCACTGTCACCGCGACCGCCTGCGATCCGCCAAGGAAGACCGCAGGATGCCAGCAGGGCCATGACCAGCACGTCAGCCGGATGTAAGCCGCGCGTGGACGGCGTCGTGTGCGGCCACCGGCTCACCGGCCGCCGCACTCGCGGTCAGCCGGCGTAGTGCTGCTGCTTGCGCACGATCGCCATGGCGATCTCCAGCGACTGTTCGTAGTTCAGGCGCGGGTCGACCGACGAACGGTAGGCGCGCGCCAGGTCGCCCTCGGTGAGCTCACGCGCACCGCCGGTGCATTCGGTCACGTCCTCGCCGGTCAGCTCCAGATGCACGCCGCCCAGCCGCGTGCCGGCGGCCGCGTGCAGGTCGAAGGACATCTCCACTTCGCCGCGCACGTTGTCGAAGCGACGCGTCTTGTAACCGTTGCTGGTGCTCTCGGTGTTGCCATGCATCGCATCGCACACCCACAGCACGCGCCGGCCATCGCGCTTGACCGCGTCCAGCAGCGGCGGCAGCTTCTCGGCGATCTGCGCCGCCCCCATGCGGTGGATGAAGCTCAGGCGGCCCGGCTCGTCGTCGGGGTTGAGCACGTCGATCAGGCGCAGCAGCTGGTCCGGCTGCACCGACGGGCCCACCTTGATCGCGATCGGATTGCGCACCCCACGCAGGTATTCCACGTGCGCGCCCTCCAGCGCCGCGGTGCGCATGCCGATCCACGGGTAGTGTGTGCTCAGGTTCAACCAGCCGTGCTGGCGCGGCACCTGGCGGGTCAGCGCCTGCTCGTAGGGCAGCAGCAGCGCCTCGTGCGAGGTGTAGAAATCGATCCGGTTGAGGTTGTGCACGCGTACCCCGGCCAGGGTCTCCATGAAGTGCACCGCATCGCCGATCGAGGCCACCATCTTCTGGTAGTCGGCGGCCAGCGGCGAATGCTTCACCCAGTCCAGGTTCCAGTACTCGGGGTGGTGCAGGTCGGCGAAACCGCCGTCGATCAGGGCGCGCACGAAGTTCATCGTCATCGCCGAGTGCGCGTGGGCCTGCAGCATCCGTCGCGGGTCCGGCAGCCGCGCCGCCTCGGTGAACTCCGGTGCGTTGATCACATCGCCGCGATAGCTGGGCAGGGTCACGCCGTCGCGGGTCTCGGTATCGGCAGAGCGCGGCTTGGCATATTGCCCGGCGAAGCGCCCCACGCGGATCACCGGCTTGCGCATGCCGTGCACCAGCACCAGGCTCATCTGCAGCAGCACCTTGAGCCGGTTGGAGATGGTGGTGGATTCGCAGTCGCTGAAGTTCTCCGCACAGTCACCGCCCTGCAGCAGGAAGCGCTTGCCTTCCTGGGCGTCGGCCAGCTGCTGCTTGAGCGCCAGGATCTCCCACGACGTCACCAGCGGCGGCAGCCGCTTGAGCTCATGCAGCGAGGCGTCCAGCGCCACCGGGTCCGGGTAGGTCGGCATCTGCAGGCCCGGCTTGCCGCGCCAGCTCTCCGGCGACCAGTCGGCAGGCAGCATGGCGGGCGGAGCGGCACGGTCGGTAGCGTTCATCAGGGTGTCCAGAAAGCGTTGCGTATCAGGGGAATTCAGGGGGCCAGGGTGGGCCGGCGGAAGGAGCTGAACAGCGCCCAGGCGCCCAGCAGCACGAACCACACCAGGCTCCACATCGGCATGGTCAGGCCGAGGAACTGCCAGTCGATGTTGCCGCAGTCACCGGTCCCGGTCAGCACCGTGCGGAACACCTCCAGCGGGCCCATGGTCTCGCTCAGGAACGCCAGCGGCGGCCCGCAGCTGGAGCCCATGTCCTTGGGCAGCAGCTGCACGTAGACGTGGCGACCGGCGATGCCGATGCCCACGGCGGCGGCGATGAAGGCCAGCACGCCGTAGGTGCCCCGCCCGCCGCGGTCGCGCGGCCCGTGCAGGGCGCCGATCAGGAACAGCAGGCCCAGGGCGGCAAACGCGATCCGCTGGAAGATGCACAGCGGGCACGGCTCCAGCCCGATCTTGAGCTGCAGGAAGATCGCGTAGGCAAGCAGCCCGGCGCAGACCAGGAAGCCCAGCAGGAACTGGGCGCGGTAATTCCAGCGCAATGGATTCATTGCCAACACTCGTCAAAGTCCAGACGCCAAGATTAACAGGCCATCCACCGCCATCGCCGCTGCGTGGCTGCCGAATATCGGCGCCCCGGACCGGACAGTGTGTTCACCTACCCGCCTAAACGGAAAAACCCGGCACGAGGCCGGGTTCTTCACCGAATTACGGGTGTTGCGCGTCGATTATTCTTCGACGGCTTCAGCCACGGCAGCCGGACGGTCGACCAGTTCGACGTAGGCCATCGGCGCATTGTCGCCGGCGCGGAAGCCGCACTTCAGCAGACGCAGGTAGCCGCCCGGACGGGTCGCGTAGCGCGGGCCCAGGATGGTGAACAGGTTGCCGACGGCTTCGTTGTCACGCAGGCGGGCAAACGCCAGACGACGGTTGGCGACGGAGTCGACCTTGGCCAGGGTGATCAGCGGCTCGGCGACGCGGCGCAGTTCCTTGGCCTTCGGCAGCGTGGTCTTGATCAGCTCGTGCTTGAACAGCGAGGCGGCCATGTTCTTGAACATCGCTTCGCGGTGGGCGCTGGTACGGTTGAACTTGCGGCCGGACTTCATATGACGCATGGGAATGATTCCTTGATTGAATGCTGGATCGTTTGGGTATCGCTGTCGCCATCCTGGCGTTGCTGCTTGGACTGCGGATGGTCCGATGCCGGCCCTCCTGGCCGACCGTCACCGCAGGCTATGGGCCTGTCGATGCGAGGTACTGCGGTGAAGCCCCCGCACCCGAAGGTGCGGGGTCAAGCATCTTGCGTCGTGCTGGATCAGCCGAGCATGCCGTGCTGGGCGACACCGGCCGGCGGCCAGTTCTCCAGCTTCATGCCAAGCGAAAGACCGCGCTGTGCGAGGACTTCCTTGATCTCGGTCAGCGACTTCTTGCCGAGGTTCGGGGTCTTGAGCAGCTCCACTTCGGTCTTCTGGATCAGATCGCCGATGTAATAGATGCTCTCTGCCTTCAGGCAGTTGGCCGAGCGCACGGTCAACTCCAGGTCGTCGATCGGGCGCAGCAGCACCGGATCCACGCCGTTGTTGGCCGGCTTGGCCGCACCGCGGTCGCGATGGGTGAAGTCACCGAACACCGACAGCTGATCGCTGAGGATATCCGCGGCAGTGCGCACGGCTTCCTCGGCATCGATCGTGCCGTTGGTTTCGATGTCCAGCACCAGCTTGTCCAGGTCGGTACGCTGTTCGACGCGGGCCGCTTCCACCGAGTAGGCGACGCGACGGACCGGCGAGAACGAGGCGTCCAGGACCAGACGACCGATGGCACGGGTTTCTTCATCCGGACGACGACGCGCGGCCGCCGGCTGGTAGCCGAAACCACGCTCGATCTTCAGACGCATATTGATTGCCGTGTCCTTGGTCAGGTGGCAAATGATATGGTCGTTGTTGAGGATCTCGACGTTGTGATCGACCTTGATATCGGCAGCGGTCACGACACCCGGACCCTGCTTGGACAGCGACAGGGTCGCGCTGTCACCCGTATGCATACGGATGGCCACGTCCTTCAGGTTGAGCAGGACTTCAAGCACGTCTTCCTGCAAGCCTTCGAGCGTGGTGTACTCGTGCAGTACGCCGTCGATCTCAACTTCCGTGATGGCGAAGCCCGGGATGGACGACAGCAGCACGCGACGCAGGGCATTGCCCAGCGTATGCCCGTAACCACGCTCCAAGGGTTCGATAACGACCTTGGCGCGGGTGTCGGTAAGGCGTTCGATCTGCGGACCGCGAGGACGCAGAACCTGGTTGGCGGTAACCGTCATGTTGCGGGTTCTCCTAGTGAATCCCCGGCCGTCGCCGGGGATTCTCCAATGTGAATTACTTCGAATACAACTCGACGATCAGCGCTTCGTTGATATCCGCAGGCAGGTCCGCACGATCCGGAACCGCCTTGAAGATGCCGGCGAACTTGCCGGAATCCACTTCAACCCACGACGGACGCAGGTCGTGCGTGGCAGCAACGGTCAGGGCTTCCTGAACGCGCAGCTGCTTGGCAGCCTTTTCGGACAGCGCGACAGCGTCGCCAGCCTTGACCTGGTAAGAAGCCAGGTTGACCGACTTGCCGTTCACGGTGACGCCGCGGTGCGAGACCAGCTGACGGGCAGCCGGACGGGTCACAGCGAAGCCCATGCGATAGACAACGTTGTCCAGGCGGGTTTCCAGCAGCTGCAGGAGGTTCTCGCCGGTGTTGCCCTTCTTGGTCGAGGCCTTCTTGTAGTAGTTGCGGAACTGACGCTCCAGCAGACCGTAGATACGCTTGACCTTCTGCTTTTCACGCAGCTGGGTGGCGTAGTCGGACAGCTTGCCCTTGCGGGCGGTCGCGCCGTGCTGGCCGGGCTTCTGCTCCAGCTTGCACTTGGAGTCCAGCGCGCGCGCCGGGCTCTTGAGGGAAAGGTCGGCGCCTTCGCGGCGGGCGAGCTTACAGGTAGGACCGATATAACGAGCCATTTCTTATCGCTCCTTTAGACGCGACGCTTCTTCGGCGGACGGCACCCGTTGTGCGGGATAGGCGTCACGTCGATGATGTTGGTGATCTTGTAGCCCACGTTGTTCAGCGAGCGCACGGCCGACTCACGACCCGGACCCGGGCCCTTGATGCGGACTTCCAGGGACTTGACGCCGTAGTCGAGCGCGGCACGGCCGGCCTTCTCGGCAGCCACCTGGGCAGCGAACGGGGTGGACTTGCGCGAACCGCGGAAGCCAGCGCCACCGGAGGTCGCCCACGACAGGGCATTGCCCTGACGGTCGGTGATGGTCACGATGGTGTTGTTGAAAGAAGCGTGGACGTGGGCAACGCCGTCAGTGACGACGCGCTTGATCTTCTTCTTGGTCTTAGCGACGGGCTTAGCCATTTCTTAGGTCCCTTACTTCCTGATCGCCTTGCGCGGGCCCTTGCGGGTGCGGGCGTTGGTACGGGTGCGCTGGCCACGCAGCGGCAGGCCGCGACGGTGACGCAGACCGCGGTAGCAGCCCAGATCCATCAGGCGCTTGATCGCGATACCGATTTCACGGCGCAGATCGCCTTCCACGATGTACTTGCCGACTTCGAGACGCAGACGCTCGATTTCCGGCTCCGACAGATCGCGGATCTTGGTGGTCGAGGTCACGCCTGCAGCGTCGCAGACCTTCTTCGAACGGGTACGGCCGATGCCGTAAATGCTTTGCAACCCGACCCAGACGTGCTTCTGGGCTGGCAGGTTGACGCCTGCAATACGCGCCATGACGCGATTCTCCAGCTGAGTGATGGCCGACAGCGCACCCACGGGGCGCGCCAATCCGGCAGGATGGATCAAAAAGTGAGCCAGCGATACTAACAAGGTTCCGGTCTACTTGGAAGCCCGTGAAACACAAGGTTTCACGAACCCGGCCCAGGGAGTGTGCCCAGGCTCCGGCGCCGGACCAGGTTGACCCCGGAAGAAAGCATCTGGATGCCCTCTTCCGGCGCCGCCCGCGCTACTCCAGCGCAGGACGACCCGATCTCACCCCCACCCGGAACCGCTGCGGGGGCCGCCCTTCGTTTGTGTGGCCAGAGTCCGCGAAGCGGAGGACCATCACGTCAGGAAGACGATAGTGTAGCAGGTGAATCAGCCGCGGGCAAAACCGCCGCGGTTGCCGCCCTTCAGGTTGGCCTTCTTCAACAGGCTCTCGTACTGGTGCGACATCAGGTGCGCCTGGATCTGGGCAATGAAGTCCATCACCACCACCACCACGATCAGCAGCGAGGTGCCGCCGAAGTAGAAGGAGGCGCCCAGCTGGGTGCGCATGATTTCCGGCAGCAGGCAGACGATCACCAGGTACAGCGAACCGGCCGCGGTCAGGCGGGTCAGCACGGCATCCACGTAGTCGGCGGTCGCCTTGCCCGGACGGATACCCGGAATCAGCGCACCGGACTTCTTCAGGTTGTCGGCGGTTTCCTGCGAGTTGAACACCAGCGCGGTATAGAAGAACGCGAAACCGGTGATCAGCGCCGCGAACACGATCATGTGCAGCGGCTCGCCCGGGCCCAGCGCGTTGGCGACCTTCTGCAGCCAGGTGGCCGAACTGGCCTGGCCGGACCACATGGCCAGGGTGGTCGGGAACGCCAGGATGCTCGAGGCGAAGATGGCCGGGATCACGCCCGCCATGTTCAGCTTCAGCGGCAGGAACGAGGTCTGGTTCATGTACGCGTTGCGACCGCCCTGGCGGCGCGCGTAATTGACCGTGATCCGCCGTTGCCCGCGCTCGACGAACACCACGAAGTAGGTGAAGGCCAGCACCACCAGCACGATCAGCAGCAGCGAGATGAAGCTCATGTTGCCGTCGCGGTAGGCTTCCACGGTGTGGATGACCGCGCCCGGCAGGCCGGCCACGATGCCGGCGAAGATGATCAGCGACACACCGTTGCCGATGCCACGCTCGGTGACCTGCTCGCCGACCCACATCAGGAAGATGGTGCCGGCGGTCAGCGCGACCACGGCGGTGAGCACGAAGCCCATGCCCGGGGCATACACGACCGGCGCGCCGCTCGGCGACACCTGGTTCTGCAGCGCCAGCGCGATGCTGCCGCCCTGCACCACCGCCAGGAACACGGCGCCGATGCGGGAATATTGGGTGATCTTGCGACGGCCCGACTCACCTTCCTTCTGCATTGCCTTCAATGCCGGGAAGATATGGACCGCCAGCTGCATCACGATGGACGCCGAGATGTACGGCATCACGTTCAGCGCGAAAATGCTGAAACGGTGCAGGGCGCCGCCCGAGAACATGTTGAACATGTCCACGATGCCGCCGCCCTGCGCCTGCATGAGCGCAAGCATGGCATCAGGATTCACGCCCGGCACCGGCACATAACAGCCGATGCGATAGACGATCAATGCCCCGATGACGAACAGCAGACGCTGACGAAGTTCCGTGAACTTGCCGAGCCCGCCGCCGAGGTTACCAATGCCAGCTTGCGCCATGTCTTACTCCTGTACGCTGCCGCCGGCAGCTTCGATCGCGGCCTTGGCACTGGCCGTTGCAGCGACGCCCTTCAGGGTGAACGCCTTGGTCAGGTCGCCCTTCATGACGATCTTGGCACGCTTGGCGGTGCTCGGGACCAGCTTGGCAGCGCGCAGCGCGGCGAAGTCGATCTCACCCGCTTCCAGGCGCTCCAGCTGGTAGGACAACACTTCGGCAGTGTCCTTGGCGATCTTGGAACGGAAACCGACCTTCGGCAGACGACGCTGCATGGGGGTCTGGCCGCCTTCGAAGCCCGCCTTGATCTTGCCGCCACCCTTACGGGCGAACGAACCCTTGTGGCCGCGGCCGCAGGTCTTGCCCAGGCCGGAGCCGATACCACGGCCGACGCGGGTGCGCTCTTTGCGCGCGCCCGGTGCCGGGCTCAGTTCATTGAGATGCATGGTCATTGGATTATTCCTCAACCTTGACGAGGTAATGAACCTTGTTGATCAGACCGCGAACCTGCGGGCTGTCCTTCAGTTCACGGACATCGTTGAGCTTGTTCAGGCCCAGGGCACGCACCGACAGGCGGTGACGCGACTGGGTGCCACGCAGGCCGCCCACCAGGCGGACCTTGACGGTCTTGCCGGTTTCATTAGCCATGGTTGAGATCCTCCACCTTCTTGCCGCGCTTGGCCGCGATGCGAGCCGGCGACTGCATTTCCGACAGACCCTTCAGCGTGGCGCGAACCAAGTTGATCGGGTTGCGCGAACCGACGGCCTTGGCCAGCACGTTCTTGACGCCAACGGCTTCCAGCACGGCGCGCATGGCACCGCCGGCGATGACGCCGGTACCTTCGGAGGCCGGCATCATGAACACGCGGGCTGCGCCGTGGCCGGACTTGACCGCATGCCACAGGGTGCCGTTGTTCAGATCGACGTCGGCCAGGTTCTTGCGAGCCTGCTCCATCGACTTCTGGATGGCGACCGGCACTTCGCGCGCCTTGCCATAACCGAAACCGACCTTGCCTGCGCCGTCACCGACCACGGTCAGTGCGGTGAAGGTGAACTGACGACCGCCCTTGACGGTCTTGCTGACGCGGTTGACCGCGACCAGCTTCTCGATCATGCCGTCGTCGACTTTCTCTTCGCGGTTACGGTCGCGATCGCGACCCCGCTGCTGACGTTCTTCTGCCATGTTGATTCCTTGATTGATTGGGTATGTACGGCTCAGGGCCGCTTATAGCTGTGAGATGTAGCGGTGACGCGCACGCCCCTGCATAAGAAGGACGCCGCCCGGCGCAACCCGCGCCGGCAGGCAGGTGGAGGCAGGGCCGTGCCCTGCCCCCGTATCCCTTAGAACTGCAGGCCGCCTTCGCGGGCTGCTTCGGCCAGTGCCTTGATGCGGCCGTGGTAGCGGTAGCCCGAGCGGTCGAAAGCGACCTTCTCGATGCCCGCGGCCTTGGCGCGCTCGGCGACCAGCTTGCCCACCTTGGCGGCGGCGTCGCTGTTCTTGCCGTTCTTCAGGCCTTCCTTGACGTCGGCCTGGGTGGTGTTGGCAGCAGCCAGCACCTTGGAGCCATCGGCGGTGAAGACCTGGGCGTACAGGTGCTGACCGGTGCGCAGCACCGACAGACGCGGCACGCCGAGAACGCGGATGTGTGCACGGGTCGACTTGGCGCGACGCAGGCGGGCGATGTTCTTGTTGATGCTCATGATTTGAGTTCCTTGAAAGCTGAAGTGAAGCGGGCTTTTGCTTTGAGGCGCCCGACCGGTGACGGCCGGGTGCCCGTGGAAGTTCCCGCGCCTGATTAGGCCTTCTTGGCTTCCTTACGAATGATGACTTCGCCGGCGTACTTCACACCCTTGCCCTTGTAGGGCTCCGGCGGACGGTAGCCACGGATCTTGGCAGCCACTTCACCGACCTGCTGCTTGTCAGCGCCCTGGACCAGCACTTCGGTCTGGGTCGGGGTGGTGATGGTGATGCCTTCCGGGGCCACGAACACGACCGGGTGCGAGAAACCGAGCGACAGGCTCAGGTCCTTGCCCTGCATCGCGGCGCGGTAACCGACGCCGACCAGCTCGAGCTTGCGCTCGAAGCCATCGGTGACGCCCTTGACCATGTTGGCCAGGATGGCGCGCACGGTGCCGGTGAGGGCGGTCAGCGACGGATCGTTGGCGGCCAGGGTGGCAACGCCGTTGTCGACGGTGATTTCAACGCCAGCAACCTTGGGCAGCGACAGGGTGCCCTTGGGGCCCTTCACGCTGACGGATTCCGGCTGGATGTTCAGTTCAACGCCCTTGGGCAGGTTGACCGGCTTCTTGGCTACGCGGGACATAGTAGTTTCCTTCTCGCCTTAGGCCACGAAGCACAGGACTTCGCCGCCGACGCCCAACTGGCGCGCCTGCGCATCAGTCATGATGCCCTTGGAGGTGGAGATGATGGAGATGCCCAGGCCGTTGAGGACCTTCGGCAGCTCGGACTTGCCACGGTACTGGCGCAGACCCGAACGCGAGAAGCGCTTCAGGGTCTCGATGACCGGCTTGCCCTCGAAATACTTCAGGACGATTTCAAGCTCGGCCTTGTTGTTCTCGATCTTGGTGACGCGCAGGTCGGTGATGTAGCCTTCGGCCTTCAACACTTCTGCGATTGCAACCTTGATCTTGGAGGACGGTGCCTTCACCGTCTGCTTGCCAACCGCGGCCGCATTCTTGATGCGTACCAGCAGGTCGGCGATGGGATCAGTCATGCTCATAGTCGATACCTTTGAGTGCACCGATATCCGCTTTCGCGAAAATCTTGCTGTGTTCCTGGGATGGGCCAGGCCCCTGTTGCCTTGTTCAGCGGACCGATGGGCCGCGTTTCCAGCGCCCACCCTGCCTTGCGGTTGAGTGAGAAGCGGGAGTATACGGCAAAAAGAGCCCGACTTGCGTCGGGCTCTTCAATTGGGGACAAACCTGAATGAACCGGTCGGTCCCCCTGCCCCACGTCCAGGGGACGCGGGGCAGGTTCCGGGACGAATCCCTTACCAGCTGGCCTTGCGCAGGCCCGGCACGTCACCACGCATGGTGGCTTCGCGCAGCTTGTTGCGGCCGAGGCCGAACTTGCTGTAGACGCCACGCGGGCGGCCGGACAGTTCGCAGCGGTTGCGGTGGCGGCTCGGCGACGAATCGCGCGGCAGCTTCTGCAACTTGACTACGGCGTCAGCCTTTTCGTCGTACGAAGCGGTCGTGCTGGAGATGATCTTCTTCAGCTCTTCACGCTTGCCAGCGAACTTGACGGCCAGCTTGGCGCGCTTCAGATCGCGGTTGACCATGGAGGTCTTTGCCATTTCGAATTCCTCGACGTATCAGTTACGGAACGGGAACTTGAACGCTGCCAGCAGCGCCTTCGCTTCCGCATCGGTCTTGGCGGTGGTGGTGATGGCGATATCCATGCCGCGGATCGCGTCGACAGCGTCGAAGTCGATTTCCGGGAAGATGATCTGTTCCTTCACACCCATGTTGAAGTTGCCGCGACCGTCGAAGGAACGGCCCGAGACACCACGGAAGTCGCGCACGCGCGGCAGCGAGATGTTGATCAGGCGATCCAGGAACTCGTACATCTTTTCACGACGCAGCGTGGTCTTGCAGCCGATCGGCCAACCATCGCGGATCTTGAACGAAGCCACCGAGACGCGGGACTTGGTCACGATCGGCTTCTGGCCGGAGACCTTGGCCATGTCGGCGACGGCATTTTCCAGGATCTTCTTGTTCGTGGCTGCTTCGCCGACACCCATGTTCAGGGTGACCTTGACCAGCTTCGGAACCTGCATCGGATTGGTGTAGCCGAACTGCTTCATCAGCGCCGGCACCACTTCTTCCTTGTAAAACTTTTCGAGACGGGTATTCATCAGTCCATTCCTCAGGCGTCGAGCGCCTCACCGCTGGAGCGGAACACACGCAGTTTGCGTCCATCCTCCAGCACCTTGAAGCCAACGCGTTCGCCCTTGCCCGAAGCCGGGTTCAGCACATTCACGTTGGAGATATGGATCGACGCTTCACGCTCGACCACGCCGCCGGCAACGCCTGCCTGCGGGTTCGGCTTGGTGTGGCGCTTGACGATGTTCACGTTGGCGACGATCACACGATCGCCGTCGACGCGGACGACTTCGCCCTGCTTGCCCTTGTCCTTGCCGGTGTTGACGACGACCTGGTCGCCCTTCTTGATACGGTTAGCCATGATTATCTCCTGTCGCTCACAGCACTTCGGGAGCGAGCGAGACGATCTTCATGAACTTCTCGGAACGAAGTTCACGGGTCACCGGCCCGAAGATGCGGGTGCCGATCGGCTCTTGCTTGTTGTTGAGCAGGACCGCGGCGTTGGCGTCGAAACGGATCAGCGAACCGTCGGCGCGACGCACACCCTTGCGGGTACGCACCACGACGGCGTCATACACTTCACCCTTCTTGACCTTGCCGCGCGGAATCGCATCCTTCACGGTGACCTTGATGATGTCGCCGATGCCGGCGTAACGGCGCTTGGAACCACCCAGCACCTTGAAGCACATCACCTGCTTGGCACCCGAGTTGTCCGCGACGTCAAGGTAGCTCTGCATCTGGATCATGATTCAGATCTCCTTATTCAGCCGCACGCGTGATGACTTCCACCACGCGCCAGTTCTTGGTCTTGGACATCGGAGCAATTTCGGTCACGCGCACGACATCGCCTTCGTTGCAGGCGTTGTCGGCATCGTGGGCGTGCAGCTTGGTCGAACGCTTGATGTACTTGCCGTACAGGGCGTGCTTGACCAGGCGTTCCACCAGCACGGTGACCGTCTTGTCCATCTTGTTGCTGACGACACGGCCTTCGACCGTGCGCAGCGTCTTGTTTTCAGTATTGTCGCTCATCGCGGCCATCCTTACTTGGTGCTGCCGAGCAGGGTCTTGACGCGAGCAATCTCGCGGCGGACCCGGCGGGTTTCGTGAGTCTTCGGCAGCTGGCCAGTAACCTGCTGCATACGGAGCGAGAACTGCTCCTTACGCAGGTCGGTCAGGTGGGCCTTCAGATCGTCAGCCGACTTTTCGCGAAGTTGTTTGATATCCATTACATCACCGTCCGGGTCACGAAGGTGGTGGTCACGGAGAGCTTGGCAGCCGCCAGGCGGAACGCCTCGCGGGCCACGCTTTCATCCACACCTTCAATTTCATAGATCATGCGGCCGGGCTGGATCTGGGCGACCCAGTATTCCACGTTGCCCTTACCAGAACCCATTCGGACTTCGATGGGCTTCTTGGTGATCGGCTTGTCGGGGAACACACGGATCCACATCTTGCCGCCGCGCTTGACGTAGCGGCTGATCGAGCGGCGGGCCGCTTCGATCTGACGCGCGGTCAGCTGACCATGAGCGGTTGCCTTCAGGCCGTATTCGCCGAAGCTGACAGCGTTGGCGCTCCAGCTCAGGCCATCGTTACGGCCCTTGTGTACCTTGCGGTACTTGGTTCGCTTGGGTTGCAACATTGTCGTTACCTCGCTTCACGGGCCGGGCGCTGACGGTCACCACGGTCGCCGCGATCATTACGATCGTTGCGCGGGGAATCGTCCTGCTTTTCCTGGCCAACCTGGGAGAAATCGAAAACCTCGCCCTTGTAGATCCAGACCTTGATGCCGATGATGCCGTAGGTCGTCTTGGCTTCAGCGAAGCCATAGTCGATGTCGGCACGCAGCGTGTGCAGCGGCACGCGGCCTTCGCGGTACCACTCCGAACGGGCGATTTCCGCACCGTTCAAGCGGCCACCGACGTTGACCTTGATGCCCAGGGCACCGAGGCGCATCGCGTTGCCGACCGAGCGCTTCATGGCGCGGCGGAACATGATGCGACGCTCCAGCTGCTGCGCGATCGACTCGGCAACCAGCTGCGCGTCCAGCTCGGGCTTGCGCACTTCGGTGACGTTGATGTGCGCCGGGACGCCCATCATCTCGCTCACTTCCTTGCGCAGCTTCTCGATGTCCTCGCCACGCTTGCCGATCACCACGCCCGGACGGGCGGTGTGGATCGTCACGCGGGCGGTCTTGGCCGGACGCTCGATAAGGATCTTGCTGATGCCGGCCTGCGCGAGCTTCTTGCGCAGCATTTCCCGCACCTTCAGGTCGGCTGCCAGGTAACCAGCGAACTCGGCCTTGTTGGCGTACCACTTGGAGTTCCAGTCCTTGGAAATGCCGAGGCGGATACCAATCGGATGAACTTTATGACCCATGGTGTTTTCCTTTCCGCTTACTTGCCGGCGCCCACAACCACAGTGATGTGGCTGGTGCGCTTGAGGATGCGGGTGCCGCGGCCTTTCGCCCGCGCCATGAAACGCTTCAGGGTCGGACCTTCATCTACCATGATGGTCTGAACCTTCAGCTCGTCGACGTCGGCGCCCTGGTTGTTTTCGGCATTTGCGATAGCCGACTCCACCACCTTCTTGATCAGGTGGGCAGCCTTCTTGTCCGAGAACTTCAGCAGGTTGACCGCACGCTCGGCCGGCAGGCCGCGCACCTGGTCAGCGACCAGGCGGGCTTTCTGCGCAGAGATGCGCGCGGAGCGCAGGATTGCTTTCGCTTCCATTGTCATCTCTCCTTACTTGCCCGACTTCTTGTCACCACCGTGGCCCTTGAAGGTCCGGGTGATGGCAAATTCGCCGAGCTTGTGGCCGACCATGTTCTCGTTGACGAGCACCGGAACGTGGTTCTTACCGTTATGAACGGCGATGGTGATGCCTACCATTTCCGGCAGGATCATCGAACGGCGCGACCAGGTCTTGATCGGCTTCTTGCTACCCGCAGCGGCCTCCACCTTCTTGACGAGGTGGTGATCGACGAACGGGCCCTTCTTGAGTGAACGTGCCATGGTCGATTAGCCCCTACGATCGCGGACGATGAATTGCTGGGTGCGCTTGTTCTTGCGCGTCTTGTAACCCTTGGTCGGGACACCCCACGGGGTGACCGGATGCGGGTTGCCCTGGCCGGCCTTCGCCTCACCACCACCGTGCGGGTGGTCAACCGGGTTCATGGCAGCACCACGAACGGTCGGGCGGACACCACGCCAGCGCTTGGCGCCAGCCTTGCCCAGCTTTTCCAGGTTGTGTTCGTCGTTGCCGACTTCACCGATCGTGGCGCGGCACTCGACCGGCACCTTGCGCATTTCACCCGAGCGCAGGCGCAGGGTGGCGTAGATGCCTTCACGAGCGACGAGCTGCACGGCAGCGCCGGCGGCACGCGCGATCTGGGCACCCTTGCCCGGCTTCAGTTCGATGCCGTGGACAGTGGTACCAACCGGGATGTTGCGCAGCGGCAGGGTGTTGCCGGTCTTGATCGGCGCATCCGAACCCGCGATCACCTGGTCACCGGCCTTCAGGCCCTTCGGTGCGATGATGTAGCGGCGCTCGCCGTCGACGTAGCACAGCAGGGCGATATGGGCGGTGCGGTTCGGATCGTATTCGATGCGTTCCACGCGCGCCGGAATGCCTTCCTTGTTGCGCTTGAAGTCGATGACACGGTAGTGCTGCTTGTGGCCACCACCAACGTGACGGGTGGTGATGCGGCCGTGGTGGTTACGACCACCGGACTTGCTCTGCGGCTCCAGCAACGCTGCGTGCGGTGCGCCCTTGTGCAGATCGGGCGTAACCACGCGCACGGCCGAACGGCGGCCGGGGGAAGTGGGCTTGAATTTCATCAATGGCATGGGATGTACCTCAGGCCTTGGCCGTTACATCGATGGACTGGCCATCGGCGAGACGCACGTACGCCTTGCGCCAATCGCCGCGGCGGCCGGTGCGGTTACGGAAGGACTTGTTCTTGCCCTTCACGTTCAGCACGTTGACCGACTCGACCTTGACGTCGAACAGCTGCTCAACCGCGGCCTTTACATCGGCCTTGGTAGCTTCGTTCGAGACTTCGAAGACATACTGGTTGGAATGTTCCTGCAGGCGCGCGGTCTTTTCGGAGACACGCGGAGCGCGAAGAACGCTGAAGATTTTCTCGTTGGCGCTCATGCCAGCCACTCCTCGACCTTCTTGACCGCATCAGCGGTGATGACGACCGTGTCGGCACCGACCAGCGACACCGGGTCCAGGCCCTGGACGTCACGCACTTCCACGTAGGGAATGTTGCGCGCCGACAGGTACAGGTGCTCGGAAGCATCTTCGGTGACGATCAGCGGACGCTTGCCCACTTCCAGGCCGGCCAGCTTGGCGATCAGCGCCTTCGTGTTGGTCGCTTCGACATCGAAGGCCTCCACGATGGTCAGACGGCCCTGACGGTTCAGCTCGGACAGGATCGCGCACATGGCTGCACGGTACTGCTTGCGATTGACCTTCTGCTCGAAGCTGCGCGGCTTGGCCGCGAAGGTGACACCGCCGCCGACGAAGATCGGAGCCGTCAGTGCGCCATGACGCGCGCCGCCGCCCTTCTGCTTCTTCGACTTCTTGGTGGTACCAGCCACTTCGGAGCGAGTCTTCTGTGCCTTGGTGCCGGCGCGACCGGCGTTGCGGTAAGCAACGACGACCTGGTGGACCAGATCTTCGCTGAAATCGCGACCGAACACGGCATCGGAGACCGAGACCTTGTTGTTGCTACCCGTGATAACGAGTTCCATCGTCATCTCTCCTTATGCCTTGCTAGCCGGACGAACGATCACGTCACCACCCGCTGCGCCCGGAACGGCACCACGGATCGCGATCAGACCACGCTCGACATCGACCTTCACCACTTCAAGGTTCTGGGTGCTCTGCTGCACCGAACCCATGTGGCCGGACATCTTCTTACCCGGGAAAACGCGACCCGGGGTCTGGCGCTGGCCCAAGGAACCCGGCGCGCGATGCGACAGCGAGTTACCGTGGGTTGCATCGCCCATACGGAAGTTGTAGCGCTTGATGGTGCCCTGGAAGCCCTTACCCTTGGTGACACCCTGGACGTCGACCTTCTGGCCAACTTCAAAGATGTCCGCCTTGACTTCGCCGCCGACGGCGAAATCGCCGAGCTGGGCGTCTTCAACGCGGAATTCCCACAGGCCACGACCGGCTTCGACCTTCGCCTTGGCGAAGTGACCGGCTTCCGGCTTGTTGACCAGGGCAGCGCGACGCGCGCCGACGGTCACCTGCACGGCGCTGTAGCCGTCAGCTTCGACGGTCTTGATCTGCGCGATGCGGTTGGGGGTTGCTTCAATCAGGGTCACCGGGATGGCCTGGCCATCTTCGGTGAACACGCGGCTCATGCCAGCCTTGCGGCCCACGAAGCCCAACGAATATTTCTTCGTCATGGTCGTAGTCCTCAGGTCAGCTTGATCTGAACGTCGACGCCGGCAGCCAGTTCGAGCTTCATCAGCGCGTCCACGGTCTTGTCGTTCGGGTCAACGATGTCAAGCACGCGCTTGTGCGTGCGGGTCTCGTACTGGTCACGCGCGTCCTTGTCGACGTGCGGGGAGACGAGGATGGTGTAGCGCTCGATCTTGGTCGGCAGCGGGATCGGGCCACGCACTTGCGCGCCGGTCCGCTTTGCCGTTTCAACGATCTCGCTGGCCGAACGGTCGATCAAACGATGATCGAACGCCTTCAACCGAATCCGGATCTTTTGGTCCGCCATGGCGGTAATTTCCTTCGTTAAAAGAGCGACGGACAAGGCCTCTGGGTTGCCTTGTCCCATGAATATCCTGAATGCGGACGCCGCACATCCGTGCGGCGACAAGATCTTTCCATAGACCTCAAAAATCGAGGCAGACCGGTCTCCCGATCTGCCCAGACAAAAAGTATAGCGCGCATACAACGCGGCGGTCAACAGGGGACCTGTTGACACTGCCTGAATGGCGCGACCCTTCCTGGTCTGGGGAACACGAGGTGCGTCCTGCGCCTCTTTTCCCGTTTTTCGGCAACCCCGATGCCCTACCCAGGCAACATCGGGGCGCAGATTCTAGCAGATTACGCGATGATCTTGGAGACCACGCCGGCGCCGACGGTACGGCCGCCTTCACGAATCGCGAAGCGCAGGCCTTCGTCCATGGCGACCGGGTTGATCAGCG
>NZ_JAVWXA010000057.1:0-24110 GCF_036662295.1 Stenotrophomonas sp.
TCCCGGGCCGACCCCCACCCCCCGGCCGGGCCCGCCCCCCCCCCCCCCACGGCCCTGCTTTCCCCCACGTCCCGAACCGGAGGCTGACGTCCGATGACTCCCCGCATGCGTAGCCAGGCCCTGACCCTGCTGGCCCTGACCCTGCCCTTGATGGCCTGCGCCCAGGCGCCGGCTCCCGCCGCCCCCGCGGCGCCCGCGCCGGCCGCCGCGCCGCGCGCGCCCGCACCGCAGCTGGTCAGCGGCCTGCCCGACTTCACCAACCTGGTCGAACAGGTCGGCCCCGGCGTGGTCAACGTTGAAACCACCATCACGCGCAGCAACCGCCAGGCCCGCGGCATGGGCCCCGGCGGCGATGACGAGATGCCCGAGTTCTTCCGCCGCTTCTTCGGCCCCGATTTCCAGATGCCGGGGCAGAGCCCCGGTGGCCGGGACGACGGTCCGCGCATCCAGGGCCGCGGCATGGGCTCGGGCTTCATCATCTCCGCCGACGGCTACGTGCTCACCAACTACCACGTGGTCGCCGATGCCAGCGAGGTCAAGGTCAAGCTGGGCGACCGCCGCGAGTTCACCGCCAAGGTGATCGGCAGCGACCAGCAGTACGACGTGGCCCTGCTCAAGATCGACGCCAAGGGCCTGCCGACCGTGCGCGTGGGCGATTCCAACACGCTCAAGCCCGGCCAGTGGGTGGTGGCGATCGGCTCGCCGTTCGGCCTGGACCACTCCGTCACCGCCGGCGTGGTCAGTGCGGTGGGGCGCAGCACCGGCGGTCCGGATCAGCGCTACGTGCCGTTCATCCAGACCGACGTGGCCATCAACCAGGGCAATTCCGGCGGGCCGCTGCTCAATACCCGGGGCGAAGTGGTCGGCATCAACTCGCAGATCTTCTCCGCCTCCGGCGGCTACATGGGCATCAGCTTCGCCATTCCGATCGACCTGGCAATGGGCGCGGTCGAGCAGATCAAGAAGAGTGGCAAGGTGACCCGCGCCCAGCTTGGCGCGGCGGTTGGGCCGATCGATGGCCTCAAGGCCCAGGGCCTGGGCCTGTCCGACAGCCGGGGCGCGCTGGTCAATGAAGTGGTGGCGGGCAGTGCGGCCTTGAAGGCCGGCATCGAGCCGGGCGACGTGATCCGCTCGGTCAATGGCAGCCCGATCAACAGCTTCAGCGACCTGCCGCCGATGATCGGCGCGATGCCGCCGGGCAGCAAGGTGCGCCTGGGCGTGGTCCGCGACGGCAAGGAGCGCGAGATCAGCGCCACCCTGACCGCGCTGGCCGAGGACGACGCGCGCGGCCCGGCGGCGCCGACGGCTGACGCCGCCACCCCCCAGGCCGGTTCCAACGCCTTGCTGGGCCTGGAAGTGGCCGACCTCACCGCGCCCCAGCGCAAGCAGCTGGGCCTGGGTGCCGGTGAAGGTGTGCGGGTGACCCGGGTGAACAACGCCTCGGCCCGCGAGGCCGGCCTGGCCCCGGGCATGGTCATCCTGCAGGTCGTGCGCACCCCGGTCGGCAGCGTGGTCGCCCTGGACAAGGCGCTGGCCGGCTTCAAGAAAGGCGATGTGGTCATGCTGCTGGTTCGTGCCAACGGCAACAGTGCCTTCGTGGCGGTCAAGGCCGGGCAGTAAGCCCCGCCAGGCCTGCGTTTCCGGGCCCGCTTCGGCGGGCCCGGTCGTTTTCGGGCCGGTGATCACCCCAATCGCAGCCCGGGCCACGCGGGAGCGGGCCGGCCATGCGATAATCCGCAGTCATCCTGACGACGCG
This sequence comes from Stenotrophomonas sp., assembly GCF_036662295.1. GTDB lineage: Bacteria > Pseudomonadota > Gammaproteobacteria > Xanthomonadales > Xanthomonadaceae > Stenotrophomonas. The sequence continues at coordinate 1,757 of NZ_JAVWXA010000057.1, forward strand.
ACGCGCCGCCGCCACCTATGTCTTCTGATTCGATGCGGAACATCCGCAACTTCTCCATCATCGCCCACGTCGACCATGGCAAGTCCACGCTGGCCGACCGCATCATCCAGCTTTGCGGCGGCCTGCAGGCCCGCGAGATGGAGGCGCAGGTGCTCGACTCCAACCCGATCGAGCGCGAGCGTGGCATCACCATCAAGGCCCAGTCGGTCTCGCTGCCCTATGTGGCCAAGGACGGGCAGACCTACCACCTGAACTTCATCGACACCCCCGGGCACGTGGACTTCTCCTATGAAGTCAGCCGCTCGCTGGCCGCCTGCGAAGGCGCGCTGCTGGTGGTCGATGCCGCCCAGGGCGTGGAAGCGCAGTCGGTGGCCAACTGCTACACCGCGGTGGAGCAGGGCCTGGAAGTGGTGCCGGTGATCAACAAGATCGACCTGCCCACCGCCGACATCGAGCGCGCCAAGGCCGAGATCGAGGCCGTGATCGGCATCGACGCCACCGACGCGGTGCCGGTCAGCGCCAAGACCGGCCTGAACGTGGTGGACGTGCTGGAGGCGATCGTGCATCGCATCCCGCCGCCGGTGCCGCGCGATACCGACAAGCTGCAGGCGCTGATCATCGACTCCTGGTTCGACAACTACCTCGGCGTGGTCTCGCTGGTGCGCGTGATGCAGGGCCAGATCAAGGCCGGCGACAAGCTGCAGGTGATGTCCACCGGCCGTACCCACCAGGTCGACAACGTCGGCGTGTTCACGCCGAAGCGGAAAGTGCTGCCGGCGCTGCGGGCCGGTGAAGTGGGCTGGGTCACGGCCAGCATCAAGGACGTGCATGGCGCGCCGGTCGGCGACACCCTTACCCTGGCTGCCGACCCGGCGCCCAAGCCGCTGCCCGGCTTCCAGGAGATGCAGCCGCGCGTGTTCGCCGGCCTGTTCCCGGTGGATGCCGAAGACTACCCGGACCTGCGCGAAGCGCTGGACAAGCTGCGCCTGAACGATGCCGCGCTGCGCTTCGAGCCGGAAAGCTCCGAGGCGATGGGCTTCGGCTTCCGCTGCGGCTTCCTGGGCATGCTGCACATGGAAATCGTGCAGGAGCGCCTGGAGCGCGAGTACAACCTGGACCTGATCAGCACCGCGCCGACGGTGGTCTATGAAGTGCTCAAGACCGACGGCACCGTGATCAACATGGACAATCCGGCCAAGCTGCCGCCGATCAACCATGTGGACGAAATCCGCGAGCCGATCATCCGCGCCAACGTGCTCACCCCCGAGGAGTACATCGGCAGCATCATCAAGCTCTGCGAAGAAAAGCGCGGCAGCCAGCTCGGCATCAACTACCTCGGCAGCCAGGTGCAGATCAGCTACGAGCTGCCGATGGCCGAGGTGGTGCTGGACTTCTTCGACAAGCTCAAGTCGGTCAGCCGTGGCTATGCCTCGCTGGACTACCACTTCGTGCGTTTCGATGCCGGTCCGTTCGTGCGCGTGGACGTGCTGATCAACGGCGACAAGGTCGATGCGCTGTCGCTGATCGTGCACCGCAGCCACGCCGACCGCCGCGGCCGCGAGCTGTGCGAGAAGATGAAGGAGCTGATCCCGCGCCAGCAGTTCGACGTGGCCATCCAGGCCGCCGTCGGCTCGCAGATCATCTCCCGCACCACGGTCAAGGCCATGCGCAAGAACGTGCTGGCCAAGTGCTATGGTGGCGACGTTTCGCGCAAGAAGAAGCTGTTGGAGAAGCAGAAGGAAGGCAAGAAGCGCATGAAGCAGGTCGGCCGCGTGGAGATCCCGCAGGAAGCCTTCCTGGCCGTGCTGCAGATGGACAAGTAAGGCCGGGCGCCGGGCTGGCATCCGCACCGCTGCAACCGTTCCCAAGGACACTGCATGAAATTGTTTGAGATCCTCCTGGTCGTACTGACGCTGGGCTCGGGCCTGGTCCTGCTGGCCGACCGGCTGTACTTCGCCAAGCGTCGCGCCGCACGCGCCGGCCTGCTCGATTCCGAGCCGGTGCTGGTGGACTACGCGCGCGCGTTCTTCCCGGTGCTGGCCATCGTGCTGGTGGTGCGCAGCTTCATCGCCGAGCCGTACAAGATCCCGTCCAGCTCGATGATGCCCAACCTGCTGATCGGCGATTTCATCCTGGTCAACAAGTTCTCCTACGGCCTGCGCCTGCCGTTGAACAACGCCAAGATCGTGCCGCTGGGCGAGCCCAAGCGCGGCGACGTGGTGGTGTTCCACTTCCCCGGCCATGCCGACAACGACCCGGCCAAGGGCGAGAACTTCATCAAGCGCGTGATCGGCGTGCCGGGCGATGAAATCGTCTTCCAGGGCAATGGCCTGATCCTCAACGGCCAGCCGTTGAAGTACGACAACAAGGGCCTGTACGCCGGCCACCTGGGCCAGGGCGAGGGCAGCCAGCTGCTGGTGGAGCACCTGCCGGGCCGCACCCATACCGTGCTGGAGACCGAGTACGCCCGCGGCGAAGGCCAGTGGACCGTGCCGGCCGGCAAGTACCTGGTGATGGGCGACAATCGCGACAACAGCGATGATGGCCGCTTCTGGGGGCTGTTGCCGGAAGAGAACCTCCGGGGCAAGGCCTTCCTGATCTGGCTGAACTGCTCGGGCTGGTTCTGCAAGGACGGCTTCGAACCGTCCCGGATCGGCACGGGTATCAATTGATCCATGGCAAAGGCGTATCTGGGGAGATCGCAATGAAGACGATGAACACGCAGCGTGGCATGACCCTGACCTCGTTCCTGGTGGTGCTGATCGTGGTCGGTTTTGGCCTGTACGTGGGGATGAAGCTGTTCCCGATGTACCAGGAGTATTACGCGGTGCGCTCGGCGCTCAAGGGCCTGGCCAAGGAGCCGGGCGTGGGCAAGATGGAACCGGCCCGTGTGCAGGACATGTTCTTCAAGCGGCTGAACATCAGCTATTCCGAGAGCGTCAAGCCGTCCGACGTGAAGTTCGATCGCATCGACGGTGGCTGGGACATGCAGGTCAGCTACGAGGTCCGCCGCGAACTGATCGGCAACCTGGACGTGGTGGGCAAGTTTGATACAAACCAGGAACTGACCGTCAACGGTGTCGAATAAGACTTTCCAACGTGGTGACCGCATCGGTCACGCCTTCAGCGATCCGGGCCTGCTCCAGCAGGCCCTGACGCATCGCAGCGCCGGCACGCCCAACAACGAGCGGCTGGAATTCCTGGGCGACAGCATCGTCAACATGATGGTGGCCCAGGCGCTGTACCAGCGCTGGCCCAAGGCCGACGAGGGCGCGCTGACCCGCGCCCGCGCCGAACTGGTCCGTGAAGGCGCGCTGGCGGTGATTGCCCGCACCCTGGAACTGGGCGATCGGCTGACCCTGGGGCCCGGCGAGATGAAGACCGGCGGCCATCGCCGCGACTCCATCCTGGCCGACGCGCTGGAGGCGGTGGTGGCCGCGATCTACCTCGATGCCGGCTTCGAGGCCTGCCGGGCGGTGGTCCTGCCCTGGTTCGGCCCCTCGATGGAGGCGCTGCCGGCCACCGGCAAGCCCGAGAAAGACCCCAAGACCCGCCTGCAGGAATGGCTGCAGGCCCGACAGAGGACGCTGCCGCTGTATGAGCTGTTGTCAGAGTCGGGTGATGACCATGCCAAGACCTTCCGGGTACGCTGCGGCGTAGCCGATCCCGCTGTCAGCACCGAAGGCGAAGGTGCCTCGCGACGGCTGGCCGAACAACAGGCGGCTGCGGCCGCCCTCGAGCAACTGGATTCCAAGTGAGCGAAGCAACCTCCCATCATTGCGGCAGCGTGGCGGTCATCGGCCGTCCCAACGTCGGCAAATCCACCCTGACCAACGCCCTGGTGGGCGCCAAGGTCAGCATCGTGTCCAATCGCCCGCAGACCACGCGGCACCGGCTGCTGGGCATTGCCAGCTTCCCGGAAGGGCAGCTGGTGCTGGTGGATACCCCCGGGCTGCACCGGGTGCAGAAGCGGGCCATGAACCGGGTCATGAACCGCGCCGCGCGCGGCTCGCTGGAAGGCGTGGACGCGGGCATGCTGGTGATCGAGGCCGGCCGCTGGGACGAGGAAGACACCCTGGCCTTCAACGTGCTCAGCGACGCCGGCATCCCGGTGGTGCTGGTGGTCAACAAGGTCGACCGCCTGAAGGAAAAGGCCGCGCTGCTGCCGTTCCTGCAGCAGGTGACCGAAGGCCGCACGTTTGCCGCCGTGCATCCCATTTCCGCGCAGAAGCGCAACGGCCTGGAAGCGCTGGTGCGCGACCTGCTGGCGCTGCTGCCCGAAGCCCCGCCGATGTTCGGCGAGGATGAGATCACCGACCGCAGCCAGCGCTTCCTGGCCGGCGAGCTGGTGCGCGAGCAGCTGATGCGCCAGCTCGGCGAAGAGCTGCCGTACGCCACCACGGTGGAGATCGAGCGGTTCGTCGAAGACGGCAACCTGCTGCGCATCGGCGCGGTGATCTGGGTCGAGCGCGAAGGCCAGAAGGCGATCGTGATCGGCAAGGGCGGTACCCGCCTGAAGGACATCGGTGCCAAGTCGCGCATGCAGATGGAGCGGCTGTTCGGCGCCAAGGTCTTCCTGGAGACCTGGGTACGCGTGCGTGAGGGCTGGTCGGATGACGAAGCCGCGCTGAAGGCCTTCGGTTACGAGTAAGCCGGTGCCTGCGGCGACCGGCGGCTGAGCCATGCGCATCGACGACGAGCCGGCGTTCGTGCTGCATGCCCGCCCCTGGCGGGAGACCAGCCTGCTGGTGGAGGTGCTGACCGAGCAGCATGGCCGCCTGGGGCTGCTCGCCCGCGGGTTGAGCAGCCCGCGCAGCCAGGCCCTGCGGGCGGCCCTGCAACCGCTGCAATGGATCCGCTTCAGTGCCGTCCAGCGCGGTGAACTGGCCCAGCTGCGCGGCGCCGAGGCGCTGGATGCCGCGCCCCGGCTGACCGGGGAGGCCATGCTCGCCGGCTTCTACATCAATGAACTGCTGATGCGGCTGGCGCCCCGCCAGGACCCGCTGCCCGAGCTGTACGACCACTATGGCCAGGTCCGGCAACGGCTGGGCGAGGGCCAGCCGTTGGCGTGGACCCTGCGCCGCTTCGAACGCGACCTGCTGGACGCGCTGGGGTTCGGTTTCGACCTGGCCCATGGCAGCGATGGCGAGCCGATCGACCCGGCCGCCCGCTATGCGCTGGACCCGCAGGAAGGCCCCTGCCGCCTGCTCAGCGAGCGCGGCGCCGATCCGCGCCGGGGCACCGCCACCGGCAGTGCGCTGCTGGCGCTGGCCGACGACCGCCAACCCGATCCGGACGACCTGGCCAGCCTGCGCCGCGGCATGCGCGCGGTGCTGCTGCACCACCTGGGCGGGCGCGGGCTGAAATCCTGGGAAATGCTGGAAGACCTGGCCCGACGCCGCTAGCCCGGTCCGGTCGCGCCGACCGGTGGTCGGCGCCGCTCACCCCTCAATGCAGCAGGGCATCCACCGCCGCGCGGAACTGGGTATGGGCGCCGCTGGACTGCGGGGCCTGGTGCAGCTGGCGCACGGCACGGGCCAGGCGCGCGGCGCCGACGAAGCCGCAACTGGCCTGCAGCCGGTGCAGTTGCCCGTGCAGGGCACGCACGTCGTCCTGCAGCAGCGCCTGGGCGACCGCATCGCGCACCCCCGGCAGCTCGGCCAGGAACAGTTCGCGCAGGGCAATGAGATGGTGGCGCTGGCCATTCAGCGCGGCCAGGGCGGTGATTTCGTCCCAGTCCTCGCGCTCGCCCTCGGCACTGCCGCCCAGCGCCGAGGACGCGCTGCCGGGGCTGTTGACCAGCGCCCGCCGGACCGCCTTGAGCAGTTGTTCACCGCTGAGCGGCTTGACCAGGGTCTCGCTGAAGCCGGCATCGCGCAGGCGCGCGTGGATGCTGGTATCGCCGTCGGCGGTATGCGCCAGCGCCGGGGTGTCCGGCCGCGAACGGCGCAGTTGCTGCAGCAGCTGGGTGCCATTGCCGTCGGGCAGGTTCACATCGATCAGCCACAGGTCGTGCTGGCCGCTGCGGGCGCGGTCCATGGCCGAGGCCAGCGAGTCGGCGGTATCCACTTCGGCCGGCAGGGTTTCCAGCGCGGCCTTGAAAAAGCCGCGACTGATGGTGTCGTCCTCGACCAGCAGGAATCGGGGCACAGGGTCCCGGGGGGTCATCTGCATTTGGGGCTGCCTCCATGTCAGCGATACGCCATATTAAACATGCAAACGCCCGCTGCAAGCGGTTCCAGTGGCGGTGGCGGCAGGGCGGGGCGCGTATCTGCGACAATACGCACCCTTTTTGCCCGCAGCCTGTTGCCACGTGGCCCGATCCCGCTCCCGCCTCGACCGTACCCCCTTCCAGACCGACATCCTCGACCTCAGCCACGATGGCCGTGGCGTGGCCCGCCGTGACGGCGAGGGTGGCAAGGTCACCTTCATCACCGGCGCGCTGCCGGGCGAAGTGGTGACCGCCGAACCGACCGCCCGCAACCGCCATTTCGACGAGGCGCGCACCCTGGAGGTGCTGCAGCCCTCGCCGCAGCGGGTCACCCCCAGGTGCCCGCACTTCGGCGTCTGCGCCGGCTGCGTGCTGCAGCACCTGGAGGAGTCGCAGCAGATCGTGGCCAAGCAGCGGGTGCTGATGGACAACCTGACCCGCATCGGCCACGTCAGCCCCGGCACGGTGCTGCCGCCGCTGGTCGGCGACAGCTGGGGCTACCGCCGCAAGGGCCGGTTCTCGGTGCGCCGGGTCGAAAAGAAGGACAAGACCCTGGTCGGCTTCCGCGAGCAGGACCCGCGCTTCGTGGCCGACCTGGCCCAGTGCCTGACCGTGATCCCGGAGATCGGGACCAAGGTCGGTGCCATGGCCACCTTCATCGAGACCCTGGACGGCAAGCGCGACATCCCCCAGATCGAGTTCATCGCCGGTGACGAGGCGGTCATGCTGACCATCCGCCACATGCAGCCGCTGAGCGAGGCCGACCGCGCCGCCTGGACCGCCTTCGGGCAGGAGCATGGCTTTGCCATCTCGCTGCAGCCGGGCGGGGTGGAGTCGGTGCAGCCGCTGTGGCCGGCCGAGGTGCCGCTGTCGTTCAAGCTGGCCCCGTGGGACGTGGAGCTGGCCTTCCGCCCGCTGGACTTCATCCAGGTCAATGCCTCGCTCAACGTGAAGATGATCGCGCTGGCCCTGGAGCTGCTCGATGCCGGTGCGGACGAGCGCGTGCTGGACCTGTTCTGCGGGCTGGGCAATTTCACCCTGCCGCTGGCGCGCACCGTGCGTGACGTGGTGGGCGTGGAAGGCGATGCCGGCCTGGTGGCCCGGGCCCGGGAGAACGCCGAGCGCAACGGGCTGGCCAATGCCCAGTTCTTCGCGGCCGACCTCACCCAGGACCAGCGCAATGCCCCGTGGATGCGCCAGGGCTTCGACAAGCTGCTGCTGGACCCGCCGCGCTCGGGCGCGATCGAAGTACTGCAGCAGCTGCCGCTCAAGCAGTTCAAGCGCATCGTCTATGTGAGCTGCCACCCCGGTTCGCTGGCCCGCGATGCCGGTTACCTGGTCAACGAGCAGGGCTTCACCCTGGTCAGCGCCGGGGCGATGGACATGTTCCCGCATACCGCGCACGTGGAAAGCATCGCGGTCTTCGAGAAGCGCTGACCCCGGCGGCCGCCCGCGACGGGCGGCCCCGGGTGCCGGGCGCGCCCGTCGGTGAGGCGCCGCGGTGGGCCCCGCGCCCGCCCCCCCCGTGAACGCCATGGTCTCCTGGCCGCGTTCGCCACCGACCGTGGCGTCCACCTGGCATTCGATCACCGGCGCCTCGTCGCCCACCGCACATCCGGTGACGCTGAACACGGCGGCCTCGCGCGCCGCCGCCAGCATCGCGGTGCGGCCCTGCCGGTCGGGCGCGCGCGCCGCGCGGGCGGCGATCAACTGCTGCAACAGCACCTGGACGCGCGCCTGCGGCGGCACCGGCACGGCCAGCTGGCGTGAATCCATCCCTAGTGCCCACTGCGCCTGTTCCGGGCGGAACCGCAGCAGGCGGTGCACCGCTTCGGCGCCGGCCTGGGCGGTGGCGATGCAGTCCACGCTGCCGGCCACCGCGTCGGCGGCGGGCAGGCAACCGGACAGGGCCTGCAACCGCGGCCGGAACGCCTCGGCCACCAGGCGGCTACTGTCGCTGGCCGGGCGCTCGGCAATGGCCGCATCGAACAGGCGGTCCATCGCCTGCTGGGCCTGGGCCAGGCTCGGGCCCGGGGGCGCGGCAGCCATGGCCAACGGCGCCGACAGCAGCGTGAGCGCGGGCAGGGCAACGCGGCGCAGTCGGCGCGCGCAGGCAATCATCATGGCAACAGCTCGGGTGCGGGGGCGGGCAGTGTAGGCGCACCGACCCATCCTCGATAGGCAGCACCGCGCGCGCCGGCCATACTGCGCGCATGGGCATTGAAATCGAACGCAAATACCTCGTCACCGGCGATGGCTGGCGAGCCGCCGCGCATGCGGTGATCCCGATGGCGCAGGGCTACATCAACGACACCGCCGCGCTGGACAGCGGCGCGCAGAAGGCCTCGGTGCGCGTGCGCATCCAGGGCGGGCAGGCCTTCCTCAACCTCAAGTCGCGGCAGATCGGCCATACCCGGCAGGAGTTCGACTACCCCATCCCGGTGGAGGAGGCGCGCGCGCTGCTGGCGCTGTGCGTGGGGGGCCTGATCGACAAGCGCCGGCACCTGGTCCGGCATGGCGGGCTGCTCTGGGAAGTGGACGAGTTCCTCGGCGACAACGCCGGACTGGTGGTGGCCGAGGTGGAGCTGGAGCACGCCGACCAGCCGATCGTGCTGCCGGACTGGGCCGGCGCCGAAGTGACCGACCAGGTCCGCTATTACAACCTGGCCCTGGCCGCGCACCCGTATGCACGCTGGTCGGCCGCTGAACGCGGTCCGTAGCTGCCCACCGTGGGGGGGGGCGCGTCGCTTGTTTTGGCGGCCCGCCGCCCATAGGCATGGCTCATGAAAATCGATATCTGGTCCGACGTGGTCTGCCCCTGGTGCTGGATCGGCAAGCATCGCTTCGAGCAGGGCCTGGCCCTGCTGGGCGATGCGGCCCCGGCGCTGGAGGTGAACTGGCACCCGTTCCTGCTCGACCCCGAGGCAGGCACCACGCCCATACCGCTGCGCGAGGCCTACGCGGCCAAGTTCGGCAGCGCCGAGCGCACCGCGCAGATCCTGGCCCAGACCCAGGCCACCGCACGCGCCGAAGGCCTGCCGATGGATTTCGAGCAGGGCCAGGTGCGCGTCACCACGCTGCCGGCGCACCGGCTGATGTGGCTGGCCGGGCGTGAAGGGGTGCAGGCGGCGGTGGGCGAGGCGCTGTTCCGGGCTCATTTCGTGCACGGCCGCGACCTGGCCCAGGCGCAGACGCTGATCGACGCCGCGGCCGCTGGCGGCATCACCGCCGAACAGGTGACCGCGCTGCTGGCCGGCGATGAGGGGCTGGCGGAGATCCAGGCCCGGCTTGCCCAGGCCCAGGCCATGGGGATCCAGTCGGTGCCCACCTTCGTGATCAACGACCGCTACGCCATCCAGGGTGCCCAGCCGCCGGAGGCGTTCGCCCAGGCCCTGCGCGAGATCGCCGCCGAATCGGCCGGGCCGGCCGCCGCCGGTGGCGAGCACTGCGGCGTGGACGGCTGCCCCTGACCACCACGGCCACGCCCGGCGGGCGTGGCCTACCGCGCGCGGGTTCTGCGACAATGCGGCGGTGCGCCATCACCGCGCCCCGTATTGGAGATCGACCATGCTCGTGATCGGCGTTGCCGGGACCGAACTCACCGCCCAGGAACGCGATTGGCTGCAGCACGACGCCGTGGCCGGCGTGATCCTGTTCAAGCGCAACTTCGCCTCGCGCCAGCAGGTGGCCGAGCTGTCGGCCGCGATCCGCGCCGCCGCGCCGCGCCCGCAGCTGATCTGCGTGGACCAGGAAGGCGGCCGCGTGCAGCGTTTCCGCGAAGGCTACAGCGCGTTGCCGCCGCTGCAGGGCTTCGATGCGCTCTACCGGCAGGACCGCGACGCCGCCCTGGCCCTGGCCGAACAGCACGCCTGGCTGATGGCCAGCGAAGTGCGCGCCAGCGGCGTGGACCTCAGCTTTGCCCCGGTGGTGGACCTGGGCCGTGGCAACCTGGCCATCGGCGATCGCGCCTTCAGCGCCGATCCGCAGGTGGTGGCCGCCTTCACCGCCGCCTATGTGCGCGGCATGCACAGCGTCGGCATGGCCGCCACGCTCAAGCATTTCCCCGGCCACGGCACGGTCCGTGAAGACACCCATTTCAACGATGCCGCCGACCCGCGCCCGCTGGCCGAACTGCGTGCGCTGGACCTGGTCCCGTTCGAGGCCGGCATCCGCGCCGGTGCCGATGCGGTGATGATGGCCCACGTGGTCTACCCGCAGGTGGCGCCCGAGCCGGCCGGCTACTCGCCGCGCTGGATCCAGCAGATCCTGCGCGGGGAGATGGGCTTCAAGGGCGTGGTGTTCTCCGATGACATCGGCATGGCCGCCTCGTTCTCCGCCGGTGGCGTGAAGGCGCGCGTGGATGCGCACCTGGACGCCGGCTGCGACGTGGTGCTGGTCTGCCACCCGGAGCTGGTCGACGAATCGCTGCGCGCGGTGGAGCCGCGCACCCTCGATACCGCTGCGCTGCTGGGCCTGATCGGCCGCGGCGCGCTTGGCTGGGACGGCCTGCTGGCCGACGCCCGGCATGGCGACACCCAATCCCGTTTGCTTGACACCCTTGGAAGAACCGTCTGATGCCCAACCTCACCATTTCCCAGGCCCTGGCCCAGGCCGACCTGCTGGTCGACCGTCCCACCATCGACAAGGCCATCGGCACCATCGCCGACGCCATCGCCAGCGACTACAAGGGCGAGGTGCCGCTGTTCCTGTCGATCATGCACGGCGCGCTGCCGTTCGCCGGCCAGCTCGCGCTGGAGCTGGGCGCCCGCGGCCAGGACGTGCAGTTCGATTACCTGCACGCCACCCGCTACCGCGGTGAAACCACCGGCGGCGACCTGGTCTGGAAGCACAAGCCGGCCACCGCGCTGTTCGGCCGCCGCGTGCTGCTGGTCGATGACATCCTCGATGAGGGCTACACGCTGCAGGGCGTGCGCACCTGGTGCCTGGAGCAGGGCGCCACCGACGTGCGCATCGCCGCGCTGACGGTCAAGCAGCACGACCGCGCGCTGCCGGACGTGAAGGCCGACTACGCCGGCATCGAACTGCCGGACCGCTACGTGTTCGGCTTCGGCATGGACGTCAACGAAACCCTGCGCTGCGTGCCGGCCATCTACGCGATGAAGGAATGATGGAACACATTGCACTGGCCGTCATCGGCGGCACCGGCGTGTACAAGCTGGCCCAGCTGGACGATGTGAGCAGCCACCAGGTGGACACGCGCTACGGCACCCCGTCCGGCCCGATCCGGGTCGGCACGCTGCTCGGCCAGCGCGTGGCCTTCCTGGCGCGCCATGGCGAAGGCCATTCGCTGCCGCCGCACAAGATCAATTACCGCGCCAATCTTGCGGCACTGCAGCAGATCGGTGCCACGCGCGTGCTGGCGCTCAACACGGTCGGTGGCATCACCGAGCACTTCGGCCCGCGCGTGCTGGCCTGCCCGGACCAGCTGATCGACTACACCTGGGGCCGCATCTCCACGCTGAGTGAAGAGCCCGGCAGCGAGGTGCTGCACGTGGACTTCGGCCATCCCTACACGCCGCTGCTGCGCAGCAAGGTGCTGGCCGCGGCAAAGGTCACCGGCGTGCGCCTGCACGATGGCGGCTGCTACGGCGCCACGCAGGGCCCCCGGCTGGAAACCAATGCGGAAATCGCGCGGATGCGCCGCGATGGCTGCGACCTGGTCGGCATGACCGGCATGCCCGAAGCCAGCCTGGCGCGTGAGCTGGGGCTGGATTACGCGTGCCTGGCGATCGTGGCCAACTGGGCCGCCGGCTGTGGCGATGGCGATGAGATCACGATGGCCGAGGTACTGGCCAACGTGGACGCGGCATCGGCCGGATTGCCGGAACTGGTCGGCGAATTGGCGCGGGGGTGATTGTCATTGCGGAGCAAGCTTTGCATACTCCGCCAGTGCGCTGGTTGAGCGTACACCACCCATTCATTGAAGAAGGTCTCGCATCACCATGCCGAACGGTACCGTCAAGTGGTTCAACGACGCCAAGGGATTTGGCTTTATTTCGCCGGAGGACGGCAGCGCCGACGTCTTCGCGCACTTCTCCGCGATCAACTCAAAGGGCTTCCGCAGTCTGCAGGAAGGCCAGCGTGTCACGTATGACGTGACCCAGGGCCCGAAGGGCGCCCAAGCCTCGAACATCGTGCCGGCGGCGGAGTAATCCTTCGCGCTGCGCATTGAAAACCCCGCTTCGGCGGGGTTTTTTTTGGTTTTTCGCCGGTCCGGCGCGGCGACGCCCTGCAAAGGCATGCGAGCGCGTTGGTCGCGTTGTTGATCTCCTGGCGGCCACCGGCCAACTGTCGGGGGTGGGGGTGTGCGGGTTCGCGGGACCGTCGTGCGCCATGGATGGCGCACGTCGAGCTTACAGGGACGTACTTGCAGCGTGTCCCGCGAACCCGCACACCCCCACCCCGCGCGATAACGCCGGCACTCGCAGCGCTTCATGCGCCGCGACAACTGTGATCGCTTTCACGAATAGGAACTTTCATGTCATCACCGCGCACCATCGCCATCGTCGGCTACGGCACTGCAGGCCAGGCACTGGCCGTGTTGCTTTCACGCGACAATCACACCGTGCACGTCTTCGAGCGCGCTGCCGCGCCCGGCCCGGTGGGCGCTGGCTTCCTGCTCCAGCCCAGTGGCCTGGACGTGCTCTGGCAGATGGACCTGCTGCCGCAGGTGCTTGCGCATGGTGCGCCGGTGCGTCGCCTGTATGGCGACACGCCGTGCGGGCGTACCGTCATGGAAATGGGCTATGCCAGTCTCGATCCGCGCCTGCACGGCATCGGCATGCAGCGCGGTGCGCTGTTCTCGTTGCTTGCCCAGGCATGGCCGCAGCCGCAACAGCTGCACGCCGATACCTGCATCGTCGATGTCGATGCCGAACAGGGCCGCCTGCGTGACGCCCAGGGCCGTTGGCATGGCCCATACGACCTGGTGATCGCCGCCGACGGGTCCGCGTCCACGCTGCGCACGCATGTGCAGGGCACGCGCCTGGATCGCGAGTATCCCTGGGGCGCGTTGTGGTGCCTGCTGCCGTGCGAGGACTGGGCGTATCCGGACCAGCTGCGCCAGCGCTACGTGGCCGCGCGCAAGATGATCGGCCTGCTGCCGGTGGGCACGCGCCCCGGCGATGCGGTGCCGCGACTGAGTTTCTTCTGGAGCCTGCCGCGCGACCAGTTCGCCCGCTGGGAATCGGACGGGCTGGCGCGTTGGCGCGATGAGATCGCCACGTTGTGGCCGCAGGCGCACGCGCGCCTGGACAGCATCACCGTCGGCACCCAGCTTGCGCGCGCGGGCTATCGCGATGCGGTGATGGCGCGCTGGAGCCGCGAACGGCTGGTGCTGGCCGGTGACGCCGCGCACGCGATGAGCCCGCAGCTGGGGCAGGGCGTGAACATGGCGCTGATGGACGCGCTGGCCCTGCGCGATGCATTGCGCGCGCATCCGCAGCGCGATGCCGCCTTGCAGGCGTATGCGGCGCAACGGCGCGCCCACGTGGCCATCTATCACTTCTGGAGCCGCTGGCTCACCCCGTTGTTCCAGTCCGATCGTGATACCGCCGCTCGCGCCCGCGACCTGCTGCTCAAGCCCTTGGGCGACCTGCCCGGTGGGCGTGGCCACATGCTGCGCGTGCTCAGCGGCACCCAGCGCGGCTGGCTGGGCAAGCTCGGCTTGTCGCCGGGGTTCATCGATGCGATGGCCGCGCACGGCGAGGCGAACACGCGCGCATGATCCTCCGCGGGAGTTCTTTGGCGCGCAGGTGAAGACGCAATTAACGTGCATTGACGGTGGACTCACCGCCGATCTGCGACAAGGGTGGGGCAGACGCCGCCGCGTGTGCTCCTGTGGCCACTGCCGCGCACACCGCGCCTGGTTGGCCGACGCCACCCTTCTGGATGCCCGGAGCCACACCTTGCCGCCGCAGGGCGGTGCGTTGTGTCTGCGCCCCTGGTTCGTGATGGACCGATCGCACCCCGAAGGAGATCGACATGCTGTTCCCGGCCGAAGCCCTGGATGCTGAAATCTGCAAATTGCGCGGACTCCTGCAGATGCTGCACGAGGACCAGCCCGATGTGATGGACGATGTATTCGAATTCCACGTCACCAGCCTCATCACCCACGCCGCCATCGAGGAGCACCCGCGCATCCGTGCCGCGGCCCGCGCGATGATGGCCGACATCCGGTCCCAACCGGTGCGGCCCCGGCCGCAGCGCCCCGACATCCAGCTGATGCCCGACGTGCTGGCCCCGGCGATGTGAATCAACCGGCGCGCGGCGGCAGGGCGATGGCGTGGTCTTCCACGCAGGCCACCAACTGCTCGCCGCGGCCCAGCACCGGGGCGATGCCTGCGGTGAAACGCGACCACGCCGGCAACACGCTCAGGCCCTGGCGCAGCCAGAACGCCGGCCAACGCCGTTGCATGCCCGGCAGGTGGGCAAGCGGATGGATGTGGCCGCACAACACGTGCAGCGTGGGGTGTGGCTGCGGGTCATGCCGCAGCAGGAACGGCCCCAGCGCCAGCCGCTCGCCGAGCAGTTCGATGCCCAGGTCCGCCTTGGGCAACGCGCGGTCATGGTTGCCGGCCAATGCGCCGATGCGCACGTTCGCATGCTGCTCGCGCCAGCCCTGCCACTGGCGATACCACGCCGCGCGATGGGCGGCGCCGTGCAGGACATCACCAAGGATGTAGAGCGTGTCCACCGGCTGCTGGCCGAGCAGGGCCGACAGGCGTTGCAGGTCATCGCCGGTGCCGCCACTGGGCAGCCCGATCCCGGCACGACGGAACACGTCGGCCTTGCCCAGGTGCAGGTCGGCGATCAACAACGCGCGCTGCGCCGGCCAGTACAACGCGCGGGCGCCGAGCAGCTGCACCGGCTCGCCGGCGATGTGCATCGTCAGCTCAGGCGCCATGGCGGGCCTCCAGTTGCTGGGCCGCGCGCTGCACCCGGGTTTTCCAGTCTTCGTTGCTGAGTTGGCCGCGCAGGCGCTCGGCCCACAACGGGAAGGACAATGGCCCCAGGCTGGCCGGTGCCTGCAGGCACAGCGTGCGTGCCTGGCATCGCTGCAGCGTGGCGGCCAGGCTGGGCAGGTCCAGCTGCGCGTGCAGCACTTCGCGCTCGGCCAGCG
Source organism: Stenotrophomonas sp. (assembly GCF_036662295.1). Classification (GTDB taxonomy): domain Bacteria; phylum Pseudomonadota; class Gammaproteobacteria; order Xanthomonadales; family Xanthomonadaceae; genus Stenotrophomonas. The sequence continues at coordinate 17,110 of NZ_JAVWXA010000057.1, forward strand.
CCAGCAGCAGGTGGTCGGGGTCGTGCTGGCGCAGCACGTCGTACAGCAGGCCGCTGGAGGCCTGCAGCTGGCGCAGGCTGCGTGGCGTGCGGCCCGGCAATGCGGGAATCAGCAGGCCGGACACGCGTGCGATGTCGCGGAACTGGCGCCGCGCCAGTTCGGCCAGGTTGAGGCTGTCGCGCAGGTCCTCGAACAGATTGTCCGGTTGCAGCAACGCCTGCACGCCCGGCCCGTCCAGCGCCACCGCGCGCGCCGGCGCCAGCACGAAGCCGTAGTCGTTGGCCGCATAGCCGATGGTGTTGGCCTGCAGGCGGGTCAGGCGCATCGCCATCAGCGCGGCCACGCCTTCATTCACCTGGCGCCCGGCGAAGGGATACACGAACACGAACTGGCCCTCGCGACGACGCACCACTTCCACCAGCAGCCGCGAGGGTGAGGGCAAGGCGGACAGGCGCGACTGCAGCGCGAGCAGGGGCGCCAGCCAGCGCATCTCCGGCGAGGGCGAGGGCGCGTCGAACACCGCTTCCATTTCCTGCGCCAGTGCGTCCGACAGCGGCAGGCGGCCGCCTTGCCAGCGCGGCACCAGGCCATCGCCGCCCTTGGCCAGGCGCACGTAGGCGGTGAGGTTTTCCAGCCGCACCAGTTCCAGCAGGCGCCCGGCAAACTGGAAACGGTCGCCGGGACGCAGGCGACCCACGAACTGTTCCTCCACCGCGCCCAGCCGCCCGCCGCGCAGGAACTGCACCACCGCGCTGCCATCGCTGGTGATGGTGCCGATGGAGAGCCGATGACGCAGCGCCACGCGCCGGTCGTGCACGCGGTACACGCCGTCGGCATCGCGCACGACCTTGTGGAAGTCCGGGTACTGCGCCAACGCGCGGCCGCCCTGCACGATGAAATCGAGCACGCCCTGCCAGTGCGCCGTGTCCAGGCCGGCAAAGGCGTGCGTGCGCCGCACCTGCGCCAACAGCGCATCGGGATGGAAGCCACCGCCCAGCGCGCAGCTCACGCAATGCTGGGCCAGCACGTCCAGCGACAGGGTGGGGGGCGGTCGCGCCTCGATCACCCCGCTGGCCAGCGCGCGGCGCGCGGCCGCGTATTCCACCAGTTCCAGCGCATGCGAAGGCACGCACACGATGTGGCCGGACTGGCCCGGTTGGTGGCGCGCGCGGCCGGCGCGCTGCACCAGCCGGGCGATGCCCTTGGGGCTGCCGATCTGCAGCACCTGGTCCACCGCCGGGAAATCCACGCCCAGGTCCAGGCTGGAGGTGGCCACCACGCAGCGCAGCCGGCCTTCGCGCAGGCCCTGTTCGGTCTCCCGGCGCAGCGCCGGGTCCAGCGAGCCGTGGTGCAGGGCCAGCGTGGCCGGATCTTCCGGCCATACCGCCGACAACGCCTGGTGCCACAGTTCGGCGTGCGCGCGGGTGTTGGTGAACAGCAGGCTGGTGCCCACCGTCAGCAGCTTTTCCAGCACCCGCTGCAACTGCGACAGGCCCAGGTGGCCGGCCCAGGGGAAGCGCTCGCCCTGCGCCGGCAGCAACGTCTCCACGCTGACCGGGCGCGGTCGCGCACCGGCCACCAGCGGCGCGTCGGGCCGATCGGGCAGCAGCACTTCGCGCGCCTGGTCCAGGTTGCCCAACGTCGCCGACAGGCCCCACAGCTGCAACGCGGGCAGCGCATCGCGCAGGCGGCGCAGGTTCAACTGCAGCAGCACGCCACGCTTGTTGCCCAGCAGCTCGTGCCACTCGTCCACCACCACGCAGCGCAGCTGGCGCATCGTCGCCAGGCCATCGGGATAGCTCAGCAGCAGGGCCAGGGACTCAGGCGTGGTCACCAGCACGTCGACCCGGCCCTCGCGCGCCAGGCGCTTGTCGCGCGTGCTGGCATCGCCGGTGCGCAGGCCCACCTGCCAATCCAGGCCGAGGCCGGCCAGTGGCTCGCGCAACGCGCGCGCGGTGTCGTTGGCCAGCGCCCGCAACGGGGTGATCCACAAAACCTGCAGTGCCGGTACGCGTTTGCGTGCGCGCCCGGCAACAGGCGGCAGCGGATCGGCCAGCGCCTGCAGCAACGGGCCGCCGAACATCGCCAGGGTCTTGCCGCTGCCGGTGGGCGTGTGCAGCAGGCCGGACGCGCCGCCCAGGTAGTGCCGCCACATCGTCTTCTGGAACGGCAGGGGCGCCCAGCCACGGCTGTCGAACCAGGCCACCAGCCGCGCCATCGCCTCCCGTCGCGTCACCGCGCCAGCGCCTGCAGCTGTGCGAGCGTGTCCGCTTCACGCGCCGGTTTGTCCTGGCGCCAGCGCAGGATGCGCGGAAAGCGCACCGCGATCCCGGATTTATGCCGGCTGCTGCGGTTGACCGCTTCAAAACCCAACTCGAACACCTGCTCGCCGCGCACGCTGCGCACCGGGCCGAAGCGCTCCACGGTGTTGGCGCGGATCCAGCGGTCCAGTGCCAGGATCTCCTTGTCGTCCAGGCCCGAATACGCCTTGGCCACCGGCACCAGGGCCTCGCCGTCCCACACGCCGAAGGTGTAGTCGGTGTACAGCGTGCTGCGCCGGCCGTGGCCGGCCTGGGCGTAGATCATCACCGCATCGATGGTGAGCGGATCGATCTTCCACTTCCACCAGTCACCGCGTCGCCGACCGGCCTGGTAGGGCGAGTCGTGGCGCTTGAGCATCAGCCCCTCCACGCCGCGTTCGCGCGCCTGCGTGCGCAGCACGGCCGCGGCGGCCCAGTCCGGGGCGTGCACCGGCGGTGACAGCGTGATGCGCGGGTCGTCCAGCGTGGCCAGCAGGTCCGCCAGCCGCGCGCGGCGCTGGTGCAGGGGCTGGCTGCGCAGGTCCTCGCCATCGGCCTCCAGCAGGTCGTAGGCGAGCACCCGCACCGGCGTGTCGCGCAGGGTGCGCGCGCCGGGCTTGCGGCGCTGGATGCGGGTCTGCAGCGCCGTGAACGGCAGGGGCTGGTCCTCGCCGCCGCGCCAGGCCAGCAGCTCGCCGTCGATCACGCATCCGTCAGGCAGTGCCATCGCCGCCGTCTCGATTTCCGGGAAGCGGCCATCCAGGCGTTCTTCGCCGCGCGACCACAGCGCCACCTCGCCCTTGCGCCGCAGCAGCTGCAGCCGGATGCCATCCCACTTCCACTCCAGCGTCCAGTCCTCGATGGGCCCGAGGCTGTCGGCCGCCACCTCCAGCGGCGAGGCGAGGAAGAACGGGTACGGCTGCTGCCGATCCTCCGGGCGCTCCTCCGGTGACAACAGGCTGGCCATCAGCCCCGGCGAGGGCACCCACTCGCCCAGCATGCGCTGGGCGATACGCGCGATGTCCATGCCTGACAGCTCGGCCAGGGCCTGCTGCACCACGCGCTGTGACACGCCCACGCGCAGGGCGCCGGTCAGCAGCTTGTTGAACACCAGCCGCTCGCTGGCGGGTAGTTGCCGCCAGCCGGCCACCACCGCCGCGCGGCGCACCGCTTCGTCCTGGTTGGCCACCGCCAGCAGGTGGGCTTCGATCCACTCGGCCAGCGGCCGGTCGGCGCCGCGCGCGGGCGGGTCATCCAGCAGCAGGGTCAGGGTTTCGGCCAGATCGCCCACCTGGTCGTAGCTGTCGTTGACCAGCCAGGCCGGCAGCCCGGATTCCTCGCTGATCCACGCGCGCAGCTCGCCACTGGCGGCGATCTTGCGGCGCGCGCCACCGACCTTGCCGCCGCTGAGCAGGTACAGCGCCCACGCGGCATCGTGCGGCCGTGCGTGGCGGAAATAGGCGACCAGCGCCGCCCGCTTGTCCAGCGTGGCGGTGCTGCGGTCCAGCTGCTGGTAAAGCGCGGCGAACGTCTTCATTCCTCGATCCCGAAATCGGTGCGGAACGCCTCGGCGGCCACCCCGCGTTCGCGCAGGAACGGGATCAGCGCATCGGTGTTGCCGTGGGTGGCGATGACGCGGCGCGCCCCGGTCTGTTCGATGGTCTGCAGCAGTGCGGGCCAGTCGGCATGGTCGGAGACCACGAAGCCGCGGTCGTAGTTGCGCCGGCGCCGGTTGCCGCGCAGCTGCATCCAACCCGAGGCGAAGCCCAGCTGGTGCTTGCCGAAGCGGCGCAGCCACGGCGTGCCTGCCGCCGATGGTGGCGCCAGGATCAGCGTGCCGGCGGCATCGGGTTGGCGGCCCTGTTCGGCCACGGTGTGGGTGTCGAGCATGGCGATGCCGGCCTGTCGATAGACCGCCACGCCATTGGCGATCGCCCCATGCAGCCATGCCGGCTGGTCATCCAGCGGCAGCAGTTCGGCCAGCACCCGCTGCGCCTTGCCCAGTGCATAGCAGAGCAGGATGGCCGCCTCGCCGCGCGCGGCGCATTCGCGACGCCAGGCCACGATCTCGGCGGCGACCTCGGTGGTGTCCTGCCAGCGGTAGATCGGCAGCGCGAAGGTGGCCTCGGTGATGAACACATCGCACGGCACCACCTCGAACGGGGCACAGGTGGGGTCGGGCTGGCGCTTGTAATCGCCCGAGGCGACCCAGACCTGCTCGCCGTCATCGATGCGCACCTGCGCCGACCCCAGCACGTGCCCGGCCGAGTGCAGCGATACCTCCACCCCGCCCAGGCGGAACGGCCGGCCGTAGTCGTGGGCCTCCAGTGCGACATCGCCCAGCCGCCAGCGCAGGATCGGCACGCTGGCCGTGCTGCAGTAGTACTGGCCCATGCCGCCGCGGGCGTGGTCGCCGTGGCCATGGGTGATCACCGCGCGCGGCACCGGCTTCCATGGGTCGATGTGGAAGTCGCCGGCGGGGCAGTACAGGCCTTCCGGGCGCAGGACCACCAGGTCTTGTCGGGCAGGGGTTGGCATCATGCCCTGCACTGTGCCGCCGCGCTCGTGCAGGAGGTGAGAATCCACCTGAACGGCGGGGCCGGCGTCGATGCGGCAGAATCGGGGCAACCCCGGGCCAGGAAGCCGCCGCGATGACCGTCCCCCCTGTTGCACTGGAAACGCACGAGGTCTTCAACCAGCCACCGCCGTTCACCGGCCGCAACCTGTGGGCCGACGATGTCGCGCTGGTGGCGGCGGTGCAGCGCGAGGGCGGGGACGCATTCAGCGCACGGCTGGCGCTGTACGGGGCACTGGCGGGCGAGGGGTTGTACGCGCTGGGCTTCGAGGCCAACCGTGATCGCCCGCGTCTGCGCACGCACGATGCGCAGGGGCACCGCATCGACACGGTGGAGTTCCATCCGGCCTACCATCGGCTGATGGAGGCGGCCAAGACCCATGGCGTGGCCGGGCTGTCCTGGTATGACGGCAGCCCGGGTGCGCACGTGGCGCGCGCGGCGCTGAGCTACCTGCACCACCAGGCCGAGGCCGGCACCAGTTGCCCGCTGACGATGACGCATGCGGCGGTGGCGGTGCTGCGCCAGCACCCGGCGTTTGCCGAATGGAGCGAAAAAGCGGCCGCGCCGCATTACGACCCGCGCGATGTGCCGATCGCCGACAAGCATGGCATCACCCTGGGCATGGGGATGACCGAAAAACAGGGCGGCTCGGACGTGCGTGCCAACACCACGCGCGCAGAACCGCAGGCCGATGGCAGCTACCGGCTTGTGGGGCACAAGTGGTTCTTCTCCGCGCCGATGTCCGATGGCTTCCTGGTGCTGGCGCAGGCGCCGGGCGGCTTGAGCTGCTTCCTGATGCCGCGCCGGCTGGACGATGGCAATCGCAACGCGTTCCGGTTGATGCGGCTGAAGGACAAGCTGGGCGACTGGTCCAACGCATCCAGCGAAGTGGAATTGTGCGGGGCGTGGGCGAGCCGGGTGGGCGAGGAGGGTCGGGGGGTATCGACGATCATCGGAATGGTGATGATGACGCGCCTGGACTGCATGCTGGGCGCGGCGGCGGAGATGCGCATGGCGCTGGCGCAGGCGGTGCACCACACGCGTCACCGGCACAGTTTCGGCAGGCGGCTGTGCGATCACCCGCTGATGGCCAACGTGCTGGCGGACCTGGCGATCGAGTCGGAGGCGGCGACCACGCTGGCGATGCGGGTGGCGCGCGCGGTGGATCTGGCCGGCCGCGATGCGGACGAGGCGGCGTTTGCGCGGATTGCCACGGCCGTCGGCAAGTACTGGGTCTGCAAGCGCGCGGCGGTGTTCGTGAACGAGGCGCAGGAGTGCCTGGGCGGTGCGGGGTACGTGGAAGAATCGATGCTGCCGCGCCTATATCGACAGGCACCGCTGAACTCGATCTGGGAAGGCAGCGGCAACATCCAGTGCCTGGATGTGTTGCGGGCGCTGTCACGCGAAGCGCAGGTGCTGCCGGTGCTGGAGGCCGAGCTGGCGGCGGTGGCGGGGCGCGATGGGATCTACGACGCGGCGGTGCAGGCGCTGCACGCGGTGCTGGCGTCGACGCCGTCGGAGGCGCAGGCGCGTCGGGTGACCGAGCAGGTGGCGCTGTTGCTGCAGGCGGCGGCCCTGCTGCGCGCGGACAGCCCGAATGCGCGCGCTTTCATCCGTTCGCGGTTGGGCGGCGAGCATGCGATGGCCTTCGGCACGCTGCCGGACGACCTGGATTTCGCGGCCGTACTGGCACGCGCGCTGCCGTGAGGCGGGCCGCCCTCCACCGTTGGCCAGTGCGCAACGAAAGACCGAAGCGGTAGTGCCGGCCGCTGGCCGGCATCCCACAGCCCCCATTGTTCCCAACGAACACCGACCAGCCGCCAGTGCCGCGGCCGTTGGTCTCCTGACGGCTACCGACCCACTCCGCGCGACCAAACCGGCACTCGCAACGCGCCATGCGCGGCAAGGAAGGAACCCCGCAAGCGAGCGAAAAAAGACGCCCCTTCGCCCATCTGCGGGGTTATGTCGTCGCGGCGTATGAAGCCTTGCGAGTGCCGGCCCCACCCCCGATAGTTGGCCGGTGGCCGCCAGAAGATCAACAGCCGCCGCACTGGCCGTTGGTCGGTGGTCGTTGAGCGCAACGGTGGCTGTGGGAAGCCGGCCAGCGGCCGGCACTACCGGCTTT
>NZ_JAVWXA010000058.1:0-24094 GCF_036662295.1 Stenotrophomonas sp.
ACAGGGACGTACTTGCAGCGTGTCCCGCGAACCCGCACACCCCCACCCCGCGCGACCAAGCCAGCACTCGCACGCACGTCCCCACAGCAATCCAGAACCCCCCCAAACAAACGCCCAAACAAAAAGGCGGAGGAAAATCCCCCGCCTTTCAGCTGCAGAACCAGGAAAAAACCGATCAGGTCAACGCAATCGACTTGTTCTTGCGCTCGGCCAAGCGCTTCTCCAGGTAGTGGATGTTCTGCCCACCCGCCTGGAAGCCCTTGTCGCGCATGATCCGCTGCTGCAGGGCCACGTTCGTCTTGATCCCGTCCACCACCATCTCGCTCAACGCAACGCGCATCCGCGCAATCGCCGTCTCGCGGTCCGGCCCGTGCACGATCAGCTTGCCCACCATCGAGTCGTAATTCGGCGGCACCCGGTAACCGCTGTAGATGTGCGTATCCACCCGCACCCCCGGACCGCCCGGCGGATGGAACGCCGTGATCTGGCCCGGACTCGGCACGAACGTCTCCGCATCTTCCGCGTTGATCCGGCACTCGATCGCGTGCCCGGTCAGCACCACGTCGCTCTGCTTGATCGTCAGCTTCTGCCCGGCCGCAATACGCAGCTGCTCGCACACCAGATCGATCCCGGTCACCATCTCCGTCACCGGATGCTCCACCTGCACGCGGGTGTTCATCTCGATGAAGTAGAAGCGCCCGTCCTCGAACAGGAACTCGAACGTACCCGCGCCGCGATAGCCGATCCGGATGCACGCTTCCACGCACACCTTGCCGATCTGCTCGCGCATCTCCTCGGTGATCCCCGGCGCCGGCGCTTCTTCCACCACCTTCTGGTGCCGGCGCTGCATCGAGCAGTCGCGCTCACCCAGGTGGATCGCATTGCCCTGGCCGTCGGCCAGCACCTGGATCTCCACGTGGCGCGGATTTTCCAGGAACTTCTCCATGTACACCTGGTCGTTGCTGAAGGCCGCCTTCGCTTCGGACTTGGTCGTCTCGATCGCCGCCTTCAACGATGCCTCGGCATGCACCACGCGCATGCCGCGGCCGCCACCGCCACCGGAGGCCTTGATGATCACCGGGTAGCCGATCTCACGTGCGATCTTCGTGTTGGCCACGATATCGTCGGTGAGCGGGCCGCCCGAGCCGGGCACGCACGGCACGCCGGCGGCCTTCATCGCGCGGATCGCCTCCACCTTGTCGCCCATCAGACGGATGGTGTCGGCCTTGGGCCCGATGAAGATGAAACCGGACTCTTCCACGCGCTCGGCAAAGTCGGCGTTCTCCGACAGGAAACCGTAACCGGGATGGATCGCCTGCGCGTCGGTCACTTCCGCCGCCGCGATCAGCGCCGGGATGTTGAGGTAGCTCTCAGACGACGGTGCCGGGCCGATGCAGACCGACTCGTCGGCCATCGCCACGTGCTTGAGGTTGCGGTCGACCGTGGAATGCACGGCCACCGTGCGGATGCCCAGGGTGTGGCACGCGCGCAGGATGCGCAGCGCGATCTCCCCTCGGTTGGCAATAACGACTTTGTCGAGCATGGACGAGTCCTTAGCCGATCACGAACAGCGGCTGGTCGAATTCGACCGGCTGGCCGTTTTCGCCCAGGATGGCGACGATGGTGCCGGAGACATCGGCTTCGATCGGGTTGAACATCTTCATCGCTTCGATGATCGCCAGCGTCTCGCCGGCCTTGACCGCCTGGCCCACCGACACGAAGGCCGGCTTGTCCGGCGAGGACGACGAATAGAAGGTGCCGACCATCGGCGCGCGCAGCACGTGGCCTTCCGGCAGCGCATTGCCCGGCTTGGCGGTGCCGCCGGTGGAGGCTTCGGTGGGCGACTGCATCGGCATCGCCGGCGCGGACGGCTGGGCCGGGGCCGGGGCCATCATCACCTGCGGGGCCTGCATCATGCCGTAGCCGGAGACCGGGGCACGCGACAGGCGCACCGACTCTTCGCCTTCCTTGATTTCGATTTCAGCCAGGTTCGACTCTTCCAGCAGGTCGATCAGCTTCTTGATTTTGCGGAGATCCATAGAGGCCTCTTTAGCTCGTGGTGTCAGTGTGGTGGGAAGCGCAGCGCGCTCGGGTCAAAGCAAGTCGTAGAAGTCACGCAGCTGGCGGGTGCGGTCACGCGCCAGCGTGGTCAGGCAGCGCATCTGCGCGCCATTGCGGGCCGAGCCATCGGAGTTGAGGGCGTACACCGCGTTGCAGTCGTGGTCGCGCAGCTGCATCCAGGCGCGCTGGGCCAGCACCAGCTGCTGTTCGGCATCGCCGCACCAGCCGCACTGGCCGCCATTGGCCGGGCTGCGCAGCTGCCGCCGCGCCTGCGCATACACCGCGTTGAGCTCGACATCGGCCGCGGCGGCCACGTCGGAGGCGCACAGGTCGTGCTCCATCGTGGTGGTCGGGTGGGCGCAGTCGATGCCCTCGTCCGCGCGGTCGGCCGCGGCCGCGCGGGCACACAGGCCGGCGGACAGCACGAGGCAGGCGAGGGCGTGCCAGCGGGTCATCAGGCGCCGACGCCCTGCAGCCGGCCCAGCGCCGCGTCCATCGCGTAGCGATAGCTGTCCGCGCCGAAGCCGCAGATCACCCCGACCGCCTTGTCGCTGAAATAGCTGTGCTGGCGGAACGGCTCGCGTGCATGCGGGTTGGACAGGTGGATCTCGATGAACGGCACCGCCACCGCGGCCAGCGCATCGCGCAGGGCCACCGAGGTGTGGGTGAAGGCGGCCGGATTGATCAGGATGAAGGCGGTGCCGTCTTCACGGGCGGCCTGCACCCGATCCACCAGGATGTGCTCGGCGTTGGATTGCAGGCTGTCCAGGGCGTGCCCGGCGGCCTGCGCCTGGGCCAGCAGGGCCTGGTCGATCTGCGCCAGCGTGGTGTGCCCATAGACCCCCGGCTCGCGCGTACCGAGCAGGTTGAGGTTGGGACCATGCAGGACCAGCAGTTTCGCCATGGGGGCCACGAAGCGGGAAAGGGCGAAGTCTGGCGGAAGCGGTGGATGGTGTCCAGTTCGGCGAAGTTACGCGTGTTTCAAGCGTTCGTTTGAATCTTGGCGCGGATCGCTGTGGCAGGGCGGTGTCGGCCGGATCGGCAAGGCACGCGCTGCCTTATCATCCACCGTCCCCCTTCCCGCGCCGGCATCATGGATCGAGCCCGTACGCCCCCCTTCCGCTCACCGTCGCTGTCTACGCGGGTGCTCCTCCTCGCCCTGCTGCTGGCGTGCTCGGCCGCCACCCTGGCCCAGACCGCGCGCAAGCCCTCGGGCTACGACGCGCGCCCCGGTGCCGGGGCCGACCCCGCGCCGCCGGCGACCGGGCCGGACGCGTTGCCGCGCATCGACGACCGCGCGCAGTTCATGCAGCTTGCCCGGGTCTACAACGCCGGCACGCCGCTGGAGATGCCGCACCTGATCTTCGTGATCGACCGTCGCAACGACGCGCGCATCTACTACATCAACACGCCCCGATTTGCGCTGCATGAGCAGTTCGTCCGCCGCCAGCGGTTGCTGCCCGGCATGGACAAGGCCACGCTCAATGCGCAGTACCGCGACCCGCAGCGGCGGTTCCTGTTCGGCACCGTGAGCTGGCAGCGCGACCTGCCCGGTTATACCTACGAATTCTGGGAGGGCGACCAGCTCACCGCGGCGCTGCTGCGGCAGACCGACCAGGTGGTGCATGCCTCCTTCGGCCCGGCGATCCGCTTCAAGACCAACTCCACCCAGCACGAGCAGGTGGCCCGCGCCACCGGGCTGCCCTTCGTCACCCAGGAAGCGCTGCTGCGCGAGCAGCGCTTCCTGCCGCTCAATACCGGGCGCGCCGAAGGACGGCTGCGGATCGTGCGCTCGGCCGCGCAGCTGCGCACGCTCACCCCGCGCGACATCCCCGTGCTGGACGAGGTGCCCATCGCGCTGGCCCCGGTGGCCGGGCTGGTGACCCAGCGCCCGTCCACGCTGCTGTCGCACGTGAACCTGCTGGCCAAGGGCTGGGGCATTCCCAACGTCTACCTGCGCGATGCGCAGACCGCCCTGCGCGCGTACGACGGCCGCTGGGTGGCGCTGGAGGTCACCCACAACAACTACACCGTCACGCCGCTGGCCGGCCCGCCGCGCACGCCGGCCAGCGGCGCGGCCACCCCGCCGCCACGGCCAGTGGCGGGCGCCCTGCCGCGCCCGGATCTGTCGGTGACCGCGCTGAAGCCCCTGGCGGCGCTGCGCGCGCGCGACAGCCGCCACTGCGGAGTGAAGGCCGCCAACCTGGGCACGTTGAAGGTGGCGCTGCCGCCGGCCGCGCGCGTGCCGGACGGCTTCTGCATTCCGTTCTCGCACTACCAGGCGATGATGACGCGGCTGCAGGTGCCGCAGCGGCTGGCCACGCTGCAGCGTCGCCCCGGCTTCGACCGCGATCCGGAGGTGCGCCGCGCGGCGCTGGCCACGCTGCGCGCGGAGATCGCCGATGCCGCGCCGGACCCGGCTTTCCGCCAGGCGCTGGAGGCGCAGTGGCAGGGGCAGCTGGAGGGCGCCGGCGTGTTCGTGCGCAGTTCGTCCAACTCCGAGGACCTGCCCGGTTTCAGCGGTGCCGGCCTGTACACCACCGTGCCCAACGTGACCCGCGGCGATGCCCTGGCCAAGGCGGTGCAGACGGTGTGGGCCTCGGTGTTCAACTTCGAAGCCTACGAAGCGCGCGCGGCGGCCGGGCTGGGCCAGGATGCGGTGGCCATGGCGGTACTGGTGCAGCGCGCCGCGCCGTCGGACAGCGCCGGGGTGATGATCACCCGCGATCCGTTCGATGCCGCCCGCCGGCATGTCACCTACCTCTCGGCCAAGCGCGGGCTGGGCATCCGCGTGGTGGAGGGCAAGCGCCAGGCCGAGCAGGTGATGTATTCCTCGTGGTCCAAGGCGGTGCAGGTGCTCAGCCACTCGGCCGAAGACACCCAGCTGGTGGCCAGTGCCGGCGGCGGCGTGCGCGAAGTGCCCATCACCGGCTCACGCCAGGTGCTGACCGATGCCCGCATCGCGCGGCTGGCCAAGGTGGGCGTGACGATCAAGCAGGCGCTGGGCGGCGTGGACCAGGATATCGAGTGGGCCGTGGTGGGCGATGAGGTGCTGATCCTGCAGTCGCGGCCCTACGTGGAAGGCAAGGGGCGGTAGTCGTAGCGGCACCGCCCCCTTGGCGCATCAGAGGCCTTCCGGCTCCTGGTAGTCGCTCTCGTCGTAGCTGCCGGCGATGGTGCAGGTCAGCTGGCGGCCGTCGCCCTCGGCCAGCATCAGCTCGCCCATCGTCGTGGTGCGACCGCCGGCCGCGTTGAGCTTGGCCGCCTTGCGCACGGCCGCCATGCTGGCATCCACATCGGCGCTGTAGCTTTCGCCCAGTTCACCACTGGTGTCGATGAAGAGCGTCACCTGGCGCACCGGCAGGCCGAACACGGTGAACGGCGCGGGCGGGGTGAACGGGCCGACGCCACCGGTGCCGTCATGCGGCAGTGCCTGCCAGGCGGCGGTGGTCATGTCCGGCTTGGTACGGCATTCGAGGGCGGCCTGCAGCGCGGGCGCCACCGCTTTCCACTGCGCCGCGTCCAGTGCATGTGCGGCCGGTGCGGCCAGCGTGCCCAGCAGCAGCGCGGCCAGTGCATTGCATCGCGCGCGGCGCGGGGAGGACATCCTTGAAGGTGTGGGCATCATTCCATTCCAGTTGAGCGGTAGGGTTGGCCAGCTGACGCGTTGGCTACGCCCTGGCGCCGCAAGTCTACGATGCGCGTCGCAGCGCACCAAGCAACCATCGCGGTGCGACGGACCGCGCAGCGCGGGCTGCGCACCGATGCGTGGCGGTGCGCAGACGCAGCGTCGCAGCAACGCCGCCTGTGCAGGCAAACGGCACCCAGCCGTCGATGCCGTGGGTGCGCTGGCGGCTATGGCATGATCGGCGGCACGCGCCGGCCCGCTACATTTTTCTGGCGCATCCACTCCTTGCCCCTGCCAGGTGGTCCTTGATGCGTCGACCGTTGCTGCTCGCGCTGTGCCTGATGCTGTCATCCACCGCCAGTGCGATCGTGATCCGCGCCGATCTCGACGATGCCGCGTACCGGGTGCCGGCCAGCACGTTCCCGGCCCTGGTGGACATGCCCGGCGAGGGCCACGGCGTGTTGATCGCCCCGCAATGGGTGGTCACCGCCGCGCACACGATTCCGCTGCATGGCGAACTGAAGCAGGTCACGCTGCTGGGCACGCCACGGCCGGTGGAGCGCGTGGTGGTCCATGCCGGCTACCGCCCCTTGCCGCCGCTGTTGATCGAGCAGGCCATGGCCAGTGGCGAGGCGATGTTGATCGTGGCCTACCTGGCCGACAGCGATGACATCGCGTTGATCCAGCTGGCCCAGCCGGTCACCGACGTGACGCCCGCCGAACGGCGCGGCGACAGCGTGCGCGCCGGCGAGACGGTGCAGCTCCTCGGCAAGGGCGCCACCGGGCAAGGCGTGGCCGGCTACGATCCGGCCGGGCCGCATCGCACCGCGCTGCGGCGCGCGTACAACCAGGTCACCAGTGCGTACGGACGGTGGTTCTGTTACCGCTTCGACGCACCGCCTGCCGCCGTGGCGCTGGAAGGCACGCTGGGCAACGGCGACAGCGGCGGACCGGTGCTGGTGCAGGCGCAGGACCAGTGGCAACTGGCCGGCGTTGCGTCGTGGAAAGTGGTGCAGGGCAATGTGATCACCGCCCGGTATGGCCGCTATGGCGAAGTGGCGTGCAACGTGCGCCTGAGCCACTACGCCGACTGGATCGACGCGGTGATGGCCGGCGAGGAGCCTGCGGCCGGGTGATGGCCGATACGCGCGCCGCAGGGAGGCGCCGCGGCGTTACCCGCACGGTGCGGTCCACCTGCATGACCGTCGCTCGGCTTCCGTGCCTGGCAGCGTTATCGTGGGTACCGTTCCCGGCCGCCTTCGCGCCGGCATCCCTTCGTCCCGCTGCCCACGCGCAGCGCCTGACCCGCCTGACCCGCCGGATCCCATGACCGAATTCAGTTTCCTCGACGACTACAGCGAAGGCGCGCACCCGCAGATCCTGCAGCAGCTGGCCGCCACCAACCTGGTCCAGCAGACCGCTTACGGGGCCGATGCCTACAGCACCGAGGCGGCCGCGCACATCACCGCGCAGCTGGGGCCGGGCTTTGCCGGGGCCGTGCACTTCGTGGCCAGCGGCACGATGGCCAACGTCGTGTGTATCGCCAGTTGCCTGCGCCCGCACGAGGCGGTGATCAGCGTGGCCGCCGGGCATATCGTCACGCGCGAGGCCGGGGCGATCGAAGCCACCGGGCACAAGCTGATCACCGTGCCGGCCGAGGACGGCAAGATCACCCCGGACAACATCGCCAAGGCGCTGGCGGCCAACGCGCACTTCCCGCACATGGCGCGGCCGAAGCTGATCTACCTCTCCAACGCCACCGAATCGGGCACGGTCTACACGCTGGCCGAACTGCGGGCGATCTCCGCACTGGCCCGCCAGCACGGGTTGCTGGTGTTCATGGATGGCGCGCGGCTGGGTGCGGCGCTGGCCTCGCAGCGCAACGACATGACCCTGGCCGACATCGCCTCGCTGGTGGACCTGTTCTGGATCGGCGGCACCAAGGTGGGTGCCCTGCTGGGCGAGGCGATCGTGATCGCCAACCCGGCGCTGGTGCCGGACTTCGGCTTCCACCTCAAGCAGCGTGGCGGCATGCTGGCCAAGGGCCGGCTGCTGGGCATCCAGTTCCAGGCGCTGTTCGGCCCGGAGAAGTTGTTCACCACGTTGGCCGTACATGCCAACGCCATGGCCGCGCGGCTGGGGGCGGGCATCGTCGCCGCCGGCGGCCGGCTGGCCACGGCGACGCAGACCAACCAGGTCTTCGCCATCCTGCCCGACGCCGTGGCGGCGGCGGTGCAGGCGCGCTTTGCCTTCTACGTGTGGGAACCGGCCGACGCCGGCCATTCGCTGGTGCGGCTGGTGACGTCCTGGGCCACCACGGAGGCCAACGTGGACGCGTTCCTGGCCGAGCTGCGCGCGGCGATGCCCTGAACGGAGCGCCCTCGGCACGGGCGCCTTGAATTACTAGCCAATCGGTCTAATATGCCAGGCTTGGACGCTTCCCTCGCCACCGCCCCGCGCCGACGCGGCCGCCCGCCCAAGGCCGAGCGCAGCTTCGACGACACCCGCCGGGCGCTGCTGCAGGCGGGCATGGCGCTGCTTACCGAGCGCGGCTTCGCGGCGACCGGCCTCGATGCGCTGCTGCGCGGGCTGGGCGTGCCCAAGGGCTCGTTCTATCACTACTTCGCCAGCAAGGAAGCCTTCGGCCTGGAAGTGCTGGCCGCCTACGACGCCTACTTCTGCCGCAAGCTCGAGCGCCACCTGCAGGACACCACGTGCGACCCGCTGGCGCGCATCGCGCAGTTCGTGGACGACGCCGCCGCCGGGCTGGCGCGCTTCGCCTATGCGCGCGGCTGCCTGGTGGGCAACCTGGGGCAGGAGGTGGTGACCTTGCCGGCGCTGTACCGCGCCCCGCTGGTGGAGGCCTTCCACGGCTGGGAGCAGCGGCTGCAGCAGTGCCTGCACGATGCCCAGGCCGCCGGCCAGCTGCGCGCCGACGCGGACTGCGCCACGTTGGCGCGCTATTTCTGGATGGGCTGGGAAGGGGCGGTGCTGCGGGCCCGGCTGGAGCGCAGCGGCGAACCACTGGCCGTGTTCCTCGCGTGCTTCCTGGCAGGGCTGCCGCGCTGACCCCTTTTTTGCCCATTTATAGACGGTCGGTCTAAATGCATGGCCGGCCCTTTTCCCCCGCACCACGGAGACTGCAATGTTCAACGCCGTATACATCGAGAAGAACGAACAGGGCCAGCAGGCACGATTGGCCGCACTGGACGAGGACGCCTTGCCGGCCGGCAACGTCACCGTGGCGGTGGAATACAGCACGCTCAATTACAAGGATGCGATGGCCATCACCGGCAAGGGCGGGGCGGTGGTGCGCCAGTTCCCGATGGTGCCCGGCATCGACCTGGCCGGCACCGTGCTGGCCTCCAGCGACCCGGCCTACCAGCCGGGCGATGCGGTGCTGCTCAATGGCTGGGGCGTGGGCGAGCGGCATTGGGGCGGCTTGGCCCAGCGCGCCCGCGTCGACGGCGACTGGCTGGTCCCGCTGCCGGCGGGGCTCTCCGCGCGCCAGGCGATGGCGCTGGGCACGGCCGGCTACACCGCGATGTTGTGCCTGCAGGCGCTGGAGCGGCACGGCCTCACCCCCGCCGATGGCGAGGTGCTGGTGACCGGTGCCAACGGCGGGGTCGGCAGCGTGGCGATCGCGCTGCTGGCCCGGCAGGGCTATCGGGTGGTGGCTTCCACCGGGCGCCCGCAGGAGGCGGCGTACCTGCAGGCGCTGGGCGCGGCCGAGGTGATCGACCGCGCCGCGCTGTCCAGCCCGGGCAAGCCGTTGCAGGCCGAGCGCTGGGCGGCGGCCATCGATTCGGTGGGCAGCCACACGTTGGCCAACGTCTGCGCCGGCCTCAAGGCCGATGGCGCGGTGGCCGCCTGCGGGCTGGCCCAGGGCATGGATTTCCCCGCCACGGTGGCGCCCTTCATCCTGCGCGGGGTGAGCCTGCTGGGCATCAACAGCGTCACCCGCCCGAAGGCCGAACGCGTGTCGGCCTGGGCACGCCTGGCCACGGACCTGGACCTGGACCAGCTGGATCGGATCACCCATGAGATCGCCCTGGGCGATGCCATCGACGGCGCGTCCCGGCTGATGGACGGCGGCGTGCGCGGTCGCCTGGTGGTGGACGTCAATCGCTGACCGGCCGGGCAGGCAGGGCTTGCACCGCACGCCCTGCCTGCCGACCATGCAGCGAATGCAATCACGACAGGGAGGTGTGGGGATGGCGCATGCGTGGGTGGGGCTGTTGCTGTGGGTGCCGCTGGCGGTCAGTGCCGCCGAGGCGGACGCGCTTTACATCGAGTTCCTGTGGGCCAGTCCGCCGGCCGGTGCCTTGGCGCGGCAGCAGACCCGTCAGTTCGTCACCGAGGGCGCCTTCGCGCACCAGATCTGCGTGGCCGCCGAGGCGCGCGACAAGGACGTGGGCGGGCTGACCCTGGACATTGCCGATGCCACGGGTGCCCCGATGTCGCGCCATGTGTTTGCCGACTACCGCGGACGCAAGCGCTGTTTTCCTGCCGACCTCGGGCACGGGGGCGCGCCGGGCCTGTGGCGGGTGGGCGTGGCGTTGGGCGATGGCCGCCAGGCCGAGGCGATGATCCGCGTGGACCGCCGGATCGAAGCGTCGCCGTACCTGCGCGAACCCGGCATTGCCTATGTATACGGACGGCCCAACTACGATGCCGGCATCCCCGCCGAGCAATGGGTGGGGCGGGTGGAATGGCAGATGGACGTGGATGCGCAGGGCCGGGTGACGCACGTGCAGGTGGTCAGTGCCGAGGGGGTAGGCGAGCGTCTGCGCGAGCGCGCCATCGCCGCCGGGTACATCAGCCTGTTTCCGCCCGATCCGGCGCGGCTGACCACCCCGCTGCAGGTGCGTCGCTCGCTGTCCTTCGCGCCCGAGTAGGCCACCGGCGGCGCCCCCTCACGCCCGCGCCGCGAACGTGCCGTGGAAGCCCAGCGGCACCGCATACGGCAACCAGGCCTGTGCCACCGGGCCGGCGTCGACGTGGCGGGCATCGAGCACGGCGATGCCGCTGCGCTGGTTGGCCGCATCCAGCAGGGTGCCCACCAGCCAGCCGTCGTCGGCGTTGCGGCTGCCCGGGCGCGGCACGAACACGTGTTCCTCGGCGAGGATGTCGCGGCCGTAGCGATGCACGACGCGGCGGCCGCGCGCCACGTCGTAGGCGGCCACGGCGTTGAAATAGGGGGCGGTGGTGTCGCCCTGCATCGCCGGTGCGTACAGGCGTGCGCCCTGGTTGCCGGCGCTGCGCGTGTCGAACAGCGGGAACTCGATGCCGGTGATGCCGGTGTCTTCCCAGTGCGCCTCGCCGCTGCGCAGGTCCAGGTGCAGCTCGCGCAGCGAGGCGTTGGAATTGGCCGCGTGCGCGGCATCGCCGGCCATCGCCGCCTGCATCGGCGAGCGGGCTTCGTTGATGTCGTCGTGGCGCACGGTGCGCACCACGATGCGGCCGTTGCGCTGGTACGCATCGCCGAAATGGTAGGCGGCGGTGAAGTCGGCCTCGAACCACTGGGCGGTGTCCGGCGCGGCCTTGGGCACCACGGCAATCCGGCACGGGCGGTCCGGGGTGAAGCGCAGCCGCTCGAAGAACGGGCCACCGCCTTCCCTGTAGTCGAAGGGCATCAGCATGAAGACCAGGTGCGTGGCGGTCATCGCGAAGGCATGCAGGTAGCCGAGGGTCGGTGTCTCCAGCACGCTGGCCGAGCGCAGCTGCCCGTCCGCGCCGATCTTCCAGACCAGCAGGCCGGTGCCGCCCAGCATCGCCAGCGAGCCGAAGTTCCACACGGTGCCGTCGTGGTCCACCAGCGGGTGCGCCGAGAACGGCAGGCTGGCCAGGTCCGGGCGCCAGGTGGTCGGCCCCAGCGTGGTCAGTTCGTCCGGCGTCAGCTCGAACGCCGAGCCGGCCTCGCACAGCGCGAACAGGCGCCCATTGAGGGTGATCACCGAGGTGTTGGCCGCGTTGGCATCATCGTTGTTGCGCACTGGCTGCACGTCCGGGACCGCGGTGCCGGCGGCCGGGTACAGGAAGCGCCCGGCCTTCTGCTCGCGGGTGAACTTGGGCGTGGCCACCATGCGCGCGCGATGGGTGAGGGTGCCATCGCCGTTGAAGTGCCAGCCGTGGACCATGCCATCGCCATCGAACCAGTGGTCGTAGCGGAAGCCGTTGCGCTCGGTCCAGGCCGGGCCGTTGCGGTACAGCGTGCCGGCCAGCCCGGCGGGCAGGCGGCCCTGCAGCGGCACCGTGGCCGGGCCGAGCGTTTCGGTGGTCACGCTGCGCCAGCCGGTCAGCCACGGGTGCTCGGCGCGGGCGCTGGCGAACCGGGCGGCATCGCCGGCGTGGGCCGGCAGGCTGCGCAGCGCGGTGGCCCCGATCATGGCGGTGGTGGTGGCGGACAGCAGCGAGCGGAGGAAACAGCGGCGATCCATGCGGGCCTCGGGGTTGGATGGGGGGGGAAGGGCGGAGGCCGGCTCAGCGCAGCGCGATGCGGATGGCCGCGCCGTCGGCCGGCACGTGCACGCGTGCTTCGTCGAAGGTGGGCTTGCGCATCACCTGCGGGTTGTTGCTGAAGCCGTAGCCTTCCACCGGCATCCCGACCAGGTTGGTGTCCAGCTTGCCGTTGCCGTTCTCGTCGTGGGTGACCAGCACCGCGTAGTCGCCGGCGGCCACGTCCTTGAACACCACGTGGGCCTGATCGGCCGTGGGCACCAGCGCCTGGGCCTGCACCGGCGCGGCCTTGCCGTCCCAGCCGGCGCTGCTGTCCACCAGCGCCAGGCGCACGCTGCCGGTCTGCACGCGGATGCCGTCCAGGTCCACCTGCAGGTCGCCGGCCGAGGCCGAGGCGGCCAGCAGCAGGCCGGCGAAGGGAAGGCAGAACAGGGCGTTGCGGATCATGGCGTGGCTCCAGGGTGGGTGTGGTGCCAGTCTGTCCATCGGCGTGCGGCGCGCCCATGCCCAGTGGTCATCGATCCGCAGTGCCGGAAGTCACTTTCTGCGCCGGCCCCATTGCCGGGCGGGTCGCTGCGCGGGCAGCATGCCGCCATGCCCACCTTCCTGCGCACCCTCATCAGCCCACTGAGCCTGGCCGGCCTGCTCACCATCGCCGCGGTAGGCCTGTCGCTGGGCGTGCCCACCGATGCCGGCGGCGCACTGCGCTGGGGCCTGCTGGGAACGTTCATGGCGGTCTTCCTCGCCTACGACCACCTGCCGGCGCGCTCGCCGCTGCGGCTGGCCAGCGATGTGCTGCAGATGGGCATCGCGCTGTGGCTGGCGTGGCTGGAGCCGCGCGTGGGCACCATGCCGGTGCTGCTGGTGGTGCTGGTGGCGCACCTGGCCGAGCACTGGTCGCCGCGCGCGGTGCTGGCCACGGCGGTGGCCCTCAACGTGAGCCTGTACCTGCTGCTGCGCCAGAGCGGCTTCAACGCGCCGTTCCTGATCGTGGCGATCTACGCCGGGTTCCAGGCGTTCGCCGCGCTGACCGCCCACTATGCACGCAGCGCCGAGCAGGCGCGCGATGCGCTGAGCCGGGTCAACGCCGACCTCCTGGCCACCCGCGCGCTGCTGGCCGACAGTGCGCGCGATGCCGAGCGGCTGCGCCTGGCCCGCGAGCTGCACGACGTGGCCGGGCACACGCTCACCGCGATGCGGCTGAACCTGCGCGCGCTGGCCAGCGATCCGGCGCTGGCCGGGCGCGAGCCCCTGCAGCTGGCCGAGCGGCTGTCGGCCGAGCTGCTGGGCGACATCCGCAAGGTGGTGCAGTCCATGCGCGATGACCGCGGCCTGGACCTGGCCACCGCGCTGCAGGCCCTGGCCGCGCCGTTCCCGCGCCCGGGGCTGCGCCTGCGCATCGCCGAACAGGTACGCATCACCAACCCGCTGGTGGCCGACGCGCTGCTGCGGCTCACCCAGGAAGCACTGACCAACGCGGCCCGCCATGGCGATGCCGACACGGTCTGGCTGGACATCGACAAGGAAGACCACTGCGTGCGCATCGACATCCGCGACGACGGCCAGCGCGCCGAACGCATCCGCGAAGGCAACGGCATCACCGGCATGCGCGAACGCCTGGCGGCGCTGCAGGGCCAGCTGGAGGTGGCGCGTACCGATCGCGGCGGCATGCACCTCACCGTGCGGGTGCCGGCATGAGCGCCGCACCGACCCTGCGGGTGGCGCTGGCCGATGACCAGGCGCTGGTCCGTGCCGGCCTGCGCGCACTGCTGCAGGGCCTGGGCGTGGCCGTGGTGCTGGAGGCCGAGGACGGCCAGGCGCTGTTGGCGGGCCTGCTGACCCAGCCGGTGGACGTGGTGCTGAGCGACATCCGCATGCCCGGCGTGGATGGCATCCAGGCGCTGCAGCAGCTGCGCGCGCGCGGCGACCGCACGCCGTGGCTGCTGCTGACCACCTTCGATGACAGCGACCTGCTGCTGCGCGCCAGCGAGGCCGGTGCGCAGGGCTTCATGCTCAAGGACGCCGCGCCCGAAGACCTGCACGAGGCGATCCGGCGCGTGGCCGCCGGCGATACGCTGCTGCTGCCGGTCAGCACCGACCCGGTGCGCGCGCGCTACCGCTTCCATGACCAGGCGCCGCCCAGCGATACCTTCGGCGACAAGGAAGTGGCGATCCTGCGGCTGCTGGCCGGCGGCTATTCCAACAAGGAAATCGCGCGCAGCCTGTTCCTGGCCGAAGGCACGGTGAAGAACTACGTGTCCACCATCCTGGACAAGCTGGGGACGCGCGACCGCACCCGCGCGGTGCTCAAGGCGATCACGCTGCGGGTGATCTGACGCGCCAGTGGGCGGCCGCCGCCGCGCGACTCAGGCGCCCGGCGTGGTCTGCCTGGTCCGCAGCGCGGACAGGTCCTGCCGCGCACGGATGGCACGTCGGTGGTTCACCCACCACACCAGGCCCGGCAGCCCGTACAGCAGGGCCCCGACCAGCAGGAAGATCTTGAATGCGGTGTTCATGGCGTGTCGATGTTCCGGGCGACAGCGTCAGTTCAGCAGAACCGCCGTGAAGCCGCCGTCCATCCCGCCGGCGGCGTGACTTCATGCCCGCCCCACATGCGCTTTGTAGGCTGATGACCTACCGGCTGCATCGCGCAGCGCAGGACGGGAGTTTCGATGGTCGCCGATACGCGCTCCACCCCACCGCCGCCTTCACCGGCGCGACGCCTGCTGGGCATGCTGTGGCTGGCGGCCGCCGTGCTGGGCGTGGGCATGCTCTGGAACAGCCGCTGGGCAGACACGCCGCGGGCAATGTGGACGTTGGCGCGGCTGCCGCCGCCCCGCGCGCTGCCGGTCCCGGTGGCCGGGGTGTCGGCCCGGCGCATCGCCGACACCTTCGGTGCGCCACGCGGGCGCGACCGCACCCATGCCGGCATCGATATCTTCGCCGCACGCGGCACCCCCGTGCACAGTGCCAGCGACGGGATCGTGGTGGCGATCCGCGACAGCGGGCTGGGGGGCCGCCAGGTCTGGGTGCTGGGCCCGGCGCGCGAGCGCTACTACTACGCCCACCTGGAAGGCTGGCGCGAGGGCCTGGCCCGCGGGGAGGTGGTGGCGGCCGGCACGGTGCTGGGTTACGTGGGCGACAGCGGCAATGCCAAGGGCACGCCGCCGCACCTGCACTGGGGCATCTATGGCGCCGACGGTGCCTACGATCCGTTGCCGCTGCTGCGCGCCTGGCCGCCCGCGCTGGCCGGCCGCACCCCACCGGCCCGGTGAGCGCGCGGCCCGGCCCCTCCGCGGTTTACAGCGTCATGGTCACGGCCAGGAACACGCTGCGACCGGGTGCCGGCGAGAACATCGGCTGGTCGTTGCCGCCCCAGAAGAAGTTGTCGTACCAGGCGTAGGCATACGAACGGCCGGTGAGGTTCTTTACCTGCAGTTCCAGCGACACCCGCTCGTTGAGGTCGTAACCCGCACTCGCGTCGAGCACCGCAAAGCCGCCGTAGCGGCCCTGCTGGTTGGTCTCCTCGATGAAGTAGTCGCCCTGCATGCGGCCCTGCACGCCCACGTGCCAGGGCGCATCCGGCCGGTAGTCGGCGCCCACGTTGCTGATGTAACGCGGCGTGGCGAGCACGTCGTTGCCGGCCAGCGAGCGCCCGTCGGCGGTGAACGCGCTCACCACCTTGGCCTGCTGCAGGGCGTGGGACGCCCACACGGTCCAGTGCGGCCCCAGGCGCGTGTTGACCTGCAGGTCCAGCCCGCGCCGGCGGGTCTGGCCAAGCCCCACCGTGGTGCCGGTGGCGGGCATGTTGGCCACCTCATCGGTGGCGTCCTGTTGCCACGCCGCCAGGCGTGCTTCGGTGCCTTCGATCGGCCGGAAGGTGATGCCCAGCTCCTTGCCGGTGTTGATCGAGGGCCGGAACGCGGCCTGGCCGGCGGTGAGGTAGGCCGGTGCGGTGGAGCCGGTCAGCACCTGGAAGGTGCGGCCCCAGTTGGCGTAGACGTTGACCGCCTGGCCCAGCGCGTACATCACGCTCAGCTTGGGCTGCTCGATCCAGCCGTAACGCTGCAGCGGCGCGCGCACGTTGCCGGGCAGGTGGGTGTCGCCGGAGAACCGGTCCACGCGGAAGGCCGGCACGATCTTCAACGCCTCGGTCGGCTGGATCACCGCCTGCAGGTAGCCGCCCACGTTGTCCAGCCGGTAGCGGTCGTCGTTCTGCACGCGCGCCGGCGTGGCATCGAAATCGGTGGGCAGCGCGTAGGCATGGCGCAGGCGCCGGTAGGCGTTGTCCTGCTGTTCGGTGTTGACCCCGCCGGCCAGGGTGAGGCGATCATTGGCGCGCCAGGTGAGCGTGGCCAGCAGGCCGGTCTGTGCCTCGTCCCACTGCCGGCGCTGGCGCGGCGCGTTGCCGGGCACGTAGTCGGTGAAGGTGACCTGCCGGTCATCCTCGTAGCGGTTGTAATACAGCTTGCTGCTCAACTGCAGGCGGTCGCTCAGGCGCAGGTCCAGGTGGGTGCCCAGGTGGCGCATGTCGCGCACGTCGCCATCGTTGGCATTCTTCGCCGGCGAGGCACGGCGTGCGCCTGCCAGCTCGGCGGCGGTGAGGAAGCCGGGCTCGTCGGCCTGGTGGTGGTACACCCGCGCGACCAGCCCGGCCTTGAGGCCGGCGTCCTCATCGTCCACGAACCACTTGCCGCCCAGCGAATACTTGCGCGACCGGTCGTGCTCGCGATAGCCGTCGGCAGCCTGGTAGGCGGCCACGTAGTTCTGCGCGATGCCGTCGGCCTGGTGGCCGTGCACCCATTGCAGCTCGCGCGTGGCGAAGCTGCCCACGGCCAGCCGGGCGTGGCTGTAGTTGCCGCCCTGGCGCGTGCTGAAATTGATGTTGCCGCCGATGCTGTGCAGGCCGTAGCGCGGGTCGTTGGTGCCGCGCACCACCTCGATGTAGTCGATGTCCAGCGGGAACAGCATGTCCATGAAGCGTTGGTTGCCGCTGTTGACGTTGCTGGGGATGCCATCGATCAGGATCTTGATGCCGTTGATGTAGCCCTCGCCGTTGAACGCGCGGAAGGTGGCCTTGCCCGACTCGGCGCCCTGGCGGGTCTCGGTGAGCTGCATGCCCGGCATCTGCCCCAGCAGCTCCCAGCTGTTCATCACGTTCTTCCCGGCAATCTCCCCCGCGCCCATCACATCCACCGAGGTCAGCACCTGGCGCGCGGCCAGCGGGCCGCTGCTGGCACGCCCACGGGCCTCCACCCGGCCCAGGGTGACGGTGGCCTCCGCGTCGGTGTCGGGCTCCGTCGCCGCGGTGGCGTCAGGGGCGAACAACGCCGCGATCAAGGCGGAGGCGAGGGCGGGGGACTTCATCGGCGGGGACGTCTTCAAAGGGGGAGGGCGCGGGTGCGTCGCCGATGATAGTGAAAAGATATAACATTGCAATCCGCGCTCGGCACGCTACGCGCACCCTTCGCGCGCATCCGGCCCCTACGCCGCGCCGCGCAGCCAGGCCGCGATCGCCTCACGCAGCCGCGGGTGTGCCGGCGGGGTGATCCCGAAAGCCTCGTCCAGCACCTGCAGCACCGCGTCCACATCGGCCAGCGGCCGCCGCTCGCTGGGCTGGCCGGGGCGGTGCACCGTGTAAACGCCGCCGCCCAGCGTGCGCCGCCAGCCCGGCCCGGCCAGCGCCACCCGCAACTGGCCGGGGAAGGTCGAGTGCGGGTGCGTGCACACATACCAGTTGCCCACCACGTGGTCGATCGGCGCCTGCACCTGCAGGTCGAAGCGGTACAGCGGCCGCCATTGCCCGTCGACCTCCACCTGCAGCAGGTAGTCCTGCCCGTGCCTGTCCAGCCGGTAGTAGCCATGCGGGGTGGCCTGGGCGAACCGATGGTCCAGGCGCAGTGGGCCGGTCGGGGTGTTGCCGCCAAAGCCCACGTCGGCGATGTAGTCCACCGCGTCGATGCGCACCATCACCAGCATGTGCGTGCGCGCGCCGGGCGAAGGATCGGTCTGTCCCATCACCACCCGGGCGGCGAGCGCGCGCGCGTCGAAGCCCAGCTGCTGCAGCAGCGCCAGGAACAGCCCGTTGAGTTCATAGCAGTAGCCGCCGCGGCCTTCCCGCAGCAGCTTGTGCTGCACGCTGGGCAGGTCGATGGCCACCGCGTCGCGCAGCAGCGTGCTCAGGGTCTCGAACGGGAAGATGGCGTTGTGCCGCGCCTGCAGCAGCGCCAGCGTTGCCAGGCCGGGCGCGGGCTGCGTATGCAGGCCGAGCCGGGCCAGGTAGGCATCAAGGGTGGGCGCATCCATTGGAAGGGGTCACGGGGGAGGTGCAGGCACTCTGGCAGCTCAACCGTGGTTGAGGTCAAGCCGGGCAGCAAGCAGGGCCGCTGTCCGCCGACGGTCATCTTGTCGTCGCCTGTGCCGGCTACAACAGACCCGCAGGGCCGCCTGCGATGGCGGTGTTCAACTCGGGTCTAAAGTTCCTTCATCAGCCGCCGATATCGATGCGTCCCCTTGCCTGGAGTCGCCCATGTCGGTCGTCCCCCACCGCCCGTTGTCCGCACCCGTCCGCCCGCGCTGGCGTCCCGCCTGGCGATCGCTTGCCGCCACCGCCACCGGCCTGCGCCGGTTGAGCGTGGCCGCCAGGATCAAGGCGGCGCTGGCGGTGTGCGGCGCCGGCCTGCTGGTCATCGCCGGTGTGTATGCCTGGACTGGCCACAACGCCAGCCGCGCCGCGGCCACCTTCGCCGCCCACCAGCAGGACGCGGCGCTGGCCTCCGCGCTGGCCACCCAGGTGGCCGAGGCGCGCCGCCTGCAGACCCGCTATGCGGTGAGTTTCGATGATGCCGACCGCGCCGCGCTGCGCCAGGCGCAGGACACCCTGCAGCAGTCGCTGGCACGCCTGCAGCGTACGCCGCACGACACCGGCAGCGCCAGCGCGCTGCGCACCCTGGCCGAGCGTACCGGCGCATTTGCCGACGGCATCACCGCGCTCAATGCGCGCGCCGATGAGATGGGGCGCGGCGAGGGAGGGTTGCGCGCGCAGCTGGAGGCGCAGGCGGCTGCCGTGGACGCCCAGCTTGGCGAAGCGGCGCCGGCCGCGCTGGCGGCGCAGTGGCAGGCCATGCGCCGCCACGAGGCACTGCTGCTGCTCACCGGCGATGCCGCCCACACCGACCGTGCCAGCGAGGCCAAGCTGCCCTTCGAGCTGGCGTTGTCGGTCGCCGGCCTGCCGGTGGCCACCCAGGACGCGCTGCGCGAGGGCATGGACGCCTACCAGGGCGCGCTGCTGGCCTATACCGCCGCGCGCATCGGGCTGGACGTGGAGGCGCAGTCGCTGGCCGATACCGCCGACCAGATCAGCCCCGCCCTGCAACGGCTGGAACTCGTGCAGGCACAGGCGCTGGATGCCGCCCGCACGCGCCAGCATGGCCAGTCACGGGCGATGACGCTGCTGTTCGGCGCCACCCTGGCGCTGGTGGCGGTGGTGTTGATCACCAGCCTGGTGCTGGTGCTGCGCGCGGTGCGACGCCCGATCGCCGATACCCTGCGCTTTGCCGAAGACATCGCCGAGGACCGGCTGGACAGCGTGCTGACCGTGCACAACCCGCACGACGAGATCGGCCAGCTGGCGCAGCGCCTGGTGCACATGCAGCAGCGGCTGCGCGAACGGATCGAGGCCGAGCGGGCCAGCGCACGCGACAACGCCCGGGCGCGGCAGGCGCTGGACAGCGCGCAGACCGGCATCATGGTGATCGACCCGGAGGGCCGCATCAGCCTGCTCAACCGCGCGCTGCTGGGCGAGCTGCAGGCCAATGAAAGCGATTGGCGCGGGCAGCCCGCGATGGCCCTGCACCCGGCCTTCGCCGGGCTGTCGCTGTCCACGCAGGCGCCGGCAGCGGCCAGCCACGAGATCGAACATGCCGGCACCCGCTACCAGCTGGTCATCACCCCCATCATCGACCAGGGGCATTGCCTGGGCGCCGCGGTGGAATGGCGCAGCCGCGCGCTGGAAACCACGGTGGAAACCGAACTGGCCGCGCTGGTCGATGCCGCCGCGCACGGCCAGCTGCACGGCCGTATCGACCTGGCCGGCAAGCAGGGCTTCGTGCTGACCCTGGCGGTGAGCATCAACGGCCTGCTGGACACCTTCCAGGGCAACCTGTCCGGGTTGCAGGTGCTGCTCTCCGCGCTCGCCCACGGCGACCTGCGCGCGCGCATGCAGGGCCAGTTCGACGGGGTGTTCGCGCAGATGCGCGATGACGCCAATGCCACCGTGCAGCAGCTCACCGATATCGTCGCGCGCATCCAGCAGGCCTCGCAGGCCATCAACGGCGCCGCGGGCGAGATCGTGGCCGGCAACCAGGACCTGGCCGGGCGCACCGAGCGCCAGGCCGCACACCTGGAAGAAACCGCCTCGTCGATGGAGGAACTCACCGCCACCGTGCGGCAGAACGCCGAGGCGGCCCAGCAGGCCAACCAGCTGGCCCTGCAGGCCACCGGGATCGCCCAGCAGGGCGGTGCGTCGGTGGCGCAGGTCACCGCGCGCATGGGCGAGATCGCACAGGCCGCCCACCGCATCGCCGACATCACCAGCATCATCGACGGGATCGCGTTCCAGACCAACATCCTGGCGCTGAACGCGGCGGTGGAGGCCGCCCGCGCCGGCGAGCAGGGCCGCAGCTTCGCGGTGGTGGCCGGCGAGGTGCGCCTGCTGGCCCAGCGCAGCGCCGATGCCGCGCGGCAGATCAAGGGCCTGGTCGAGGCTTCGGTGGCGACGGTGGCCACCGGCACCCGGCAGGTGGATGAAGCCGGCGCCACGATGGGCCAGATTCTGGGCAGCGTGCAGCAGGTCAGCGCGATCATGGCCAGCATCTCGGCCGCCTCCCAGCAGCAGAGCGCCGGTATCGAGCAGGTCGGGCAGACGCTGCTGGCCATGGATGGCAGCACCCAGCAGAACGCGGCGCTGGTGGAGGAGGCCTCGGCCTCGGCCCACGCGATGGCGCGCCAGGCCGGCGTGCTGTCCGATGCGGTGGCCGCCTTCGTGCTGACCCCGGCCGTGGTGCGCGCGCCGCCGCGGCTGGCGGCGGTGTAGGCCACGCCGACGCCACCTGCACTGTCCTTTCACTGGCCGCTTGCGGGGCCGCTCACTATCCTGCGTGCATGAGTCCTCCCCGCAAGCGTTCCCCTGCTCCCACCACCGCCGCCTTCGTGCGCGTCCGTGGTGCCCGCGAACACAACCTCAAGGATGTCGACGTGGACATCCCGCGCGATGCGCTGGTGGTGTTCTGCGGCATCTCCGGCTCGGGCAAATCGTCGCTGGCCTTCGGCACCCTGTACGCCGAAGCGCAGCGGCGCTATCTCGAATCGCTGTCGCCCTACGCGCGCCGGTTGATCGACCAGGTGGGCGTGCCCGACGTGGATGCCATCGACGGCCTGCCGCCGGCGGTGGCCCTGCAACAGCAGCGCGGCACCGCCAGCGTGCGCTCCAGCGTGGGCAGCGTCACCACCCTGTCCAGCCTGCTGCGCATGCTGTACTCGCGCGCCGGCACCTACCCGGCGCGGCAACCGATGCTGTTTGCCGAGGACTTCTCGCCCAACACCCCGCAGGGCGCCTGCCCGCACTGCCACGGGCTGGGCCACGTGTACGACGTGACCGAGCAGTCGATGGTGCCCGACCCGTCGCTGAGCATCCGCGAGCGCGCCATCGCCGCCTGGCCGCCGGCCTGGCACGGCCAGAACCAGCGCGACATCCTGGTCACCCTCGGCTACAACGTGGACATCCCCTGGCGCGAGCTGCCGAAGAAGCAGCGCGACTGGATCCTGTTCACCGACGAGCAGCCGGTGGCCCCGGTGTATGCCGGCTTCACCCCGGCCGAAACCCGCGCCGCGGTGCGCCGCAAGGAAGAGCCCAGTTACATGGGCACCTTCAGCGGTGCGCGTCGCTATGTGCTGCACACCTTCGCCACCACGCAGAGCGCGATGATGAAAAAGCGCGTGGCGCGCTTCATGGTCGGCACCGCCTGCCCGGTGTGCGCGGGCAAGCGGCTCAAGCGCGAAGCGCTGTCGGTGACCTTCGCCGGGCTGGATATCGGCGCGCTGTCCCAGCTCTCGCTCAGCGCCATGGCCGAGGTGCTGCGCCCGGCGGCCGAGGGCCGCTTCGAGGCGCCCGCCGCGCGCGGCACCCGCAGCCGCGCGGCCGGGCAGAAGGCGCTCAAGGCACGCGCCGCGGCCGGCGGCCCGGCCCACGTGGGCGGCAGCGATGTACGCCGCACCCCGGACCTGTCCGAAGAAAAACGCATCGCCGCCCAGCGCATCGCGCACGACCTGGTGGCGCGCATCGGCACCCTGCAGGAGCTGGGCCTGGGTTACCTCTCGATGGATCGCGCCACGCCCACGCTGTCGCCCGGCGAACTGCAGCGGCTGCGCCTGGCCACGCAGATCCGCTCCAGCCTGTTCGGCGTGGTGTACGTGCTCGACGAACCCACCGCCGGCCTGCACCCGGCCGATGGCCAGGCCCTGTACCGCGCGCTGGACCAGCTCAAGGCCGGCGGCAATACCTTGTTCGTGGTCGAGCACGACCTGGCGATGCTGCGTCGCGCCGACTGGCTGGTGGACGTGGGCCCCGGCGCCGGCCAGCACGGCGGGCAGGTGCTCTACAGCGGCCCGCCGGCCGGCCTGCGCACGGTCAAGGCGTCGCTGACCGCGCCGTATCTGTTCGAGGACGGCACCGGCGCGCGCCGCACCCCGCGCACGCCCACCGCGTGGCTGCAGCTGCGCGGCATCCACCGCAACAACCTGCACGGGCTGGACGCGCGCTTTCCGCTGGGCGCCTTTACCGCCGTCACCGGAGTGTCCGGCTCGGGCAAGTCCAGCCTGGTCAGCCAGGCCCTGGTCGAGCTGGTCGGTGAACACCTCGGCCACGAGGTGGTGGCCGAAGAAGGCGACAGCGAACTGCCGGTGCCCGACCGCCTGGAACGCACGCGCGGCCGGCTGCTGGGCGACGTCGCGGCGATCAAGCGGCTGGTCAACGTGGACCAGAAGCCAATCGGGCGCACGCCGCGCTCCAACCTGGCCACCTACACCGGCCTGTTCGACCACGTGCGCAAGCTGTTTGCCGGCACGCCGCTGGCGAAGTCGCGCCGCTACGCGGCGGGGCGTTTTTCGTTCAACGTGGCCCAGGGCCGCTGCGAAACCTGCGAAGGCGAGGGCTTCGTGCACGTGGAACTGTTGTTCATGCCCAGCGTGTACGCGCCGTGCCCCACCTGCCATGGGCAGCGTTACAACGCCAAGACGCTGGAGGTGACGTGGCAGGGCCGCACCGTTGCCGAGGTGCTGGCGATGACCGTGGAGGAGGCGCTCACGTTCTTTGCCGAGCAGGCGCCGGTACAGCGACCGCTGCAGCTGCTGCATGACATCGGGCTGGGCTACCTGCGGCTGGGCCAGCCGGCCACGGAGCTGTCCGGCGGCGAGGCGCAGCGCATCAAGCTGGCCACCGAGCTGCAGCGCAGCCAGCACGGCAGCAGCCTGTACGTGCTTGATGAACCCACCACCGGGCTGCACCCGGCCGACGTGGACAAGCTCATGCAGCAGCTGCACGGGCTGGTGGATGCGGGCAACACGGTGGTGGTGGTGGAACACGACCTGCGCGTGGTCGCCGATGCGGACTGGGTGATCGACGTCGGTCCGGGCGCGGGCGAGGAAGGCGGCACCGTGGTGGC
Source organism: Stenotrophomonas sp. (assembly GCF_036662295.1). Taxonomy (GTDB): domain Bacteria; phylum Pseudomonadota; class Gammaproteobacteria; order Xanthomonadales; family Xanthomonadaceae; genus Stenotrophomonas. The sequence goes on from NZ_JAVWXA010000058.1 coordinate 23,869, forward strand.
CGCCGGCACGCCCGCGCAGGTAAGCGCCACAGCCGGCAGTGCGACCGCGCCCTTCCTGCGGCACTGGTTCAGCTGAGCCACGCATCCGCACGCAGCAGCCTTGTCGCTGCTTTCTCAGGTTCCTTTTCCACCTGCGGGGCGAGGCTTTGCAGAGGCAGGCGAGTGCGTTGCCTTGTCACTTGGGGCGGGTACGGGCGGGGGTGCGGGACACGCTGCAAGTCCCGCT
>NZ_JAVWXA010000059.1:0-23929 GCF_036662295.1 Stenotrophomonas sp.
CCTGTCCACCATTCCGGCACACACGGATGGTAGAGCCACCCCATGGGTGGCTGAGCGCGATGCAGGAACGAAGAACAACGTCTGTACCTACCGTCCCCTCACCGGAGAGCAGCCACCCATGGGGTGGCTCTACCCCTCCGCCGCCACGAACCCACCGGTCTGCCGCGCCCACAACCGTGCGTACAACCCGCCCGCGGCCACCAGCTCGGCGTGCGTGCCGGTTTCCACGATGCGGCCCTGGTCCATCACGACCAGCCGGTCCATGCGCGCGATGGTGGACAGCCGGTGCGCGATGGCGATGACCGTCTTGCCGGCCATCAGCTCGTCCAGGTTGTCCTGGATGGCCGCTTCCACTTCCGAATCCAGCGCCGAGGTGGCCTCGTCCAGCACCAGGATCGGTGCGTCCTTGAGCAGCACGCGGGCGATGGCGATGCGCTGGCGCTGGCCGCCGGAGAGCTTCACCCCGCGCTCGCCCACGTGCGCGTCGTAACCGGTGCGGCCTTCGCCGTCGCGCAGGGTCTCGATGAAGGCCGATGCACGCGCCTTGGCCACCGCGGCCCGCAGTTCATCCTCGGTGGCGCCGGGGCGGCCGTACAGCAGGTTGTCGCGGATCGAGCGATGCAGCAGCGAGGTGTCCTGGGTGACCACCCCGATCTGCCGGCGCAGGCTCTCCTGGGTCACCCCGGCGATGTCCTGGCCGTCGATGCGGATGTGGCCGCTTTCCAGGTCGTACAGGCGCAGCAGCACGTTGACCAGGGTCGACTTGCCCGCCCCCGACGGGCCGACCAGGCCGATCTTCTCGCCCGGTTTCACCGTCAGGTCCAGCCCGGCGATCACCCCGCCACGCTTGCCGTAGTGGAAGTGGATGTCATCGAAACGCACCGCGCCCTGCGCCACCTGCAGCGCCGTCGCGTCCTCGCGGTCCTGCACGGTCAGCGGCTGGGCAATGGTGGTGATGCCGTCCTGCACCGTGCCGATGTCCTCGAAGATGCCGTTGATGGTCCACATGATCCAGCCGGACATGTTGTGGATGCGGATCACCAGGCCGGTGGCCAGGGTGATCGCACCGACGGTGATGTGGCCCCCGTTCCACAGCCACAGCGCCAGCCCGCAGGTGCCCACGATCAGGAAGCCGTTGACGATGGCGATGGTGACTTCCAGGCCGGTGGTGACCCGGGTCTGCCCACGGTGCTTGGTGGCCAGCTCCTCGATCGCCTCGGCCACGTAGGCCTGCTCGCGCCCGCCATGGGCGAACAGCTTCAGCGTGGGGATGTTGGTGTAGCCGTCCACGATGCGGCCCATCGCCTTGGAGCGCGCTTCAGAGGCGATCCACGCACGCTCCTTCGCGCGCGGCACGAAGTACCACATGATCACCGCGTAGCCGGCCATCCACAGCCCCAGCGGAATCATCAGGCGCCAGTCGGCCTGGGCGAACAGGTACAGCGCGGTGCCGGTGTAGACGATGATGTACCACAGCGAATCGACCATCTGCACCGCCGACTCGCGCAGCGAGGTACCGGTCTGCATCACCCGGTTGGCCATGCTGCCGGCGAAGTCGTTCTGGAAGAAGCTCAGGCTCTGGCGCACCACGTAGTTGTGCATGAGCCAGCGCGAGCGGTTGCTCAGGCCCGGCACGATCGCCTGGTTCACCAGCAGGCTGTGCAGCGACACCAGCACCGGCCGCGCGATGAGCGTGATGGCCGCCATCCACAGCAGCGTGTCGGCGTGGCGGGCGAAGAAGCCGCTGCCCGGCTGCTCGGCCACCATGTCCACGATGCGGCCGAGGAAGTCGAACATCGCCACTTCCACCAGCGCCAGCAGCAGCCCGGCCACCAGCGTGGCCAGCAGCACCGGCCAGACCGGGCGCAGGTAGTGGATGTAGAACGGCACCACCGTGCGCGGCGGCATGCGGCCATCGATGGGCGGAAAAACCGGAATCAGCGATTCAAACCAGCGGAACATTCCCTTACCCAGAAGCAAAGCAGGCCGCGATTATCCCATCGCGGCCTGCCCGGTGCCGTTACCTGCAGCTCACGCGGCGCGCGCGGTTCAGCCCTTGGCCTCCTCGGCGACCGGCAGCAACAGCAGGTCCTGGAAATCGAAGCTGAAATCGGTCAGCGAGGAGATCGCCTGCATGCGCACCTCGCGCACCTTGCCGTCCGGATCCAGGCTGAAGTTCACGAAGGCATCGGCATTGAGCGAGCGGTCGTCCCAGCGCACCAGGAAGGTGTCGTGCTGCCAATGCGACAGCGTGCCCACCAGCTGGGCGGTCTTGCCGAAGCGCAGGCGAAGCGCGCCGCCCTTCTGCTCCACGAACACATCCCCGTACCAGGCATCGCGGTAGCCACCGGCATACCCGGCCAGCGGCAGCGACGGCCGGGAACGGGCGTCGCGCGCGGCCTGGTGCCGGGCCCAGCCCTCGTCGGCCTTGTCCTGCGCCTTGGCGACCGCGGCAGCATAGGCGGCCACCCAGTCGGTCTGCGGGGCCTGCAGGTAGGCGTCGAGCACGTCCATGGTGATCGCATTGAACGCGGCCCCCACTTCCTGGTTGGTCAGCACCACGATGCCCAGGTTCTGCTCGGGCACCAGGGTCACCCGCGAGACCATGCCCGGCCAGCCGCCGGTGTGCCAGACCAGTTTCTGGCCGCGGTAGTCGCTCAGGCTCCAGCCCTCGCCGTAGCCGGCGAAATTGGGGCGCGCGGCGGCCAGCTGCGGCACGCTCGGCTCGGCCACGGCCTGCGGGGTGATCATCTGCCACATGCCCTGCTGGCTCTTGGCGCTGAACAGCGGCTGCCCGTTCTCCAGCGTGCCGTGGGCCAGCTGCACCTTCATCCAGCGTGCCATGTCGTGCACGCTGGAGTAGATGCCACCGGCGCCGGCATTGTTGGACCAGGTCAGCGGCGCCACCTTCTGCAGCTGGGTGAAATCGTACTTGGCATGCCCCACCGCCGCGCTGTCGCCGGGCTGGAGGTGGTCGGCGTTGTAGCGCGTGCCGGCCATGCCGACCGGGGTGAAGATGTGCTGCTGCAGGAACGCGGCGTAGGACTGCCCGGACACCTGCTCGATGACCTGCTGGGCCACCGCGTAGAGGATGTTGTCGTAGGCATAGCGATCACGGAAGCCGGCCTTGAGCGGCACCTTGGCCAGGCGCTGCACCACCTCCTGGTTGCTGTAGGCGGTGGTGGGCCAGAACAGCAGGTCGCCGGCGCCCAGGCTGAGCCCGCTGCGATGGGACAGCAGATCGCGGATGCGCATCTCGCCGGTGACGTACGGGTCGGACATGCGGAAGCCCGGCAGGTGATCGATCACCCGGTCATCCATCTTCAATTTGCCCTGCTCGGCCAGCAGGTTCAGCGAGGTGGCGGTGAAGGCCTTGGTGTTGGAGGCGATCGCAAACAACGTATCGGCCTGCACCGGGTCCGGCTTGCCCAGCTCGCGCACCCCGTAGCCGCGTTCGAGCACCACCTGCCCATCCTTGACCACCGCCACGGCGATGCCGGGCACGTCGAACTGGCTGCGCACGCGCTCCACGGTGGCGTCCAGCCGCTGCAGTTCCGCCGGCACCGCTGCCGACGCCAAAGGTGCGCATGCCAGCAGCACGACGCCTCCGATCCAGGATGTGTTCAAACAGTGTCTCCAGTTGCGTGTCGCGGGGGCGTTGAGGCCCGGAACGGGCCCGGCGCGGGTTTCGCACGATGGTAACGCGCGCCCCGGCAGGCTCGCCTGTGCCAGAAGGAGCGCCGCTCCGGAGACCCGCATGACTGCGCCCGACGCCACCGGCTCCACCCTCATCCCGTGCCTGCGCTACCGCGACGCGCACGCCGCCATCGCCTGGCTGGAGGCCGCGTTCGGCTTCCGCGCCCAGGCGGTGTACGCCGAAGGCGAGGTGGTCCATCACGCCCAGCTGGTGTACGGCCGCGGCATGGTGATGCTCGGCTCGGTGGACAATGCCAGCGAGTGGGGCCGGCACAGCGTGCACCCCGACGAGGTGGGCGGCCGCCAGACCCAGAGCGCCTGCGTGATCGTGGCCGACCCGGATGCGCACCATGCGCGTGCCGTGGCAGCCGGGGCACAGGTGGTGATCCCGATCGCTGACCAGCCCTATGGGGGCCGCGGTTATGCCTGCCGCGACCCGGAAGGCTACCTGTGGTGGTTTGGCAGCTACGACCCGTGGGCCGACCACGCCGGGCCGGCATGACGGGCCCAGCGGGGCCGATCCGTACCGGCATCGGGGGCTGGGTGTTCCCCGCCTGGCGCGGCGGCACCTTCTATCCGGCCGGGCTGCCGCAGCGCGAGGAACTGGCGCACGCCAGCCGCGCATTGGGCTGCATCGAAATCAACAGCACCTTCTACCGGGCGCAGAAGCCTGCGATCTACGCGCAATGGCGCGAGCAGACGCCGCCGGGGTTCCGCTTTTCGGCCAAGGCCCCACGCACCATCACCCAGACCCATGACCTGACCACGGTGGGGCCGCGGGTGGCCGCCTTCGTCGACGGCATCGTGGCCCTGGAAGACCGGCTCGGCCCCTTGGTGTGGCAGTTCGGCCCCACCCACCCGGCCGACGCGGCGGCCTTCGACGCCTTTCTGGCGCTGCTGCCGACGAGCGCCCACGGCCAGCGCCTGCAGCACGCCCTGGAAGTGCGTAATCCGGCGGCGTGGACACCCGCCTTGATCGCCGTGGCCCGCGCGCACAATGTGGCGCTGGTGATGAGCGGCTCGAACGAGCACCCCAGCTTTGCCGATCCGACCGCCGATTTCGTTTATGCGCGCCTGATGGACGCGCGTGCCAACCTGCGCGCCGGCTATCCGCAACGGGCGCTGGAGCAGTGGTGCCTGCGCGCGATGCGCTGGGCACGCGGCGAGGACAATCCGGACCTGCCGCATGTGGGCAGCGACAGCGGAACGCGCGGCCCGCGCGAGGTGTACATCCTGTTCATCGGGGCAGCCAAGCAGCGCAATCCGGGGGCGGCGATGGCACTGCGCGACCAGTTGGCCCAGGTCGGCGCCCGATAGCGCCGGCTATGCCGGCTGGCGCCTGCCGAGGCGGGCATCGAGCCGCCACAGCAACGCACCGCACACGACGAACGCCAGCCCCACCACCAGCGCGTTGCGCGCCACTGCCGCGGCACCGAGCGCGCCCAGGTCCAGGAACGGATACGGGTACTGCCCGCTCCAGCGGCCCACCAGCAGCGCCCAGCCCAGGTACAGCGCCGGGAACAGCAGCGCGACGCCCAGCTGCGGCCAGCGCAGGTAACCGTGCGGGCCGGTCAGCCAGCCCAGCAGGTACAGCACCGGCACCGCGTAATGCAGGCCGGCATCGGCCCACCATTGCCAGCCCTGCGGGTGCCACAGCCCGCGCAGCACCAGCACGTAGACCAGGCCGGTGATGCCGATGTACAGCGCCACCGCGGCGGCCGGCACCGGTGCGGCCATGCCGTCGCCGCGCCCGCGCACGCGTGCCAGGCACACCGCGGCCACGCCGATGTTGCTCAGGATGGTGAAGTAGCCCAGCAGGCGCAGCAGCGCCTGCCCGTTGCCCGCCGTGGCGCCCACCGTCTGCAGCAGCAGCGCGTACTGCAGCACCAGCGAGGCCAGGGCGGTGAGTGCGGTCAGCCCGGCCAGCGCGCGGGCGCGTCGGCGGGGAGGTGGCAGCGGCGTGGCGTTCATCGGCGCAGCATGCCATGCCGGCCGGGCCCCGGCGTGGATGGATCGCGACGATGGCCGGCTTGCCGCACAATAGTGCGATGCCGATGACCGATACCCGCAGAGCGCTGCTGCAAATCCATTTCTGTGTGCTGCTGTGGGGCGTCACCGCCATCCTCGGCAAGCTGATCACCTTGCCTGCCCTGCCCCTGGTGTGGTGGCGGATGCTGCTGGTGGTGGCCATGCTGGCGCTGCTGCCGCGGGTATGGCGCGGCCTGCGCCAGTTGTCGCCGGCGCTGTTTGCCGGCTATTGCGGCGTGGGCGCGCTGGTGGCGCTGCACTGGCTCACCTTCTACGGTGCGGTGAAGCTGGCCAATGCCTCGGTGGCGGCCACCTGCATCGCACTGGCACCGGTGTTCACCGCCGTGATCGAACCGTGGGTGGCCAAGCGGCCGTTCCAGCTGCGCGAACTGGCCTTCGGCATCGCGGTGCTGCCGGGCGTGGCGCTGGTGGTGGGCGGCGTGCCGCACGGGATGCGCATGGGCGTGCTGATCGGGGCGCTGTCGGCGCTGCTGGTGGCGGCCTTCGGCTCGCTCAACAAGCGCCTGGTCAGCCATGCCGACCCGCTCACGGTGACCGCACTGGAACTGGGCGCCGGCACCCTCACCCTCACCCTGCTGGCACCGCTGCTGCCGTTCCTGCTGCCGGCCCTGGCCAGCCCGTTGTGGGTGGTGCCCAGCGTGCACGACGGCGTGCTGCTGCTGGCATTGGCCGGGCTGTGCACGCTGCTGCCGTTCGCGCTGGCGCTGGTCGCGCTGCGCCACCTCAGCGCCTACACCGTGCAGTTGGTGACCAACCTGGAGCCGGTCTATGCGATCGTGCTGGCGATGGTGCTGCTGAGCGAGCAGCGCGAACTGGCGCCGCCGTTCTATGCGGGCGTGGCGATCATCGTCGGTGCGGTGTTCCTGCATCCGCTGTTGAACCGACGCAAGCCGGTCAAGCACCCGGAGATCCTGGGCACCGCCGAGGCCCGCAACATCGTGGAGTAAGCGGCTCGCCGCGGCCCCCGCGCGACGCTAGCGCGTGGGCCAGTACCAGGCCGGCGCATCGAGCAGGCCCTGGCCGAGCACGCGGGTCTGGCTGAATTCCTTGTGCAGGCTGATCCGATGGCAGGCCGGCGCTTCCTGCACGGCCGCGATCAGGCGGCTGGCGTGGGACACCACCCACAGCTGGCTGCGCGCACTGGCGGCGATGATCAACCGGGCCAGCGCCGGCAGCAGGTCCGGGTGCAGGCTGGTCTCCGGCTCGTTGAGCACCATCAGCGGCGGCGGGCGCGGGGTGTGCAACGCGGCGATCAGCAGCAGATAGCGCAGCGTGCCGTCGGACAGTTCCGGCGCCGACAACGGACGCAGCAGGCCCGGCTGCTGGAATTTCAGGTGCAGCCGCCCCTCGTGCGCCTGGATCAACACCTGCGCACCAGGGAACGCATCGTCCACCGCGTGCGCCAGGGCCTGCGGATCGCCGATCTCCACGATGGTCTGCCAGGCCGCGGCCAGGTCGCCGCCATCCGCGCTGAGCACCGGGGTGCGCGTGGCCAGCGGCGCCTGCCGCGCCGGCGCCTGCGGGTCGCTGCGGAAATGATCGTAGAAGCGCCAATGGCGGATCGCCTCGCGCAGCACCAGCACCTCGGGCATGCGCTGCGGATCGGCCACCTGGGTGAACAGGCTCTCGAACACCGACAGGTGCTCGTCCAGCACGTCCCAGCGCGGGCCGTTGCGGCGCCGCACCCGCGCGCCGCGGCGTTCCACCAGCGCGTTGGCGCTGCGCAGGAACGGGCCGGCCCACAGGCTCTCGCATTTGATCTGGGGGTCGTGATCGAACATCGAACCGCCGCCCACCGGCAGGCCCAGGTCGATCGCGTAGCCGAAATCGTCGGTGGCAAACCCCAGCCGCAGCGCGACCGACGGCGCGTTGGCCTGGCCCTGCACGGGGACCTCGCCACGCTGCATGCGCGCGTCGATCCGCGCCGGGCCGGCCCACAGCGCCGACGCCAGGCCGCCCTCGTGTGCCAGCAACGCGGCCACCCCGCCGCGCGCGGTCTCGGCCAGCAGGCGCAGCGCGCGGTACAGGCTGGACTTGCCGCTGCCGTTGTCGCCGGTGACCAGGTTCAGGCGGCCCATCGGCACCACCAGCTCGTACAGCGAACGATAGTTGGAGACGGCCAGGGTCTGCAGCATGGCAAGGGCGGTGGCAGGTGGGGTGCCCAGCATGCCAGCGCGCCGTCGCACCGGGTGCGAACCGGCTCTCAGGCGGCGCGGACCACCCGGTTGCGGCCCTGGTCCTTGGCCTGGTACAGCGCCGCATCGGCACGTGCCAGGGTCTGCTCCACGCTGTCGCCATGGCGATGGGCGGCCACCCCGATGCTGATGGTCAGCGGGATGCCCAGCGGCAGGTCGGCCACGGCCATGCGCAGGAAATCGCATTGCAGCTCGGCCGTGTCCAGGCTGGTGTCGGGCATCAGCACCACGAATTCCTCGCCGCCAAAGCGCGCGGCCAGGCCCTGCCCGGCAAACTGCGCGCGCAGCACCCGGGCCAACTCGGCCAGCACGTGGTCGCCGGTGGCGTGGCCGTAGAGATCGTTGACGCGCTTGAAGTGGTCGATGTCCAGCAGCGCCACCGCGGTCTGCCGCGGCTGGCCGTCGGCATCGCGCACCGCCGTTTCCAGCGCCACGCTCATCGCCCGCCGGTTGGGCAGCCCGGTCAACGGATCGGTGCGGCTCTGTTCGGCCAGGTCGGCGTTCTGCTGCTCCAGCAGCGTGTTGTATTCGGCCAGGCGATGCTCGTACCAGGCGCGGTCGCTCATGTGCTGCTGGATCTCATGGGCGTAGCGGCGCAGCTCCATCACCAGCGACACCTGGCGCGACAGCGCGGCCAGCGCCTGGGCCTGGTCCGGGCGCAGCTGGCCCGGGTTGGGGTCGAAGACGCACAGGGTGCCCAGCGGCAGGCCGTCCAGGCTGAGCAGGGGCGCCCCGGCGTAGAAACGCACGTGCGGGTCCTCCACCACCACCGGGTTGTCGAAGAAGCGCGGGTCCTGGGTGGCATCTTCCACCACCATGACCTGGTCCGGCTGCAGGATGGCATGGCCACAGAAGGAGACGTCGCGGGAGGTCTCGGTGGCCTCCAGCGCGAGCCGGGCCTTGAACCACTGGCGATCACGGTCGACCAGCGTCACCGCGCCCATGCGGGTGCCGCACAGCGCGGTGGCGATGGTGACCAGATCCTCGAACGACCGTTCCTGCGACGTATCCAGTATCTGGTAGCGCTGCAGCGCCAGCAGGCGCTGCTCTTCGTTGTCCGGCTTGGACGGCTTGATCATCGGTACAGGCGTGATGTTGTGCCTGCCCAGTCTAGCCCGGCCATTCGTTCAGCGCGTGAGGCCGGGGTTTACCACTCCAGCTGCTGTGGCAGCAGCGCCTTCAACTCGGCATCGGTCAGGTTGCGCCACTGGCCGGGCTTGAGCGCGCCCAGCTTGATGTTGTCGATGCGCACCCGGCGCAGCTGGGTGACGCGGAAGCCGAACGCGGCCGCCATCAGACGGATCTGCCGGTTCAGGCCCTGCTGCAGGGTGATACGGAAACCGAACTTGGCCAGCTTGCTGGTGCGGCAGGGCAGCGTGGTTTCATCGTGGATGCGCACCCCGCGGGCCATGCCGCGCAGGAACTCGTCGGTGACCGGCTTGTTGACCGCCACCATGTATTCCTTCTGGTGGCCGTTCTCGGCACGCAGGATCTGGTTGACGATGTTGCCGTTGCTGGTGAGCAGGATCAGGCCTTCGGAATCCTTGTCCAGGCGGCCGATCGGGAAGATCCGCTGCTCGTGGCCGACGAACTCGACGATGTTGCCCTTGACCGAACTCTCGGTGGTGCAGGTGATGCCCACCGGCTTGTTCAGGGCGATGTACACGTGCTTGCGGCCGCCGGCCTTTTTGGCCTCGCGCGCGCGCAGCGGCTGGCCGTCCACCAGCACCACGTCGCCCTCGCCGACCACCGCGCCGGTGCCGGCCGGGTGGCCATTGACGGTGACGCGGCGCTCGCCGATCAGGCGGTCGGCCTCGCGGCGGGAACAGAAGCCGGTGTCGGCGATGTGCTTGTTGAGTCGGATAGTCATCGGCGCATTATCCGGCAAACCCGGCCCGCGCAGGGCGACCGTCGTTCAGACCGGCATCCGCTCTTCCGCGGCCACCGCCCGTTCGGCGTCGTAGACCTGGTTGCGGCCGGCGCGCTTGGCGCAGTACATGGCGTGGTCGGCGCGGCGCAGCAGCGACGGCAGGTCGTCGCCGTCGCCGCGCAGCACCGCCAGGCCGATGCTGGCCGACACCGACAGGCCGGGCACGGCCAGGATCGCGGTCACCGCCTGCACGTGCTGGCGCACGCTTTCCAGCCGGGCCAGGGCGCTGCCGCGGTTGGCCCCGGGCAGCAGCACCAGGAACTCCTCCCCGCCCATGCGGATCACGTCCTCGCGGTTGCGCACGCTGTCGCGCAGGTTGCGCGCCACCGCCACCAGCACCTGGTCGCCCACCTCGTGGCCGAACTGGTCGTTGATGTCCTTGAACAGGTCGATGTCCAGGAACCCGATCGCCAGCGGCTGGTCCTCCTGCCGCGCCCGCGCCAGGTACTCGGCCAGCAGGCGCAACCCGGCACGCCGGTTGGGCAGGCCGGTGAGCGAATCGGTGTCGGCCAGCTGGCGCATCTCGTCGCGCTGCTGGCGCAGACGGCCCAGGCGCAGGTTCAGCGCATAGGCGGACATCATCAGGAACCAGGTCGCCGACAGCTGCAGCGTCTCGATGCGATAGGCCACCAGCCACTGCGCGCGCAGCGCATCGGCCACCATCATCACGCCCCAGGGCACCAGCGCGCTCAACCCGGCCAGCGCGTAACGGTCGCGGCGGCTCACCGCCCACAGGCCCACGCCCAGGCAGACCGCGCAGCCGAGCAGGTACAGGTTTTCCAGCGCGGCCGCCCACCAGGTCAGCGCGGCCAGGCCCATCGAGGGCACGCACAGGCCCACCACCACCAGCGTCCACAGCACGCCCTGCTGGGCGCCCCGCGACCGCGGCCAGAGCCGGTCGCCGCCATTCAGCCGCCACAGCACGGGCAACAGCGTGGCCTCGGTGAACGCGGTCAGCGCCACCAGCCACCACGAGGCGCGGTCGTCCACCGGCAGCCACGGTTCGGGGTAGCCGCTGAGCCCGCCCAGCACCGCCTGCCAGAGCACGAACAGCAGGCAGACGGCCACGTAGATGAGGAAGGAGCGGTCCTTGGCGGTGACGTAGCCGATCAGCGCCGACAGCGCCAGCGCGATGGCCACCGCGATGCAGGCCGCGCGCACCAGCAGCCGCGCGGTGTCGTTCTGCTGCACCGGGCTGGGCGCGCCCAGCTGCACGGTGGGAATCCAGCGTGGCTTCAGCGGGGTGGCCCAGGACACCACGATCGGCTCGCGCTCGCCGGCCTTGGGCACCGCCACCATGCCCACCCCGGCGCGGAAGCGGGAGTCGCGGGTACGCGCATCGTGCATGCTGCCGCAGATCTCGCGGTCGCCGTGGCTGATGCGGACTTCGCCGGAGAGCACGCCGAACACGTCCACCGCCTGCGGCTCGCCCGACCAGCCCCCGGCCGGCGCCGGCACCGACAGCACCTGCTCGTGCCGGGCCAGTACGTCCGGGCTGCAGGCGCGCTGCGGCGTGCGCTCGTCGGTGGCCTCGCCCAGCAGCAGCACGTCGCTGCCGATCCGGGCCGGCCCACTGCTCGCCGTGCCGGCCAGTGCCAGCAGTGGCAGCCACAGCAGCAGCCAGGCCAGCCGTGTCATCGCCTGTAAGCCCACGATCCTGCCATGCGTGTCCCCCACACCCCTGCCCGCCCATCGATGCTGCCGCTACGCAGGTTGCGTGCCGCCCCTGGCCGGATTATCGCAAGAACCCGGCGTCTTCACGCAGCCGGGGCCAACCCGGCCCGCCCGCGCCCTCAGGAGCTGCCGCGCTGCCCGTCCGGCCCCGGTCCCGGGGCGCTGCGCACCGGGCGCAGCGCCGGCTGGGTCATCCGTTCCAGCGCCATCGGCCGCTCGATCGCATAGCCCTGCAGCCCGTCCACGCCCAGCACCTGCAACTGCTCGGCCACCTCGGCCGACTCCACCCATTCGGCGATCACGGTCATGTGCAGCTCGCGGCCGATCTCGGTGATCGCCCGCACCGCCGCGCGGCTGACCGGATCGATGTCCATGTCGCGCACGAACACGCCGTCGATCTTGAGCATGTCCGCCGGCAACTGGCGCAGGTAGCCGAAGGAGGACATCCCCGAGCCGAAGTCGTCCAGCGCCACCCGGCAGCCACGCGCCTTGACCGCCTCGATGAAGCTGCGGGCCTGGGCCAGGTTGTTGATCGCCGCCGTCTCGGTGACCTCGAAGCAGAGCTTGCGGGCCAGCCCACGGTTGCGTTCCAGCAGGTCGCAGACGAAGGCCAGGAAGGTCGGTTCGGCGATCGACTGGGCCGACACGTTGACGTTGCACAGCCCCAGCCGCTGCACGTGCGCCGGGCACACCTGCAGGTGGCGGAACAGCAGCCCCAGCACGTGCCGGTCCAGCGCCATGCCCATGCCGTAGCGCTCCACCGCCGGCATGAACTCGCCGGGGCTCTGCAACACGCCCTCGGGTCTGCGCATGCGCACCAGCACCTCGTAATGCAGGAATGCCGGATCGCCCACCCGCGCGATGCGCTGGGCATACAGCAGCATGCGGTTCTCGGCGATGGCGCTGGAGACGCGCGCCAACCGCTCGGCCTCCAGCCGGCGCTCATCCAGCGCCGGGCGGCTCTCGTTGTAGCAATGCACGCGGTTGCGCCCGGCTTCCTTGGCCGCATAGCAGGCACTGTCGGCCGCGCTCATCAGCCAGTTCACATCCACCGCCTCGCGGGTGACTTCCACCACGCCCACGCTGCAGCTCACCCGCGGGGTGCCATCGCCATGCTGGAAGCTGGCCTGGCCCAGGCTGCGCACGATCCGCTGCAGCACCTGCTTGGCCTCGTCCTGGCCGGCGTTGGCCAGGAACAGCGCGAATTCATCGCCGCCCATCCGGCCCACCCAGTCGCCGTCGCGGACCGCCCCGACCAGGTAGTCGGCGAAGTTGCGCAGCAGCTGGTCGCCGGCGGCATGGCCCAGGCCGTCGTTGACCAGCTTGAAGTAGTCCAGGTCGATGTAGCACAGGCTGTGCACGCCGCCGTGGCTGCGCACGTCCAGCAGCGCATGCTCGAGCAGGCGTTCGATCTCGCGGCGGTTGACCAGGCCGGTCAGCGGATCGTGGCTGGCATGGTGTTCCACCTCGCGGGCCAGCGCATGGTTCTGCGAGACATCCTCGACGATGGCAAACACCGTCGGCTCACGTCCGGGGGTGCGCACGATCGTGCCGCTCCACCGGCCCCACATCAGGCCGCCATCGGCGCGCATGAAGCGCAGTTCGCCCGGGCGCAGCTGGCGCACCCAGTCGATCTTCCCGTCCTCGTCCAGCACCAGTTCGCCCTCCACCAGCAGGTCGTGCAGGGGCATGCCCAGCAGCGCCTCGCGGCGATGGTCCAGGATATCGGCGATCGCCTGGTTGGCCTCCAGCACCACCCCGGCATGGTCCAGCTTGAGCATGCCCACCGTGGCTTGGTAGAACGCGGCGCGGAACCGGCTTTCCTTGTCCAGCAGGTCGTGCCGCACGCGCCGGGAGAGCATCACTGCCATGAGCGTGATCAGCAGCACCGACAGCCCGCCGACCACCAGGGTGGTCATGCGCACCACCGAGGCGGTGCGCAGCAACGACAGCGAAAACGCCTTGGCCTGCGCCTGCAGGCTGCGATCCAGCGCGTGCAGGTGGTCCTGCAGTGCCTGCCGCTGCGGGCGTGCCGGCCAGCCGTCGGCATGCAGCGCTTCGGCGCGGTCGGCGATCTGCGACAGCTGCTGCAGCCCCGCGTCGGTCTGCCGCCACAACCGCACCGCATCGCGGAAATAGCCCAGGTGGCCGAGATAGCGGAAGGACAGGATCAGCCGGTTGATGTCACCCGGCGCATTGCCGCCCTGCAGGAAGCCACGGCGCGCGCGCTCCAGGTCCAGCCCGGGCTGCTCCAGGGCCCGGCGCGCATCCAGGTCGCCCATCGGCACCGCCAGCGCGCCGCGTGCTTCGGCCAGGTCGGCCGGATCGCCGCTGTTGATGTAACGGCCCAGCGCGAAACTGGCCTGCTGCTGGCTGCGCGACCAGTGGCTCTGGCCCACGATCCAGGCCGTGGAGGCCGCCTGCAGCTCCTGGATCAGCGCCGAAATACCGACCAGCCCGATCGCCATGCCGGTCAGCAGCACGAAACGCAGGGTCAGCCCGCGAGTGGGATACGGGACGGCTGTCGCACCAACATCCTTGCCAGTTGCCAGCATCGTCATCCCCCGTAAGCCGTCGGCGTGGGTACTACGTCCGGTATAGCAGAACGGTCAGGCTAGAGCGCGCAATGTTGACGCCGCGCGAAACCGCCGCGTGAAGACGGGCGGCCCCTCCGCCGCCCGGAAACGACAACGCCAGCCCGGAGGCTGGCGTTGCGTGGACCGCCGGGGCGATCAGAAGCTGCGCGGACCGCGCGGCTTGAACCCGTCGCGACGCGGCGGGCGGTCGTTGCCGCCGGGGCCGCTGCGCGGGCCACCCGGACCACGCGGCTTGCCCTGGCCGAACTTCGGCTTGAACGCCGGGCGCGGCGACGGGGTCAGGTCTTCACCCGGCTCCACCTTGCGCATCTGGAGCTGCTGGCCGGAGACCCACACCTTCTTGAGGTGGGTCAGCAGGTCGCTGGGCATCTCCGCCGGCAGGTCCAGCACCGAGAAGTCGTCGTGGATGTCGATGCGGCCGATGAAGCGGCTTTCCAGGCCGGCTTCGTTGGCGATCGCGCCGACGATGTTGCCCGGCTTCACGCCATGCACGTGGCCCACTTCAATGCGGAAGGTTTCCATGCCCGCTTCCGGGGCACCGCGCGGGGCGATGTCACGGCGGGGGGCGCGCTCGAAGCCGCCATCGCTGTTGCCGAAATCGCCTTCCGGACGCGGCGGACGCGGGCCGCGGTCGTCTTCACGACGCGGGCCACGCTCGAAACGCGGCTCGAAACGGGCCGGGCGCTCGCCACGGTCGTTGCGATCATTGCGCGGGTTGGGCGCACGCTCTTCGCGCGCACCGCGCACCGGCGGGGTCAGCAGGAACGGCGAATCGCCCTGCAGCAGCTTGGCCAGCGCGGCGGCGATGTCGATCGCCGGCACGTTCTTCTCGCCTTCCAGGCGCTGCAGCAGGTCGCGGTAGAACTCGGTGCCACCGGCGTCCAGCGCATCGCTGATGCGGCTCATGAACTTGCTGATGCGGGTGTCGTTGACCGCGTCCACGCTCGGCAGCTGCATTTCTTCGATCGGCTGGCGGGTGGCGCGCTCGATCGCACGCAGCATGCCCTTCTCGCGCGGGGTGGCGAACAGGATCGCATCACCGGTGCGGCCGGCACGACCGGTACGGCCGATGCGGTGCACGTAGCTTTCGGTGTCGTAGGGGATGTCGTAGTTCAGCACGTGGCTGATGCGTTCCACGTCCAGGCCACGGGCTGCCACGTCGGTGGCCACCAGGATGTCCAGCTTGCCTTCCTTGAGCATGCCGATGGTGCGCTCGCGCTGGGCCTGCTGCATGTCGCCGTTGATGGCGGCCGCGGCCAGGCCACGCGCCTGCAGCTTCTCGGCCAGCTCTTCGGTGGCCGCCTTGGTGCGCGAGAAGATGATCATCGCATCGAACGGCTCCACTTCCAGGATGCGGGTCAGCGCATCGAGCTTGTGCATGCCGCTCACCCACCAGTAGCGCTGGCGGATGTTGGCCGAGGTGGTCGTCTTGCTGACGATGGTCACTTCGGCCGGGTTCTTCAGGTAGGTCTGCGCGATGCGGCGGATCTGCGACGGCATGGTGGCCGAGAACAGGGCAACCTGGCGGGTCTCCGGCAGCTTCTTGAGCACGGCCTCGACGTCGTCGATGAAGCCCATGCGCAGCATTTCATCGGCTTCGTCCAGGACCAGCGTCTTCAGCTCGGACAGGTCCAGGGTACCGCGGTCCAGGTGGTCGATGACCCGGCCCGGGGTGCCCACGATCACGTGCACGCCACGGCGCAGGGCCTGCAGCTGCTGGCCGTAGGGCTGGCCGCCGTAGACCGGCAGCACGCGGAAGCCGGGGATGCCGGAGGAATAGGTCTGGAACGCCTCGGCGACCTGGATGGCCAGTTCGCGGGTGGGCGCCAGCACCAGCACCTGCGGCTTGGTCTGGTTGAAGTCCAGGTTGGACAGCACCGGCAGCGCGAAGGCAGCGGTCTTGCCGGTGCCGGTCTGCGCCTGGCCGAGCACGTCGCGCCCTTCCAGCATGGCCGGGATGGTGGCGGCCTGGATCGGCGAGGGGGTTTCGTAGCCGACGGCGGCCACGGCCTTCATCACAGCGTCGGACAGGCCGAGGTCTGCGAACAGCAGCGGCGCGGGGGATTCTTGGGACATGGGGAACTCCGAAGCACTGCCGTTTGGGTGGCAGTGAGATAAAAAAGGGGATGGTCCGCGCTTTGGGCGCCCTTTCTTATCGCGTGCCCTGGCGCTGCTCGGTCGGAGGAGATTCACTCGCTCAGGGCGGAATGATACCGCATCGTTCCTGAATGACGCGTACAGATTCCCGCATGGATGCCGTTGCGCGGCCCGCTGGCGCACAATACGCGCCCTTCTCCGCCCCGGCAACCGCCGGCGCCCCCTCCCAGGATACCCGCCCCATGCAGACCCTCGAATTTGAACTGGACAGCGACTACGTCGAACTCAAGCAGCTGCTCAAGCTGGCCGACCTGGTCACCAGCGGCGGGGAGGCCAAGACGGTGATCGCCGACGGCCAGGTCCTGGTCGATGGCGAGGTGGAACTGCGCAAGGCCTGCAAGATCCGCGGCGGCCAGGTGGTGCAGTTCGCCGACACCACCATCCACGTGATCGCCGATACCGACGCGCCCTGAACCCCTCAGGCCGGCGCGTGGCGCTGGACCAGGTGGGCGGCGATCAGCTGGCGGAACGGCGACACGCCCTGCGCCAGGCGCAGCCCGGCCTTGCGCAGCACCCGCGCCGGCAACCGGTCGTCGGTGTACAGGGCGGCGATGGCGTTGGTGGCCTCGTACAACGGCCGCGAGGCCAGCCGGTGGCCGCGTTCGTAGGCGGCCAGCCCGGCCGGGGCGGCGATGTCGCGCCCTTGCGCGGCGGCCCGCGCCACGCAGGTGGCCAGCCGGTGCTGGCTGGCCAGGCCCAGGTTGAAGCCGTGCGCGGTGACCGGATGCATGCCCACGGCGGCATCGCCGATCAGGGCGCAGCGCTCGCCGACGAACGCGTTGGCGTACACCCCGACCAGCGGATAGGCCTGCGGCCGCGCGACCGGCTGCATCGCCCCCAGCCGGTGCTCGAAGAACCCGCTGACGCTGCGCCCGAAGCCGGCCGCGTCCTGCGCCATCAGCGCCTCGATCTCGCGCGGCGGCAGGGTGATCACCGCCGAGGCCTGGTCGCCGTTGAGCGGCAACAGCGCCAGCGTGCGCCCATAGCCGAACCACTCCCACGCCGTGTGCCGGTGCGGCACCTCGATCTGCATCCGGCAGACCAGCATCGACTTGCCGAAGTCGCGCATCCGCGCGCCGATCCCCAACATGCGCCGGGTACTGGAGAAGCGGCTGTCGGCGGCGACCACCAGGCGCGTCACCAGGCGGCGGCCATCGGCCAGCGTCACCACGCTGTCCTGCGCACTGGTGACCACGCTGGCCACCCGCGCCTCGGTAAGCACCTCCAGCCCGGCCTGGCCCTGCACGCTGGCCCACGCGGCGCGGCGGATGAGGTGGTTGGGCACCAGCCAGCCCAGGTCGCCGCCGTTGCGCTGGGTATCGGCGAAGGTGAGCGCGAACGGCGAGGCGCCATCGAGCACCTTGGCATCGCGCAGCGGGGAGATCTCGGCCGGGTCCAGCCGTGCCCAGATCCCGAGCGTTTCCAGGATCTGCCGCGACGCATGGGTGAGGGCGATTTCGCGCCCGTCGAAGGCGGCCTCGGCCAGCGCCGCCTGCGGCTGCTGCTCGACCAGCGCGATCCGCAGGCCGCTGTCGGCCAGCGAGCGGGCAAAACACAGCCCCGTCGGCCCGGCACCGACCACCACCACGTCCACCTGTGTTTCCAGTGCAGGCTGCGCCTGCCGGCTTCCTTCGGACATATCCCATCCTGCCATTGCGTGTCCGGGCCAGCCTAACGCCGATGGCCGCCGCCCACCTTGATCTGGATCAGCGGGGTCGGCGCCGGTTCACCCGCCCGGGCACAGCGACCAGGCCAGCAGCACGATGCCCACCAGCGAGGCCAGCCACACCAGGCTGCGCACATACGGCACGCCGGCCGCGTACAACGGCAGGTAGACCACGCGCGCCCAGAAATACAGCTGCGCGGCCAGTGCGGTCAGCCCGTCCTGGCGTTGGGTCACCACCACCGCCAGCACCGCGGCGGCGAAGAACGGGAAGGTCTCCATGAAGTTGGCCTGGGCGCGCTGCAGGCGCCCGGTCAACGGCCGCACCGGCGGGCTCTGCCCATCGCGCGCCGAGGCGTTCCACTTCAGGCCGCGCTCGCGGGTGACCGCGGTGGACGCGGCGAACAGATGCACCAGGCCAAGCGCGATCGACCACACCAGCATCTGGATTTCGATACCCATGACGCACTCCTCGAGTTGGCAACGGCGATCAGGGGGTCGCGGCGCGCACGCTGTAACCGGCCAGGCGCCACACCTTGTCTTCGTCCAGGCGGAAGGACACCAGCTCGCGAACCGGCTGGGCGCTGTTGGCGAACCGGGTCGGGAAGCTCACGTTGATGTACAGCCCTTCGGGCACCGTGGCCCCGGGCGCGTACTTGACCCGGGTCACCACCGGCTGGCCGCGTGAGGCCAACGCGCCCAGGCGCTTGCGATCGGCGCTGAGCTGGCTGACGAAGGCCTGTTCGGTGACCGACTTGCGGGCCACCGCCGAGGCCCCCTTCCACGCCTCGGCGGCGCGGTTGGTGTCCACCAGTTGCGCCACCTGCAGGGCGGCCGCGCTGATCTCCGCATCCTGCTTGTGCACCTGCGCCTGTTGCGCCGGGGTCAGGGCCGGGCGGGCGGCAGGCGCGGGGGCCGCCGTGGCGGCAGGGGCCGGACGTGCCGGCGCCGGTGCCGGGGTGGCCGGCGGCGGGGTCTGCGCCTGGGCGGCGGCGGCAAGCAGCAGGGAGGACAGCAGCAGCGGAACACGCATCAGGACACCGTTGGCTGGAAGTAACCGGTCCAGTCTACGGGAACACCGTGAGCGGTCCGTCAGTTGCGCTCGGCCGTTTCCGCCGGCGGCTGGCCGGCATCGCTGGCGGTGCGTTCCACCGCGGTTTCGCGCGTGGGCGTGGCCGGTGCGGGCAGCAGCGTGCTGACGTCGATTTCCGACAACGGGCTCTCATCGGGGCAGCTCGCGTCGGGGAAACCGTAGCGCTGCTTGAGCGTCTGCCCGCAGCTGTTGACCGCCTCCAGTTCGCTGCCGTCGCGCTTGCACTCCTGGTCGAAGGCCACCAGGAACGCATCCTTGCGGCGCACGAAATCATCCCCGCACTTGCGCATCTGCTTGATCCGCTCCAGGTCATCCTGCACCGCGTTGGTGCCATCCAGGCCGAACTGGCGCAGTTCCTCGCTGCTCAGCAGGCGCAGGCTGCGGTTGGGCACGGTCATCATCAGGTCGGCCACGCCCACGGCCACGCCGTTGCGCTGCAGGTAATCCTTGACGTTGTCGTACACCTGGTGGAGCTCGAGGTTGAGTTCGGCGCGCGAGGTGGCCTTGGAGCTGATCCGCATCATCCGGTGGATGCCGACCTTGCCCGCCACCAGCCGGTTGTCGCCGGCGGCCAGCACGAACACGCAGGCGCTGTGGCACACCGACCCCTCGCGGATCCAGATGGTCCAGTTGGATTCGCCGATGCGGTCGCCGGCCACGATCGCCGCTTCCACCTGGCCCCCGCTGGAATCCAGGTCGAGGATGCGCCGGGAGATACGCTGCGCATCGGCCACCATGGCCAGGCGCGCCACCAGTTCGGAGAAGCCGGGGTTGATCTTGCCCGCATAGCGCACCCGCACCAGGCCGCGCTCGGCACACGGTGCCAACGCCGTTTCCAGGCTGGCGCGGTCCAGGGCCTCCAGCGCGCGCCCGTCACCGGCCTCACCGGCGTAGTCGGTATCGCAGCTCACCCATGCCTTGCCGTTTTCCAGTGCGGCCGCCGGCCAGCCCAGGTCGCCGCGCCGGGGCGGTGGCGGCGGCGGTGCGGGCGCATCGGCGGCGTTGATGGAGACCATGTGGTCGCCGTCGGCGGCCTGCGCGCGCACGGCCTTGTCGGCGGCGGTGACATTGCCCGGGTTTTCCAGCGGGCCGCAAGCGGCCAGTCCCAGGCACAACAGCGGCAACCACCACGACTTGAGCAACATGAACGACCTGGTATCCGTACGGGGGAACGCGCCAACGGCACGCGGACCCACAGTCTAGTGCGCCCGGCCCTGCCCGCGGGAACCTGCCCTGAACCACCCCGTCGCGCCTTCGCATTGGTGTCCGAAAACGGCGAGCCTGGCCCGCGCGGCCGGCATAGACTGGGTGCCATGGATAGCGCCCTGCCCTTGGATTACACCGCCTGCGAAAGCGCCCGGCTGGCCCGCGATGCCCGCTTCGACGGGGTGTTCTTCACCGCCGTGCGCAGCACCGGCATCTACTGCCGCCCGGTCTGCCCGGCACCGCCGCCGAAGCCGCACAACGTGGATTACTACCCTACGGCCGCGGCCGCCGCATCGGCCGGTTTCCGCCCCTGCCTGCGCTGCCGCCCGGAACTGGCGCCGGAAGCGCAGGATGCCCTCAGCAACGAGACGCTGCAGCGTGCGCTGGCCCTGATCCACGACGGCTTCCTGCAGGAGGCGCCGGTGGCCGCGCTGGCCATGCGCCTGGGGCTGAGCGCGCGCCAGTTGCAGCGCCTGTTCGTGGCCCGGCTCGGCGCCGCCCCGGCGCAGATCCACGCCACCCGCCGCCTGCTGCTGGCCAAGCAGCTGCTCACCGAAACCGCACTACCGGTCACCGACGTGGCCATGGCGGCCGGCTACAACAGCCTGCGCCGCTTCAACGCCGCCTTCCTGGAGGGCTGCGGCATGGCACCGACCGCGATCCGCCGCCAGCAGCCGGCCGCACCCGATGCGAGCGGCCTCACCCTGCGCCTGGGCTACCGGCCGCCGCTGGATTTCGCCGCGATGCTGGCCTTCCTGCGCCGGCGCTCGATCCCCGGCATCGAATGCATCGGCGACGACAGCTACCAGCGCGTGATCGGCCCGCCCGAGCGCCCCAGCGTGATCCGGGTCAGCGCCGATCCGCGCCGCCCCGAACTGCGCCTGCAACTGGGCCAGGTCGATCCGCGCGCGATTCCCGGCATCGTGCGCCGGGTGCGGCGCATCTTCGACCTCGATGCAGACCTGCGCATCGTGCATGCCACGCTCGGCCAGGACCCGCTGCTGGCACGCGGCATCGCGCAACGGCCCGGCCTGCGCGTGCCCGGGGGCTGGGAAGGCTTCGAAGTGGCGGTGCGTGCGGTGCTGGGCCAGCAGGTCAGCGTCGCGGCGGCCACCACCCTGGCACGGCGCGTGGTCGATCGGTTCGGGCAGGCATTGGCGGGCATGCCCGAGGGCCTGGACCGCCAGTTCCCCACCCCGCAGCAACTGGCCGATGCACCCCTGGAAACCATTGGCCTGCCCAGCACCCGCGCGGCCACCGTGCGCGCGGTGGCCACGGCAGTGGCCGAGGGGCGGCTGGATTTCGGCGCCGGCCAGCGCCTGGAGAGCTTCGTCGAGCGCTGCGTGGCCTTGCCCGGCATCGGCCCGTGGACCGCGCACTACATGGCCCTGCGCGCGCTCGCCCTGCCCGATGCCTTCCCGGCCGGCGACCTGGTCCTGCAGCAGGTGCTGGGCGGCGACAAGCGGCTGAGCGAGCGGGCCACCGAGGCGCGCTCGCAGGCGTGGCGGCCGTGGCGCGCCTATGCGGTGCTGCACCTGTGGCACCTGTCTTCCCCCTCCCCTGGAGTGCGTCCATGACCCTGCGCTATGACACGTTCGACAGCCCGATCGGGCCCCTCACCGTGGCCGGCGACAGCCAGGGCATCCACCACATCCTGTTCGAGAACAACCGCTACGACGCCAAGGGCCGCGCGCACTGGCAGCACGATCCGCGGGCGATGGCCCCGGCGCGCGCGCAGTTGCTGGAATACCTGGCCGGGCAGCGCCAGCACTTCGACCTGCCGCTGGCCCCGCACGGCACCGACTTCCAGCTGCGCGTGTGGACGGCATTGGCCGACATCCCGTTCGGGCAGACCTGGAGCTATGTGGACCTGGCCCGCCACATCGGCCACCCCACCGCCAGCCGCGCGGTGGGTGCGGCCAACGGGCGCAACCCGTTGCCGATCGTGCTGCCCTGCCACCGCGTGATCGGGCGCAACGGCGCACTCACCGGGTTTGGCGGCGGCCTGCCGACCAAGGCCGCGCTGCTGCAGCTGGAAACGCGGGGGGCGTCGCTGTTCGCCTGAGCGCGCCCGTGCCATTGGTTGTCTTCGCCGCGTCACTGCAGCGCACTATCATGGCCGGATGATTTCCGTTCGCCTTTGCCTGGCGCTTGCCGCCGCCCTCGCGCTGGCCGGTTGTACCAGCGTCCCGTCCACGCGCCCGCACCCGGCGGCCGCGCAGGCCACGACCGCCGCGCCGCCCAGACTGCTGCTGGTGTCCATCGATGGCCTGCGCGCGGACATGCTCGACCGCGGCCTGACGCCCAACCTCTCGCGCATCGTCGACAGCGGCGTGCGGGCGCGCTGGATGACCCCGTCCTACCCCTCGCTGACCTTCCCCAACCACTACACGCTGGTGACCGGCCTGCGCCCGGACCACCACGGCATCATCCACAACAGCATGCAGGCCGAGGAGCTGGGCACCTTCCGCCTGAGCAAGCCCGAAGCGGTCACCGATGCGCGCTGGTGGGGCGGCGAACCGATCTGGGTGGGCGCGGAGAAGGCCGGCGTCCGCACCGCGACCTGGTCGTGGCCAGGCAGCGAAGCGGCGATCCAGGGCGTGCGCCCGAGCCAGTGGCGGGTGTACGACAGCACGGTGGCGCTCGATGACCGGGTGGACCAGGTGCTGGGCTGGGTCGGGCAGACCGATGCGCAGGCACCGCGCCTGGTGACGCTCTACATGGAGCAGGTGGATCACGCCGGCCACGACCACGGCCCGGATTCGCCGGAGTACGCGGCCGCGGTGCGCGAGGTCGATGCGGCGATCGGGCGCCTGCTGGACGGGTTGCAGGCGCGCGGCCTGGCGGCGGGGACCAACGTGATCGTGGTGTCCGACCACGGCATGGCCGAGGTACCCGAGGGCCACACGATCGCGGTGGAAGACATGGTCGATCCGTTGATCGCCAAGGACGTGTCGGTGGGCCAGTCGATCGGGTTCGCGCCATTGCCGGGCCAGAACGCTGCGGCGGAGAAGGCGCTGCTGGGCGCGCATGCGAACTACGACTGCTGGACGCGGCAGACGCTGCCGGCGCGCTGGGCCTACGGCCGCAACCCGCGCGTGCCGCCGATCGTGTGCCAGATGCACGAGGGCTGGAATGCACTGACGCGCGCCAGCCTGGCCAAGCGCATGCCGGGCAATCGCGGCTCGCACGGCTACGACAACGCACTGCCGTCGATGCGCGCGGTGTTCATCGCGCGCGGTCCGTCGTTCAAGCAGGGCGAGGTGCTGCCGGGCTTCGACAACGTCGACCTGTACCCGCTGCTGGCGCGCCTGCTCGGCGTCCCGGCCGCCCCCAACGACGGCAACGCACAGACCCTGCTGCCGGCACTGCGCTGACGGGCGTGCTGGCGTTGCCGACGCGCTCAAGCGACAAGGCAATGCACTCGCGTGCTTCAGCAAAGCCTCACCCCGCAGATGGGCGAACAGGCAAAAAAAACGTTCTTCGCCCACTTGCGGGATTCTGTCGTCGCGGCGTATGAAGCCTTGCGAGTGCCGGCTCTGTCGCGCGGGGTGGGGGTGTGCGGCAGGACAGCAACGTCCGCCGCACTGGTCGGTGATCGCTGAGGACACGGTGGCTGTGGGAAGCCGGCCAGCGGCCGGCACTACCGGCTTTTTCGGTGCGCACCGG